>NZ_BAABRO010000005.1:0-300000 GCF_039545035.1 Novipirellula caenicola
GCAAATCTCAGCGGTGAGCCGTGGGCCGTAAGGCACCGGGTCGTGCGTGGGACCCGGCCGCTGACGCGTCGCGGCTCATTAAATCAATAAGCCGTGAGTGAGTTTCGGAGGGGCATGCGTCGACCGACCGAAAGTCTTGGCGACGTGTTGATTTAAGCGAAATGCAAATCTCAGCGGTGAGCCGTGGGCCGTAAGGCACCGGGTCGTGCGTGGGACCCGGCCGCTGACGCGTCGCGGCTCATTAAATCAATAAGCCGTGAGTGAGTTTCGGAGGGGCATGCGTCGACCGATCGAAAGTCTTGGCGACTTTCGCTACACCTAGAAACGGCGGCGAACCAATAAGCGAGAACAGGATCATGTTTGGACCGAGTTTCATCACCGACATTGGCGACGGGCAAGCTCAGTTGCGTTCGTGGCGATGTGGCCGAATCGTGATGCAAGGCGGCCGCTTTGTCAAAGTCCAGCGGCGGTGGGTCGCCGGCAGCGTGTCAGTGGCCCAGGTTTGGTGGCAATCCAGATACGGGCGGATGAACGACGACATCTGCTGGTTGGATTACCATCAACCCTTTGGGATGCCAGGCTTCTTGACGCTCGACTACATTCGCTCGGGTCAGAAAGCCGGTTACAAAACGTTTATCGGCGCCATCCGCGTGCTCGAAGAAATCGCCCGTGTTCGCAATGCCGCCGCCATCGTGGCGCATGTCACCAACGGGGCGATCAGCGACCGATTGCTCGAGCGAAACGGATGGCAGCGGCATCTCGAACATTGGTCCGGCCGACATTGGATCCGCCGTTTCTATGACGGTTATCCCGAATCGGCCGTGACACGTTATACCGCGTAACGAACCTCGCGATCGAGCATCGCGAAGACGTTCGTTTCATCACCGATCCATCCGCAACGCATGGCGAGTTTCGCCACTGCAAATTTCGCTCGCGGACGACTAGTCTTCGTCGCGGATCTTGGCCAACACCGAATAATCCTCGAGTGTCGACGTATCGCCGCCGATCTCGTTGCCCGAGGCGATATCACGCAGCAAGCGACGCATGATTTTGCCGCTTCGCGTCTTCGGAAGCGATGCGGTGAACCGCAGGTCGTCGGGCTGAGCCAGAGCTCCAATCTGCTTCCGCACATGCATCTTCAACTCCGTCCGCAACGCTTCGTCAGGTTCGCGATCGCGAATCGAAACAAACGCCGCGATGGCTTGCCCCTTGATCTCGTCCGGACGTCCGACGACCGCCGCCTCGCAGACCGCCGGGTGGCTGACCAATGCACTTTCGACTTCGATCGTGCTAAGCCGGTGTCCTGAGACGTTGATCACATCATCGATGCGGCCCATGATCCAGTAGTAACCGTCTTTGTCACGCCGAGCGTTATCGCCAGTCAGATATTTCCCGGGGACCATTGACCAATATTGGTCGGCATAACGGTCTTCGTCACCCCAGATGCCTCGTAGCATCCCTGGCCACGGTTTGGCGATACACAGCATCCCGCCGTGGTGATCGTCAACTTCGTTGCCGGTTTCGTCGACAATCGCAGGCACCACGCCCGGCAGCGGTGTGGTACACGAACCGGGTTTGGTTGCCGTGATCCCTGGCAACGGACTCATCATGATGCCGCCCGTTTCGGTTTGCCACCACGTGTCAACGATCGGGCAACGCTCGCCACCAATCTTTTTGTGGTACCACATCCAGGCTTCGGGGTTGATCCCTTCGCCGACGCTTCCCAGCAATCGCAAGCTCGATAGGTCATGTTTATCAACGTGCTCGTCGCCCCATTTGATAAAGGCGCGAATGGCGGTCGGAGCGGTGTACAGAATCGTCACCTTGTACTTTTCGACCAGATCCCAGAAGCGATCTTCGGCGGGAAAGTTTGGTGCGCCTTCGTACATCAAACAGGTCGCCCCGGCCGATAGCGGTCCGTACACGATGTAGGTGTGACCGGTGATCCATCCACAATCGGCGGTGCACCAATAGACGTCATCTTCGCGATGATCAAACACCCACTGGAATGTCCGCTTGGCCCACAGGTTGTATCCTGCGGTGGTGTGTCGAATCCCTTTGGGTTTCCCGGTGCTGCCCGAGGTATACAGAATGAACAACGATGCTTCGCTGCCCATCGGTTCGGCTGCGATTTCGCCAGCCTGTGTATCGACCACATCGTGCCACCACACGTCGCGGCCTTCGGTCATCGCCACGTCGTCTTGACCGGTTCGCTTGAGTACCAAGCAGTGCTGGACCGTCGGCGATTTTACCAGCGCCTCGTCCACCGTTTTCTTCAATGGCAAAATCTTGCCTCGGCGGTACAGCCCGTCGGCGGTGATCATCAATTTCGCCCCCGCGTCGTTATTGCGATCGACAATCGACTCGGCGCTAAAACCGGCAAAGATCACCGAATGGACCGCTCCGATGCGAGCACAAGCCAACATCGCAATCGCAAGCTCGGGAGTCATCGGCATGTAAATGCTGACGACATCACCGACACCGACGCCAAGTTGCTTGAGCCCTTCGGCGCACTTGCAAACTTCGCGGCGAAGTTCGCTGTAGCTAAGCGTTCGCGTATCGCCCGGTTCCCCTTCCCAAATGATCGCCGCACGATCGCCCCGGCCGGCGTCGATGTGTCGGTCCAAACAGTTATAGCTGGCGTTCGTCTTGCCGCCGACAAACCATTCAGCGTGAGGCGGATTCCACTTGCACACTTCGCTGAACGGCTCGAACCAATGCAGATGCTCGAGCGCTTCTTCACGCCAAAAGTCATCCGTGTTTTCGGCCGCACGCTTGTACATTTCCTGGTACTGGTCGGTCGTCGAAAAAACGGCCTTCTGAGTAAATTCGGCCGGGGGCGGAAACAAACGATCTTCGGTCAGAACGTGGTCAATTTGCCCTGAGGGAGATTTGGTCATGGTGGGAAAGCCAGTCAGGAAAAAGGGGGGAATCAATCGAACGCGAAGGCCCAAGCTTGCTGCCTTCAAACGCTTTGATGCTTACAAACGCTCAGTGTAATGGAATCGACACGGCAATTTCACCACACAATGGATTTTATACTCGCATTGCAACCAGCTTACGACGGCATACGCGGGCCGTGATCCCCACTAGCCGACCTCCGATCCCCCCAAGCCACCTGTCTAATGGGGTGCCCCGCGAGGTGATTTCGCGGCTAGAATGGAAGGGATCGGAGGAGCGGACCTCACGATTTCAAAATCCAAACAATAACGATCACACACTCACGATCCGCTTGCAGGAGAATTCGCTTGAGACTGACTGCCATATTCCCCCTCCTCCTGGCTGGATGTTTTGCCGGTTGCGACACGAACGTTTCACGTCCCAGCGCCGCTGCGTCGCGTGCGGATGCGGCCAGCGACGAAATTGCCCACAACGAATCGGCGAGCACGGGGACAAACAGCGAAAGCACCGCCGCGATTTTCGTCTCGGCTCCCGCCGAACCCACCGACAATGCCGCAGCGGCCCCCCAACCGCAGTCGGCCACGGAAAAGAATGCGGGTAGCGAAACTGCAGCCAAGGCCAAGACGCCATTTTCATTCAATCCGCTCAATGAACGCGAAGCCTATGTGATTTTGCATAAGGGAACCGAACGAGCGGGAATCGGTGAGTACACCCATACGAAAGACCCCGGCATCTACATTTGCCGGCAATGCAACGCTCCGCTGTACAGTTCAGAGAGCAAATTTGAAAGCCATTGCGGGTGGCCCAGCTTTGACGATGAAATCAAAGGGGCGGTCGAGCGGCATTTGGACGCCGATGGCGAGCGGATCGAAATTGTCTGCAGTAACTGCAAGGGACATCTTGGCCACGTTTTCGAGGGAGAGCGATTCACCGCCAAAAATACTCGCCACTGCGTCAATTCGATCTCGATGCGATTTGTCCCCAAAGGCAAAAAGCCGCCTGCGGTCATCAAAGCCCCCACAGACAAGACGACCAAAACCAAACAGGAGCCTGCGAAAAAGAACGCTCCGAAAGCGGAGTAGCGAGCACCGCGTCAGAGGGCGATCGGGTCGCTACGACGCGGATCGAGGCATTGCGACGCGGGGATCGCCCGCTGATCCCCGTCAAGCGAAGGTCCAATTCAATCGAAATTTTTTGAAGAAATGCGAAGCGATGGGCCGTCGGCGGTCTCTGTAGGCTTATCACCCGCTTTTTCCTTCACCCTGAATGACGATCATGCGACACTTCTGCCTCCTCGCCCTGCTGTTTCTTGCTCAGGAATCGAATCTCGTGCGATCGCAATCCCCCACCAATCCGCCGATCGCCGAAACATCCAGTGATGACGAAACCGTGGTGCCGCGCTCCTCTTCGTTGGCCTTTCTAAACAAGACCGCAGGGGGGACCCAGGTCTGGACCGATCATGCATGGGTCGATGGAAACCGTCTTCAGCAGAATGCGTTGACGGGACATTGGCGTTTGCTGGACCGAAACAACAATCGCATCACTTGGGGGACTCGCCAGCACTGTGAAACGTGTTTGGCAGAACACACACCATCGGCCCCTGCGTCCCAATGCAAACGAGTCGTCATCCTGCTTCATGGTTTGATGCGGACGCATCATTCGATGACGCAGTTGGAAAAGGACCTGAAGTCGACCGACGATGCCGAGATCATTCGGTTCTCGTACGCGAGCACACGTTGTTCGATTGGCGACCACGCAGCGGCGCTTCGCGAGTTGCTCGAACGATTACCCGAAGATACGAAAATTAGCTTCGTCGGGCACAGCATGGGCAACATTGTCACGCGACATTTGATCGGCGATCTGCAACGTGACGGTGATCCTCGAAATCTGTTGCCGCGTTGTGAATCGATGGTCATGTTAGGACCACCCAATCAAGGCGCCGCCATCGCTCGGCGGCTAAACGCTACGGGTATCTTCGACGTCATCACCGGCAAAGGATGCCGCGAATTGGGCAGTCAGTGGCAAGCGTTTGCGGATCGGTTGGCAACCCCGCCATTCCCCTTTGCGATCGTCGCCGGTGACGTCTCTTCGACCCCGATTCAAAACCCTCTTGTCGACGGCGCGAGTGATTTTGTGGTCAGCATCGAAGAAGCACAACTCGAAGGCGCCGAAGAATTTCATACCGTGCCCGTGCTGCACAGTTTCTTGATGAACAACGAACGGGCGCGGGAATTGACGGTCGACTTTCTAATCTCTCATCGCACTCAAAGCTAAACCGTGGCGGATTTAATCGCGCAAGGGCCCCATGACCAACAGCGTTGGCGACGTGCATTGCCCGACGCCACGTCCGGTCGCGAAATCCTGCTGGGACGTGCTGACAGCGATTGGAATGTCCCGTGGGATCCCAAGATCTCGCGACGACACGCGCGAATCAAAGTGCATCTGGATCATCAAGTCGAAGTCATCCAGAACGTGCACGCTCGCAATCCCGTCTTCTATCGTGGTCGACAATCGCCGCAATTCAAATTGACCGTCGGTGAACATTTTGTGATTGGCGAAACCACGTTCACGGTAGTCAATCGGCCCGGCGCCTCGGAGTTGCCATCGAGCGAGAATGTTACTCAGCACGTCTACGACTACACGGTGTTGCGACGCCGCCATTTCCGCGATGCCAATTCACGCATCGACATGCTGAGTCGTTTGCCCGACTTGATCACCAGCAGCGAGACCGACGAAGAATTGTTGGTGCGGATGACCAATGTATTGCTGCAAGCCACACCGGCGGCGACTGCCGTGGCGATTGTCGCGTTGCAAGACGATCCGGCATCCGATCATCGCAACCGTCCGCGAGCGGAATTGCCCGTCCAAATCCTGCATTACGATAGCCGCGGGTTTGAATACGAATCGGCACAAGTCAGCGCACGACTTGCCCGTTCGGCGATCGAAACTCGCGAAAGCGTTTTGCAAGTCTGGTCTCCTCACGATGTGACGCAGAGTGGGTATACGACGAACGAGGGTGTCGATTGGGCTTTCTGCGTTCCGCTGCGAAGTATCGCGTGCCGTGGTTGGGCGATCTACGTCGCCGGTCAATCGTCAACCCATGGACGTTTTGATCCGCGAGACCAGAACGCGACCCCGCCGGAAGCGCTGCAGGATGATTTGAAGTTTGCCGAACTTGTTGGATCGATGGTCGCCAACCTACGGCAAACGCGACGATTGGAACGACGCCAAGCATCGATGCGACAATTCTTTGCACCTGTCGTGATGGACGCGTTAGCGAACCAAGATCCCGCTGAGGTGCTGCGGCCACGCGAAGCCAATTTGTCGGTCATGTTTTGTGACCTGCGAGGGTTCACACGAAAAAGCGAAGAACAATCCGACCATCTGTTGGAACTGCTAAACCAAGTCAGCGAGTCACTTGGCGTCATGACCCGTGCGATTCTCGATTGCGGTGGCGTCATCGGCGATTTCCACGGTGATGCGGCGATGGGATTCTGGGGTTGGCCGATCGCCCAACCCGATAATGTCGCTCGAGCCGCCAACGCCGCGATCCAAATTCGCAGGCAACTCGCAATTCATACCGACCGAGATCAAAACGAGATCGGACACCGCTTCCAACATGGTATCGGTATTGCAACCGGCAACGCCGTTGCGGGACAGATTGGGACTGTCGATCAGGTCAAAGTCACCGCGTTTGGACCGGTGGTGAATCTCGCCAGCCGGTTAGAGGGACTGACCAAGCAATTTGGGGTGCAAACGATCATTGATGAACCCACCGCGATGGCGTTGAATCGGCGCGACGATCGCGGAGCGATCAACGACAAATGGACAAAGACGGAAGCGATCAGCGACGAACAGACAAGTTCAGGGACGATTGGCGACGGCGACACGACGATGGTGACCCGGCGGTTGGCATTGGTGCGGCCCGCCGGTTTGATCCATCCGGTCAATATCTACGAACTCAGCCTAGCGAGCGAATCGCTCACCGCCGCTGACATGGTGACCTATCAACGCGGACTCGAGGCGTTTATCGAGGGCGATTGGACGGTGGCACGCGAGGCCTTTGCTTGCATTGCCGATCGAGATCGGCCGAGCCAGCGAATCCTGGCTCAAATGGCCCGGCAAGGACAATCGCCCCCTGCGGGATGGTTAGGAGTGCTGGATCTGGAAAAGAGCTAGGTTTTGTCGGGGGCACCCTCTCTCCCTAACGTTGCCAGCGACTTACAATAGGGCTCAAATCCGCCCCAAAACCCCCAGACTAACCGTGGTACGCAATGGGACTGCAACAGCTTAGCACACAACCGTCTTTACTCCTTCGCACGCTCTGCTTCACCGCTTTGCTCGGGACTCAGACTTATTTTTCGAGTGAATCGGCGGCCCAATTGTCAGATAGCGATCGGGCACGATTGGTGTCCCAGATTCGCTATGACGCCAGCCAGATCACCGAAGACCGATTTCCTGACCTACAAAAGGCGAAACAGGACGTCGCTGAAAAGATTGAATCGGTTCGGCAGTTCATGTTGGCACAACGCTCGCAGAGCAATGGGCAAGCGTGGCTCGATTACTTGGACCTCGATCCGCTCGCGGACGCCTTGCAATCCGATTCGCTTTCGGAGCTGGCACGAACGGCGATCGATACGCGTTTCCGCTTGATTGGAAACATCGAAGGGCTCGAAATGAGTTCGCTTACCCGGCTTCGCAGCTCGATCGAGCAACTGCTCGCGGCGATCCGTTTCCGCGACGGCGAGAAAGCGGCCGAACAACTCAGCAAACAGCTCGATTCATTGGCAGAGCGAATCGAGGCGATGGACAAAGTCCCGTCGGCCGAAGACGCAGCGGCGCTATCCGCATTGGTATCACTGCTCGAAGAATCGCAGCAAGCCCGTGGCGTGGTGGCATCGATCCGCGAGGTCTTTGGACGTGCCAACGTCGCGATCTTTGTCGGCGAATCGGCAATCCAACAAGCCGTCAATCGCGACGTCAATCGATCACGTCCCATCCGCGATTGTATTCTCGGGACACGGATTGTTGGCGAAGCGTACACAACCGGCTTTGTCACCGCGAACCTATTGCCCTCGATCGGCGCCGCCAGAATCCAAGTCTCGCTCAACGCAGACGTTTCGACTCGCAGCACGGGATACAACGGCCCGGTGAAACTTCGCACATTGGGTAACGCGCATGTGACCGCAACTCGCACGTTGAACATCAACGAATCGGGTGTCACGATGGATGCCGCCTATGCGACGGCGTCATTGAACACCGACATCACTTCGATTGAACACAAACTAAAAATCGTCCGCCGCATCGCTCGCAAGAAAGCTGCCGAACAGAAACCCAAGGCCGACCGGATTGCGGTCGAGCGGTTACGGCAACAGGTAGGCGAAGAGTTTGTGCAACAAACCAGCGAAGCGGGCGGCATGCAAACGCCAAACATTTCGGAAAGGATCGGCCCGACGTTAAGCCGATTGTCGCTTGTCGATCCCGCTCGGCTATGGGGCTCGACCGATGATTCGCTGTTCGTCGATGCCACGCTTCGCCGCAACGACCAAATTTCGACGACCGTATCGCGGCCGCCGATAACGGTCTCGTACGATGCCGCGATTCAAATCCAAGAATCGGTGGTCGACAACGCACTGGGGCCATTCCTAGCAGGCCGCACGGTCAACGAAGCGACGATCAATGAATTGCTTGCCGAAGCAGGCCGCCCGGTCGAAAAGCAGGAAGGCGAGAATACGGAACCGCCGTTCGAGATCGACTTTGCTCGTTTACAACCGATCGTGTTCGAAGCTCGCGACGGCGCGATTCGCTTTGGCATACGCGGAACTCGCTTTGCCCAAGGCGAACGCGAGCTAAAGGTCCCGATGGAAATCACCGCTACCTATCGGCCCGCGATGACGCCCGAAGGGCACGCGATTCTGATTCGGGATGCCGATGTGAATGTCGACTTCCCCGGCCGAAAACGGCTAAGTGTTTCCCAGGCAGGGCTTAAGCGAACAATTCAAAATCGCTTTGACGAAGTCTTTCCGGAATCGCTTTTGCAACGCGAGATCGAAGTCCCGCAGACGGTTGAAATCGACGCGATTCGGGGCCAGCGATACCGCGTCCATCACATCGATTCGCGTGATGGATGGCTGACGATCGCCGTTCGCTAAAACGCGTTATTTCGCAGTGCAGGTGTCACTGTTACCGACGCCGCACTTCCCGCTGCCTTTACGGTCCCGCAGCTCATAAAAAAAACGCCGCCTGAGTCCTCAGGCGGCGTTTTTCGTTTTCGATGCTTCGTCGTTTGGTTTAGAAGCGAGTTTGAAACTGAGTGTAGACAAATTGGGCATCGTCGTTGGACAACACGCCGGGCGTTTCGTCGTAGTAATCGCCGGCAAAGAATCGCGAGTAGCCAATCAACATGCTGCTGCGTGGGTTCAAGTTGACGTTGATCGCGACGTCGATCTCGTGTCCTAATTCCTTGTCTTCGGCCAACGCCGTCGTGTTGTACGGCTGCATCGTTACGCCGTAAGGCGTGGTCGATGTATCGAGCAGGAAGTAGTGGTACCACACCAACAGATTGACTTTGGGCCCAAGCACCGGAGTGATGAACTGCATGTTGATGTCGTGAAGGTTACGACGACCAAACAAGTCCATGAAACCATTGTATTTGTGGGCCAATGGGAACAAGTGATCAAACGCGTCATCCCCGCGAGCAACAAAGTCCGAATCGCCGCCGGAGGCATAGTCATACCAGAACCACACCGTAGGTTTCCAATTGGCGACCTTCAGTTTGCGTCCCAAACCACCGGTAAAGAAGGCGGCATCGTGACTGCTGGCGTTGCTGTTAGTACCGAATTGAACTCCACCTTCGACTTCGTAAAGCAAATCGCCGTTGCTGCCTGCGACGCGTGACCCCAACGTGTGGTAGTCAAAATCATCGGTACTATCATCCAGCCCTAGGTAGTACAGATCCAAGGTACCGATGTCCAACCCTTTACGGGTTAGGTACGTGCCGAAAAAGTCAACGCTCTCGTCCGCGTCATCAATCTTGCTCTCGGTGGCAGCGTTGCGATTGACTGGATGAACGAAGAACCCATCCACATTCCAATCTTGATTGGAATACATCAAACGTCCACCTTCGAACGTACGACGGGTGTTGGCCCAATCCAAGGGCGAGATCAATCGTTGGTTGCCGTATAGCAATTCTTGGCGTCCGACGCGTGCGGTCAGCTTGCTGCATCCGTCAGAGAACAAATTCACGTCTGCGAACAAGTTCTGAATCTCACCACGATTCTCTTCGATCGGGCGGTTGTTGAAAAACTCGCCTCCGGAATCCGCGTAAAGGTATTCACCATACAGACGAATGTATTCGTTCATGCGATAGTCCGAGAACAATCGCAAACGGGTCAACCAAAATTCGTCGTCACGTCCGGTCAACCCAAGTCCACGCATGCCATCTTCGTCGTGGTAGCGAACACGAACTTCGCCGCCGAGATCAAGCTTACCACCGGCAAGCCCCTTGAGTGAATCACCGAAAAACGAAGGCCCGTTGTAGCACGGATCATTCAAATAGCTGAAATCGTTGGCATAGAACACGCCGCCATAGGCGTTCTTCATCTTTTCTGTCGCTGCATCTTGCTGCTTTTTGGTGCAACAGGTGCTGTTGCAGCAACCACAGGACGTCGACGCATGTTCCACCGGTGCAGGTAATGCCTCGGGATAGATTGCCGTGTCCGACAACGGTGCAGCCTCGTCTTCGGCGATCGCTTCGGCTGCGGTGTAGTACGTATCGTTGACGACGCGGACGGCCGGCTCGACGAAAACGGTTTCCGTCGCGGAGTCCGATACACGGACATCACTATAGTTATCCGCCACTGCCGCATTGAGCGTGAACAAGGTCGAGAGAGCGGCCAGCAATGCGGCACGCGAACGGCGTCGTTTTGGGGTCGCCAACATGGTGAGGTTCCTTCCTCGATGAATGATTTTTGCAAAACCAAAGTAAGGAGCCACGGATTTGCAGCATGCGTTCCCGCGCTTCGTCGATGCGTTGACCGCATTAACAAGAACATCATTCATGGTGAGAATTCCTCATTCCCGCCAACCCCTTACCGTCTCAAGCAGAATCGAGACTACGGTTGCCATCGACATCCCAAAGGGGTGGGACCTGCAATTCGTGGCTGGCACTTAAAATGCGATCGATCGCACCAATCCGAACGAGCGCCCCTAAACGGAACCGTCAATACAGGGGGCACTCAACCCGCATCTCTATCGACCATTAAACGGGACGATCATGGCTAGTGGGCCTCGATTGCGCCCTCATACGCCTGGAAGGGGTTGGCCATGCTTAACAAATAGGCAACTGCTGACATTCTAAGCGGATCCAAAACCGATACTCAAAATACAAAAACTGATATTTCTTAGAAAACCAACGGCGTTACCGAGCTTCTGATTCCCGCAACGACAGCCTTATCGCGACTTATCCCACCTTAGCTCCGGCGTCCCCCTATCTAGACAGGCGGTTGGCCCATTTGTTGCCTAACACTGCAGACGGCAACGCAGCCCCCGACGGTGCTCGATCGCGTGCATCAGATGGCTGCGTTGTGTGTGTTTCCCTCCTACTTATCGCTATTCCACTTTTTCCGACGGCGTGATGCCAAGGTCTGTTTCTATGCCCTCCGTAACCCTCTATCGATCTTTCTCGACCTTCGCTCGATGCGGCTCCGTTTTTTCCTTGGCTGCATGCTTGTTGATGATGACGGCCGGCTGCGGAGGATCCAAGATCACACTGGAGGACTTGGAGGCCGCCGCCGAGAAGGTAATGCAAGAAACTGCATCCGAGGAAGCGACGGGCGCGGAACCCGCGGTCATCGCCGAGATGCTGGACATCGAAAAGCCATCGCTGAAGTTTGGCTTCATCAAGCTAACCGACTGTGCACCGCTGGTGATTGCGAAAGAGAAGGGGTACTTCCAGGACGAAGGGCTGAACGTCGAAATCGAAGCCCAATCGAATTGGAAAGTGTTGCTGGACCGCGTCATCGACGGGCAGCTTGATGGTGCTCATATGTTGGCCGGACAACCGATCGGAGCCACCATCGGATTTGGCACCAAAGCACACATCATCACCGCTTACAGCTTGGATTACAACGGAAACGGCATCACGGTCAGCAACGAGATCTGGAGCCAGATGCAAGAGAACGACGAAAGTTTGAAGTCGCCAACGCCGCCGCATCCGATCTCGGCAAAGCCGCTCAAGCCGATTGTGGATCGCTACAAGCAGGACGGCAAAGAATTCAACATGGGGATGGTGTTCCCCGTCAGCACACATAACTACGAAATTCGTTACTGGCTGGCAGCCGCCGGCATCCACCCTGGTTTCTATAACAAAGACAACATCACCGGAATGGTGGACGCCGACGTCTTGCTTTCGGTCACTCCGCCGCCGCAAATGCCGTCGACGCTCGAAGCCGGCACGATTCTAGGTTACTGTGTCGGCGAACCTTGGAACCAGCAAGCGGTTGCCAAGGGCATCGGCGTCCCGATCACGACCAACTACGACATTTGGAAGAACAACCCTGAAAAGGTGTTCGGGGTTTCGGCCGAGTGGAACGAGAAGTATCCGAACACGCATGTTGCGATTGTCAAAGCACTGATTCGAGCAGGCAAGTGGCTCGACGAAACCGATGCCGATGGCAATCTGACCAACCGTGAAGAAGCCGCTACGATCCTCAGTGGCAAGGACTATGTCGGTGCCGACGAGGAGCTTATCAAAAAGAGCATGACCGGGACCTTTGTCTTTCAGAAGACTGATGTTCGTCCGATGCCCGATTTCAACGTGTTCTTCAAACACTACGCCAGCTATCCGCACTACAGCGATTGCATTTGGTTCCTGACCCAAATGCGTCGTTGGGGGCAGATCACCGAAAGCAAGCCGGCCAAGTGGTACGAAGAAACGGCCAAAGAAGTCTACAAACCTGAGATCTACCGCAAGGCCGCCGCAATGTTGGTGGCCGAAGGCAAGATCGCGAAAACCGAAATTCCTGAAGACGACTACGACGGCTATCGGCCGCCTACCAACGAGTTTATCGACGGCAACACCTACGATGCTCGGGACCCGATTGGCTACATCAACAGCTTTGTGATTGGCAACAAAGATGGCGACGCTGCCGACGCCAAGCCCACTGAGCAATAAGGCATCGACGTCGCGAACCGGTTGACAAATCAGTTTGACATTTCTGTCTCCTCTCCCCCGCGTCGTAGCCTGTCGCGGGGGAGAGCGGGGTTCGGAAGAAAGTCAGTTGTCATTTTTATAGCGACGTCTTTCCTGGGTCGTCATGGTGCCTGGCCTGCGGGCCGGCACCGGTCAACGGGAAACGACTGGGCGAAGCAACCCCAGACCAATTGCGTAAGCAGGCTCTGGGTCTGCCGCCACCGAAACGAAGCCCCCGAAACCAAACACCTCCATCGACCATCGCGTCGCAAAAACACAACAACCGTAACCGAGAGAAAAAGATGAATTGGCGTGGAACCGCTTTAAAATTTTGCAACGTCACCGGGATGCCGATTTTCGAGCCGTTCGTGCGACTCGCCGCTGGCGAAGATCCACGTGAACAATTCAAGGGGATCGCAAAATTTGTTTTGCTGCCGATTGTCGCAATCGCCTTGTTCATCGGTGCATGGTCGTTGGCCGCCAAGACGGTTGTCACCGAAAGCATGCAACTGCCAAGTCCTTCGGCGACCTGGCAAGCCGGTGCGGATTTGTTCTCGATGCACTTTGCCCAACGCTCCGAAGATCAGCTGAAAAAACGCGAGATGCTTGCCGATGCGATCCATTTCATGGTGCAAGCTAAAACGCTCGAGAAGCAAGCTGCCGCGGTACCCGCGACTGAACAAGAAGCCTTGCTCGCCAACGCAATGATCTACAAAAAGAAGGCACTGCAAGCGGCGAACTATGTGCCATCGAGTGCTCCGACCTTTATCGACCAAATCGTCACCAGTTTGAAAACTGTCTTTTTTGGTTTCGCCATCGCCACCTTGATCGCGGTCCCGTTGGGAGTGCTGTGTGGCATGAGCCCGTGGTTCAACGCTGCGTTGACGCCGGCGATTCAGATGTTCAAACCGGTCAGCCCGCTGGCTTGGTTGCCGTTGGCCAGCCTCGTCATCATTTGGGCTTATAGCAATTCACAACCAGGCGAAACGCTGTTTGAAAAAGCATTCTTGATCTCGGCGGTCACGGTCTCGCTCTGCTCGCTGTGGCCGACGCTGGTCAACACCACCCTTGGCGTTGCCAGCGTCGACAAGGATTACTTGAATGTCGCTCGTGTGCTGAAGCTGACGTGGTCTCAAAAGCTGTTCAAGATCATTTTGCCCGCCAGTCTGCCGCTGATGTTTGCGGGCCTGCGAATCAGTCTGGGTGTCGGATGGATGGTGCTGATTGCTGCGGACATGTTGGCCCAAAACCCGGGGCTGGGCAAGTTTGTTTGGGACGAATTCCAGAACGGCAGCAGCACGACCTATGCACGAATTGCATTCAGTGTCTTGATCATTGGTCTGATCGGCTTGGTCTTGGACCGGATCATGATTTGTCTACGCAACATGGTTAGTTTCGGAAACCCGGTCGCGGGCTAGAACCTAGGCGTTCCTTGTCCACAAACCTTACTCACCACCAACGAGAGCAACAATGAGCGTCGCCATCCTTGCTGATCCAGCAATCGAGACACGACTCGACAACTCGCCACCGAATCCGATTCTGACGATGCGTAACGTATCGAAGGGGTATGGCAGTGGGGTGACTCGCAATGAAGTATTGCAGAACATCAACCTGAATATCCGCGAAGGCGAATTTCTAGCGGTGGTTGGTTTTTCCGGAAGCGGCAAGACCACCTTCACACAGTTGTTGGCCGGTTTGATCCAGCCCGACAGTGGAGAGATTTTGATGGAAGGCGAACCGGTCACGGGGCCGGGGCCGGATCGCGGATTGGTGTTCCAAAACTATTCGCTGCTGCCGTGGTTAACCGTACGCGGCAACATCGCATTGTCAGTCGACAGCGTGTTTCGCCACTGGGGCAAAGGCGAACGCCGCGATCATGTCGAAAAATTCATCGAGATGGTCGGCCTCAGCCACGCGGCCCATCGTCACCCGCATGAATTGTCGGGCGGCATGCGGCAACGCACTTCGTTGGCACGCACATTGGCGATGAAACCCAAAGTGCTGTTGTTGGACGAGCCTCTTTCCGCTCTCGATGCATTGACGCGTAGCGTGTTGCAAGAAGAGATTTTGAAGATTTGGGAAGAGGAACGTCAAACGTGTTTGATGATCACCAACGATGTTGACGAAGCGATCTTGGTTGCCGATCGCATCGTCGCGCTCAACCCAGGCCCGCGGGCGTCGCTGGGGCCGATCTTCACGGTCGAGCTTGACCGCCCGCGTGACAAATCGGCGCTGAATCACAACGAACGTTTTAAAGGACTGCGAAACGCCGTGACCAATTACTTGGTGGCCGTCCGCCAAAAATCACGTAGCGACGAAGCAGCCGGTTCGACCGCACCGAAGTTTGAACTACCCGACATCGATCCCATCAGTTTGACGAAGCCGCATCGCTTGATCGTCAATTCACCAGCTCAGTAATTACAAAACGGAAAAAAAATGGCTGGCTACGTAGAAATGTTTCGTCTCGGCAAGACGTACGACACGCTGAAAGGTCCGGCGGTCATTGTCGAAGACTTTAATTTGAACATGAAGCAGGGCGAATACGCGAGTCTGTTGGGACACTCGGGGTGTGGTAAAAGCACCGTGTTGATGATGGTCGCGGGGCTCTGTGATATCACCGACGGCGGCGTGGTGGTTGCCAATCACGAAATCGATGGCCCCGGTCCCGATCGCGGGATCGTATTCCAATCGCCCTGTTTGATGCCGTGGATGACGGCGATCGAAAACGTGCTGTTGGGCGTCGATCAAGTCTACCCGCACGCGACCAAGAAACAGCGTCACGATTTGTCGGCGTATTACTTGTCGCTCGTTGGGTTGGGCAACAACCTACGCACACGTGCGTCGGATCTAAGCCAAGGCATGCAACAACGCGTGGGCATTGCTCGTGCGTTTGCCCTGAAACCCAAAATGCTGTTGCTGGACGAACCGTTCGGAATGCTCGACTCGCTGACTCGTATGGAACTGCAAGAGATCCTGCTCGAGATTCTGATGCGAGACAAAGTCACCACGATGATGATCACCCACGATGTCGACGAGGCTCTGTTCATGAGCGACCGCGTCGTGATGATGACCAATGGCCCGCGTGCGACGGTCGGTGCCATTTTTGACATTCCGTTTGATCGCCCCCGTGTTCGTACCGAGGTGCTCGAGCACCCCGAGTATTATGATTACCGCGAAAAACTACTCTGTTTCTTAGAGGAACAAGACCACAAGAAGTTGAAACAAGACGTCGTGAAGCTTGAAGCCAAGAAGGCGGAAAGCGTCAACGAGGAGGACTCTGTATGTGCCTAGCATTACCGAGCCAACTCTCCAATGCTTTTTTGTGTGACGTCCGCGCTTACGATGTCCATGACAACCGATGTGTTGACAACTCAGGCGAATCGGAACTCGATCGATTGGCCATCGAGTGTCTGCAAACCGGAACCGCTCAAGTGGTGACGTTACAGCAAGATCCCTGCGGCGCGGCGCTAGCGTTTCCCGTCTTTCGCGCCGACGCGATCGTTTCGATCGTCGTCTTGGCTACCGCGGCAAACGACCAGACGCCAGGCGTATTCGAAGTATGGTCGCCGGTGGGCGTCTACGAAGAAGTCGCACTGAGCTCGGGCTATTACGGCAATCTAGCACGTTTCCAGAACGTTTCGTCCTTCATTCGCTTTGAAAAGGGCTCGGGACTTCCCGGACAGGTCTGGAACTCACTGCGATCGATCATCCATAACGACCTAGCCAACCACCCCGGTTTTCTACGTGCTGCTGGCGCAAGCGCCGGAACGCTGGAAACCGCGATTGGGATTCCGGTTGCCGGTGAAAACTACGTCGCATCGGTGATGTTGCTTAGCAGCAAAGCCACGCCGATGGCGCGTGGTTTTGAGGTTTGGCGAGCGGATGCCGATGGTGGCTACACGCTCGAATCCGCCAGCTACCCCGACCCTGGAATCGAACTTTCGATCGGTACGTCCATGCCCGCGAATTCGGGCATTCCAGCGCTAGCGTCCGAGCACGGCGGAGCCACCGTATCAGAAAACCCGGCGATTTTGCGTTCGGGTCGATCATTCGGCGAAGACGTCACTCCGATCCAAGGTTGTCTTGCGATCCCATTTTATGAATCCGACGCCATCACCAGCGTTACTGTGTTGTTGTTTTAATCATGGCCATCGCACTCCCTATCGTTCAGTCGTCACCTGACTTGGTCGAGCAATTGCTGACCGAGCAGCAGTCGCTTTCGGCTGTGGAACAATTCAGTTCCACGCATGACAGCGAAGCGAGTGCAGCGCCGGCACAGGCACGTTATTACCGCAGCCTGATGCCCGCGTCACCTCCGGGGCCGGGACAACAATACTCGTTCGACGTTGATCTCGATCAATGCAGTGGCTGCAAAGCGTGCGTGGTCGCGTGTCACACCATGAACGGATTGGACGAAGACGAAAGTTGGCGACGTGTTGGGACGTTGACGATCGGTGAACCCGAGGCACCGCGAATTCAACACGTCACGACCGCTTGCCACCACTGCGAAGACCCCGGGTGTTTAAACGGATGCCCTGTCAAAGCCTACGAAAAGGATCCTCAGACGGGAATTGTCCGTCACCTCGATGACCAATGTATCGGCTGTAAATACTGCACGATGATGTGCCCGTACGAGGTTCCGCAATACAGCGAACGATTGGGGATTGTCCGTAAATGCGACATGTGCCACCAACGTTTGTCCGCCGGCGAAGCTCCCGCGTGTGTGCAGGCGTGTCCAAACGAAGCCATCTCGATCGCGGTGGTCAACATTGCTGAGACCGAATTCACTTCGGACGACCGGATCGCGGCCGGTGCCCCGGTATCGACGATCACGAAACCCACAACGAACTATCGCAGCGATTTCGGTGATGCGGCCAAGAATGCAACGCCTCAAGACATCGGGGTGGATCATGTGGCCGAGAGCCATTGGCCATTGGCCGTGATGTTGGTGGCCACGCAAGTCTCGGTGGGAATGATCTTCGTCGAGCGATTTGCCGCGACATTGGCTTGGATTTCCGGGCACGATCACTCGATCATGGCAACACGATCCATTTTGCTAGTCGCGTTGCTGATTGGTGGCATCGGATTGAACATCGCATCGCTACACCTCGGTCAACCTCTGCGAGCTTGGCGAGTCTTTTTAGGTTTGAAAACGAGCTGGCTCAGCCGCGAAGCCGTTGTGCTGGGCAAATACGTGGGACTGCTAACCGCTGCCACCGCACTGTATTGGTTACCGGTCGTTAGCAACTACCTGCCGCAATCGATCCAAGCGTGGATCCCCGCAATTCCTGCTTGGGCTGCAAGCTTGACCCTTGTGATGGCGATCATCGTCGGCGTCGCGGGGCTGTTCAGTAGCGCCATGATCTACATCGCAACGCGTCGCCAGATTTGGCGAAGCTCGCGAACCTTGATTCGCTTTATGGGAACCGCGGTGGTTGCCGGAGCCATTGGGGTACTGCCCATGTTGATCCTGCAGGGTGAAAGCCGTTTCATTTCCGTGGCAATCACGATGCTTGGCTTGATCACATTAGCCAGCAAAGCAGCTTGGGAATGGAGCGTGCATCTAAATCCCAACGGACGTGGGGATGCCTACGATCGTCGCTCGCGTCGCTTGGTGCATCGATCACTATCGCGGCTTGCCCGTTCTCGGATGCTGGCGGCCAATGCGGGTTTGGGATTGTTGTGCGTGGTCGCTGCGGCCACTTTCGTTTCTCCATGGACTGCGGCCACGCTTGCCATTGCGGCCGGATTGATTGTGATCGGCGGCGAGATTGCCGAACGACTGCTTTATTTCATGAGTGTTGTTTACGACCGGATGCCAGGAACTTTCCGATGATTCAGCCAACGCCAAACACGGGCGGAATGTCACCGCGATCGCTATTGCCAAAGCTGCTGCGTAAGCACGATGGCAAAATGACGCGTGAATTGCTGCTGCATCCGGGCGACCATGGGTTGGGAATGACTCACGAGTCGTTACAAGCCGACGCCACAACGACGGCGGTATGCGGTTACTGTTCAACCGGCTGTGGATTGCGACTGCATTTGCGTGATGACGAGGCCGTCGGACTGACTCCGGAAACGACGTACCCTGTTAATCTTGGCATGGCCTGCCCCAAGGGCTGGGAAGCGCTGCGAGTGCTGGATTCCGAGGACCGTGCGACCGAACCGTTGATCCGCACCTCGGACGGCAAATTCGCACCGGTTTCGTGGGACCACGCACTGCGTCTTTTCACGACTCGGATGAAAGGGATCCAACATCAACACGGCCCCGATTCGGTTGCATTTTTGAGCACCGGACAAATCGCATGCGAAGAGATGGCGTTTCTCGGTGCATTGGCCAAGTTCGGGATGGGGATCAAACATGGCGACGGAAACACGCGTCAATGCATGGCAACCGCCGCAACGGCCTACAAGGAATCGTTCGGATTCGACTCGCCGCCATTTACCTATGACGATTTCGAGCAAAGCGATTGCATGGTGTTCATCGGTGCAAATCCTTGCATTGGTCATCCGATCATGTGGGAACGCGTGCTGCGAAACCAGAACAATCCCGAAATCATCGTGATCGATCCTCGTCGTACGGAAAGTGCGATGGCGGCGACACAGCACTTGCAAATCCGTCCTAAATCCGACCTCGCGCTGCTGTATGCGATCACCCATCACTTGATCGCGTGCGAATGTGTTGATCGAAATTTTATCGACCAACATACCGAAGGGTTTGAAAAGCTGTGCGAGCATGTCAGCCGATTTTCGCCCGATGCGGTCGCATCGACGACGGGAATTTCAGCAGATGTCATTCGCCAAACCGCGGAAACGATCGGGCGACGAAAAGCGGTGTCGCTGTGGTGGACGATGGGCGTCAATCAAAGTTACGAAGGGACGCGAACAGCACAAGCGATCATCAATATCGCCTTGATCACTGGCAATATCGGCCGCCCCGGAACCGGGGCCAATAGCATCACCGGCCAATGCAACGCGATGGGTTCACGATTGTGGAGCAACACCACCAACCTATTCGGACATCACGACTTCAAAGACTCGGCCGATCGCGAGAAAGTCGCCAGCAGTTTGGGGATCGATCCGGAACGAATTCCAACAGAACCCAGCTGGAGCTACGACGGGATCATGGACGGGATTCGTCGTGGTGACATCCGTGGATTGTGGGTGATCGCCACCAATCCCGCCTACAGCTGGATTCACCAGAGCGAAGCTCGCAATCTACTCGATCGGCTCGATTTCCTTGTCGTGCAAGACATGTATCACACCACCGAGACGGCTCGACATGCGGATTTGATTCTGCCTGCGGCCGGTTGGGGTGAAAAAGCGGGGACGTTCATCAATAGCGAACGTCGCTACGGTGTGCTGAAAAAGGTACGCCGAGCGCCGGGCAAAGCATTGGCGGATTTCCACATCTTTCGTGCACTCGCATCGTACTGGGGTGTCGAGGAGATGTTTTCCGAGTGGACCGACCCTGAAGCCGTGTTTCGCATCATGCAGCGAGCTAGCGAAGACCAACCCTGTGACATCACCGGCATCGAAGGCTACGAACAAATCGATCGCTGCGGTGGCATCCAGTGGCCGTGGACCGAAGCCGATGCGGAAGGCGATTTCCAACCCGAACAACAACGTCGGCTGTTCGCCGATGGCCGGTTTTATCACCACGATGGTCGAGCCCGTTTGGTGGTCGACAACGTGACTCCGATGCCCGAAGCCCCCGACGAGGAATACCCGACGTTGTTGATGACCGGTCGTGGCACGGTCAGCCAGTGGCATACGCAAACTCGCACAAGCAAAAGTCCCGTGCTTCGCAAGCTCTATCCCAACGAAGCGTACATCGAGATCAATCCCCAAGACGCGGCCGCGATGGACATCGTCAACGGCGACCAAATCCGCGCCCAATCTCGCCGCGGCAGCTTGCTCGCCACGGCCATGGTGACACCGACGGTGAAACCGGGGCACGCCTTTATGCCAATGCATTATGAAGCCACCAACCAATTAACGCTGGGACATTTTGACCCCCACAGTCGGCAACCCAGTTACAAAGACTGTGCCGTAAGGATCGAACGAGCATGAGTGAAAAACCCTTTAGCGAAGCGCAACAACAATACATCGCCGGATTTGCTTTCGGTGCCGACGTGGCACGCGCGGTGAACCGATTGCCGCTGGTCAGCAATTGCATCTCCGGCCCCTCTGAGAACTCGATCACCGTCGGCGGAGGCGTTGCCACAGTCAACGGTAAAGCGCTGCCGGTGGGTCCCGAACGGATCGCCTTGCAAGCCCAAGCGGACTGCATTGCTGCAGGCAAGAAACTGAGCAAGGAAGAGAAGGCCAAACAGGCGAAAAACCCGCTGGATATGTGGGACGAAATTCAAGCTCGATCTGATGCCAACGAATTCCCCAAAGGCGACGACGTCTTCCTGACCAAATTTCATGGCCTGTTTTATGTCGCTCCGGCCCAGAACAGTTTTATGTGTCGAATGCGATTGCCCGGTGGCGTGTTGCATTCGTGGCAACTGCGAGGATTGGCCGATCTATCGGAAAAATCCGCCGGCGGTTTTGTCGACGTGACCACTCGTGCGAATCTGCAACTTCGCGAAATCCCGGCCGATCATGCGATGAACATCCTGTACGGACTTCGCGAACTCGACATCATCAGCCTTGGTTCGGGCGGTGACAACATTCGTAACTGCACCGCCAGCGCTTTGTCGGGAATCGATCCGAGTGAATTGATCGAAACGATTCCCTTTGCGAAACGGATGCACCATTACATTCTAAACCATCGCGAAATGTATGGATTACCGCGTAAATTCAACATCGCCTTCGACGGGGGCGGCAGCATCAGCGCGCTGGACGACACCAACGACATCGGGTTCCACGCGGTCCAAGTCCGTGAGGAAAACGCCAGCGAATCGCTGCCCGCGGGGGTCTATTTCCAATTGACACTCGGCGGTATCACCGGGCACAAAGATTTCGCGCGTGACACCGGTGTGTTGCTGCGACCAGAAGAATGTGTCGAAGTCGCCGGAGCGATCGTTCGCGTGTTCGTGAGCAGCGGTGATCGCACCGACCGCAAGAAAGCCCGGCTGAAATACGTGCTAGACGATTGGGGTTTTGAAAAGTTCATCCAGGCGGTCGAAACCGAGATGGGGCATGAACTGCGAAAAGTCGACGCCAGTCTCGTTTCGATCCCCGACAATGAAAACCGCCAAGCCCATGTGGGCGTCCACCCGCAGAAGCAAAGCGGCCGCCAATACATCGGCGTGGTGTTGCCGGTGGGCCGCATCAGCAGCGATCAAGCACGCGGTCTTAGCGAGATCGCCGACACCTACGGTAACGGTGAAATCCGTTGTACCGTTTGGCAAAACGTCTTGATCCCTCATATCCGCGACGAAGACGTCGAGGCAGTAAAAGCGAAGCTAGATTTAATCGGGCTCAGCTGCGATGCCAGTTCGTTTCGTGCTGGATTGGTCGCTTGCACCGGAAGTGCGGGTTGTAAGTACGCAGGCGCTGATACCAAAAAGCACGCGATGATCATCGCTAGCACTCTTGAATCGCAATTCGAACTCGACCAACCCATCAATATTCACGTGACCGGATGCCACCACAGTTGTGCTCAACATTACATCGGTGACATCGGATTGCAGGCGTGCAAAGTCGAACAAGGCGATGACATGGTCGACGGGTATCACGTCAATGTGGGTGGCGGATGGGGATCCCGCAAAGGGATCGCCCGGCTGCTGTTTGAATCGGTGGCCTTCACGGACGTCCCAGCATTGATCACGGCGATTGTCGGTGGCTATCTGCAGGGACGCAAAGACAACGAATCGTTCGTCGATTTTGCTCGACGAACCAGTGACGATGATCTGAAAGCGTTTGCCGTTAGTTGCGTTTAAGTGGACGTGACCGCGGTCATTACAGAATAAGAAAACTCCCACTCCTTCCAGAACCGAACCATGAGTAGCTTGATTCCTGATAGCGCGCCATTTTCTCAAGAGCAGCGTGCTTGGTTGAACGGTTTTTTCGCCGGCATGATGGGCATTCAGTCCAATACTCAGCAGAGCGAAGCGCTCGCCGCGATGGGTTTTTCCAGCGAAACCATCGCGACACCCGACGCCCCCGCCGAAGAGGAAGAGGATTTCCCTTGGCACGACGATTCACTGCCGATCGTGGATCGCATGAGTCTGGCCGAAGGCAAACCGCTGGACCGAAAATTGATGGCCGCGATGGCTCAGCTGGACTGTGGGTCGTGCGGCTACGTCTGCCAAACCTACAGTGAAGCCATTGCTTCGGGTGAGGAAACGAACCTATCGTTGTGCAGCCCCGGTGGCAAAGAAACGAAGCAGATGATCAAAAAACTGCTGAAGGAATCGGGCGGTGCAGAAGCCAACGGCGCCGCGACCGCACCGGTTGCAAAGGAAGCCCCCGGGTCCTCGCGTAATGCTCCCTACACCGCCAAACTGCTCGATTCACGTTGTTTAAACAAAGAGGGATCGGCCAAAGCGGTTCACCACGTCGAAATCGATTTGTCAGGATCGGGGATCAAGTACGAAGTCGGCGATGCACTCGGCGTCTGCCCAACGAATTGCAGCGACTTGGTAAACGAGATACTAATGCGGATCCAAGCGGCCCCGAACGAGGAAGTCACGACGCCACTTGGGAACGCCAAACCAATCGCGTTGGGATTGCAAGAAGATTGCTGCTTGAAAGACCCCAGCGACGAGCTGCTCGAAACGCTGATCAGCCGAACGGCCGACGAAACCGGCAAACAAACGCTCACCAACATGCTCGAAGACGGCGTGCCTGATGGCTTTGACGTTCTGGATACCCTGGGCTTGGCCAGCGACGTCCAATTGACGGGACTCGAGTTGATGGAAAACCTCGAACCACTGAATCCTCGCCTCTATTCGATCGCCAGCAGCATGAAGGCGGTTGGCGAACAAGTTCACTTGACGGTCGGCAAGGTCACCTACGAACGTGAAGGACGTGTTCGCAAAGGAGTCGCCAGCACGATGTTAACCGATCGCTTGGAATCGGGTTCGTCACTGCGGATCTTTACCCATGCAAACCACACAGGCTTTACCGTCCCGAGCGACCCGAATATTCCCATCATCATGGTCGGCCCTGGAACCGGTATCGCGCCCTTTGTAGCGTTCTTGCAAGAACGCGTCGCCACCGATGCAAGTGGCAAGAATTGGTTGCTATTTGGTGACCAACACCAAGCGTATGATTTTCTATACGAAGAACAGTTGCAAGACTACGTTCAATCGGGACGGCTGCAACGGCTGGACACCGCGTTTAGTCGCGACGGGGACAAGAAAGTTTACGTCCAAGATCGGATGCGAGAAAACGGTGCCGAGTTGTTCCAGTGGCTCTGTGACGGAGCTCACTTTTACGTATGCGGCGACGCCTCGCGAATGGCTGCTGATGTTGATCGAACGCTGAAGCAGATCGTTGCCGAGCATGGCAACATGAGCCAGGAAGAGGCCGATCAGTATGTGGCTGGGTTGTCGAAAGCCAAACGTTACGTCCGCGACGTCTATTGATCCTTTGTCAGGACTTCAGATCAAGGTGTCGTAGCCCAAATCGACAACCGCGTATTGATGCTCTGAGCCGCTCACTCGTGAGCGGCCGGGTTTCGCATGTGTAATCACCTGGCGACTCGCGGTCCATGCGATCTAGCTTGGGCAGCGGTACAGCGTTGTTGAGCTTAGCGGGCGTACAACAACATGGTCAGATCATCGGGTTTTCCGGGCAGCTGTTCATCACTGCCGCTCATCCGTTGGCTAGCGATTTGAACCAACTGCTGCATACAGCCCATCGGTTTGCCACTTTTCATGGTGGCAACGACTTCGGACAACTGCATGTTGTCGAATAACCCGTCGCTGGCCAGGATCACGCGGTCACGCGCGGCCAATTGACGCGACGGACCGACTTCGATGTGCATCGTTTTCGATCCGACCAAATTCGAGACGACATGACGATCGTCGTGCGTCATCGCAGCGGCCTCGTCCAACATGCCCGATTCAACGGCATAGCCCACGGGCGAATGCGACGTCGATTTCCACTTTAACGATCCTCGTTGTCCCACGATCATCGTCATCGAATCGCCGACGGTGTAGGCGCGAACACGTCCCTGGACAATCTCGACGACCGACAATGTGGTGGCCGCTCCGATACCAAGATCGAGAATTTCAGTGTTAGCTTTTTCGATACCATCGAGGATCGCGGGCCGCAGATCCGCATCTGGATCGGACGCGGCTACCATTTCGGCAATACAGTGCACCGCGATGGCAGACGCCTTGTAACCGAGCGGACAGCCGCCCACGCCATCGGCCACAGCCATCACCAACGCACCCCCGGCAGTGCGAACGACCACCGAACTATCATCGTTGGGTTCCGTCTTCCCTGGACACCTCCGCGAAATCGAAATCACGGATCCCGACGGCATTGGCAACGAGCAAGGTTCGCTCATGTCGCTTTCAATGCAGAACTCGAGCAGCGTTTCGGGGATAGTGGACAGCATGGTTGGCGGAATCATGACCCACCCGCAGGTGGAGGGGGAAAGAATTGGCGTGTACCTAATTCTAGCCCGTGACTCGGTTCCGACGAGAGAAGCGGATCGCTTTCAGCCGAGTTTGTTCAAAGACCGATAGCATTTGAGGCGCATCCCGATAACGATGGCGGGGGTTAACTTCGAGTGATTTGCGGATTACAGCGATTAAATCACCATGAGCACGCCGGCGAAGCTGCGCAGCCCCCTCTAATGGCCACTCAAAAGGGTATTCAGGCCATTTACCCGAAAAAATCCTATAAGCGATCAAACCGATCGAAAAAACGTCCGATCGAGTCGACGGTTTCCCCATCGCCTGTTCCGGAGCCATATGTCCAAGTGTTCCGGTTCCCGATCCGCTAATCGTGGTTTGAGCCGCCTTGGCGATCCCAAAGTCGCCCAGCCGGATCACATTGTCTTCGAACAACAAAATGTTTTCGGGCTTGATATCGCAATGAATCACACCCTGTTCATGGGCGTAGGCGACCCCTTCCAATAGTTGGCTGACGTAGTCAAACGCCAACTCGAACCCGATCCGTTTTTGGATTCGATCGGCCAACGTGCGTTCCCCCATTGGCGAAACGATCACGAAGTGGCCTTCGATAAAGGCGGCGTCGCGAATCGGCAAGATGTTGGGATGATCCAACTGGACCGTCAATCTCGCTTCCCGCCGAAACTCTTCAAGCAATTGGGGCGACACCAATTCGGGCGACGGAATCTTCAAGGCCACCTTGATCCCAAGCAACGTATCAAACGCTGCATAGACCGTCGCAAATCCCCCCGCGCCTAGCCGTCTTTCAATCCGATATTTTCCAAGTCGCGTACCAACGCGGACAGGGGACTTGGGCTTGGTGTGCATGAAAGACGTGATGCGATTTGGAGAAAAAAATGAAAAATCAAGCGAGCGGCCACACGTTTGGTGACGCTCATGTCGGCAAGGGGAATGCTTCGATTATCGTTAGCGATGCGCGACTCGGAAAGACGTAGCGACAAGTTTTCTCAGGCAATCCTTGGTGCGTGCCATGAGTGTCTGCAAAATACCGCCGAGCGTCAAATCAATCGGCGAGCATTTCGCCGAGCGTCGCATCGAATTGTTCGGGATCGACGTGGACGTTGCCATGATGCACACACTGATTCGGATCCACACGTTGGGCTAGTGCATAGTAGTAGTCCAGTCGTGATGCGGAAGCCAGCGAGAAGTAGCAGTTCGGTGTCTCCTGGACCGCGTCGCGAATTTCGAGCACGCGGCCTCGCGGTTTCATCATCAACATATTGGTCAGCCCGGCGCCATGGTTGGAAACCAGGAATTTCGCGTTTGCAGCGACTTGAACCTGGACTCGCCAATCATGCTGCTCGGCGGTAAAGACGGTGAATCCGTGTTTTTTCAGCACCGGCAAAATCGCTTCTTCGTTAGCGACACGTCGCCGCGTTGCCATGCTGCGGCTGATGTAAACTCGTTCGCCAAAGGGACGAGCGATGGCATGATCCTCGGCCGTGGCCGATTCGTCCAAATAGCGACTGAACCGCTGGTGCATCCGCTGAATGATCGGTTGGCTGTGGTTGCCCGTCACCGCAACGTGGGACGGCAAAATCAGATTGTGACACAGCACTCGCTCGAATCGCTTCAAGAAACGAATTTCGCCAAGCCCAAAGGGAACCAAACTTTGCCGCATGTAGGCGTGCTTGCGATATTTGTAGGGCAACAACAACGTGATCCCCGACAAATCATGCGACTGGGATGCCATTTCCAAACGTGGCAATGCGTCGCACATCCAGTGGTAATAGCCACAGCTCCAGTTATCGGTGATCCAGATCGTGGGGGACTCGATTACCGAGCGTGATTGAATCAAACGTTCCGCGGCGGCTCGCAGATGCCCTCGTTCGCGTCGCCAAATTTCGGCGTGCGCCGGCGTCACAAAACTTTCTTGCAGATAACGTCCCTCGTGACGCAGGGGCCCCCGGCCAAACGCCTCGACCCCTCGCAGCCGCTCGATCGATGCGGGCAAAATCTCTTGATAGCGATACGGGGCAAAAAGTTGCATATCGCTAGAGCGAAGGTTTTTGGGGAAATGACGGACACTGGTGTGCAGCGGCAGGGTGATTTCGAGAGTGCCCATCCGTAAATTCCCATTGAGAAAAGAGTGTGTCAGAGAGGGAAAATTGACCAGAGTGCTCAGCTCTGATACGTCCAACACCCTTCGGTAGCAAACCGCCGGAAACGAAGTCAAGGTTAACTTGTCAACGGAGACCGCTGCCGAAGCTTGCCGAGCGGATAGATCGGGCAGCGAATCAGCTGCGAACGTTCACAAAATTCCCCCACGCCACGATGTAGACCACGACCACCGCCAACGTCACCAGGGCGATCCGCTGCGCTGCAGCAGGCTTCTTCAACTCGGCGATCATGGCGACACTAAACACGATCGTGACCCCAACATTGCCCCACGGGACCAGTGGATAAACGAATTGGAAATCGGAAAACGGCCAAAAGGGTTTTAGTGCCCAATCGCTCAAACCGGCGGCCCCCGAAACCACCGCGTCGGCAGGAATTTGGCTTAGCGCCGCGGCGACGGCAACGCCCACCCACACGCCCCATGTGCGAGCCGAAAACGATCGCCGACGATCGATCGACGCCGCCAATTCATTTAACGGTCCGTAACGAGTGATCCATGCGGCGATGCGTCCGCCAAGGTCCCAGCGGTAATCGGCCGTGCCCAACAACATTCCCAGCACCCAGCACGCCAACAGGTTGTGTCCCCAAACGCGATGCCCCGCTTCGAACCGACTCATGTCGATCAGCATTGGCAATCCGTCCCAATCCGGCGCAACAGCAGCGACGCCCGCCAACGCCACAATTTTCCAGCCGTAGTGACGGTGCAGTCCGGCGGCGAGTGCTCCGTTGATCCCTAGCAGTGCATGCTCGAACGTCGTCATCGTCAAAAGGTCCCGCGAATGGATAGCGGCCGCGGCGGCGGGGCCAATGCCATCGACGATGGTAGCGCTCGCGGCGCGAACCCAATGTCCATCTACTTTGGTACTAGCCGGGTGGTTTTTACAGCAGTGCGGCGCAAGCCGCCCGGTCAAAATCGAACGTTTTACTCGCCGCAAACACAACACGGCCTAGCGGTGTTCCGCCAACGGCGCGACGGCGGTTCGGGGCGGCCGCGACGATTGAACGAGTTCTTGTTGGCGTTCGAGTTGGCGGCGGTTCACATTCTTGACCACCTCAACAAACTGCTGTTTCGTTTGGCGAGGAACTTGGGGCAAGCGGTGAGCCAGATCGATCATTGAGTGCGGGTTTTGCTGGGCGGCGGCAGAGATCTGACTCAAAAAGCGAGCGGTTTCAATGAAGTTGCTGTCCGCCGACCGGCCAATAAATCCGCTGAAGGTGCGGGCAATCAGATCCGCTCCTAAGCTATCCAATTGAACAAAACAATCCAGCGTGCCGGTGACTGTGGTCTGACCATTTGCCGATGTTGCATACGAACTGCGGAACACAAACACGCCGCGGCCTTTGATTGGGCTGGCAACCAATTTGCCATCGTACGATCCGTCGGCGACGTAGATATGGATATTCGGGTCGCCATAGACCAAATCGACGATGCAATGCGTACCACTGCCATCGGATGCATCAAGCTGATACGGGGCGATGCGTTTGGTGGTCACCTGGGTGACCCCCATCACGTCCCACATGCCGACAAGGATTTCGGGATTCCGCGCGATCAGCAAAAACAGATCTCGATCGCAACTAATTGCCTGGGTCGGCAATTGGCGAAAGATCGTCGGCGAATTGGCGATGGACAGGATCCGCTGTTGCGCATCGGCCGTCAATCGCTGCATCGGCAAGCTAGCCAATACTTCGCGACGGCGTTCGATTGACGCGGTTCCGCTTTGCCCATCATCGGAATTCCCGATGCCGGCACCGAAACGGTCCAACAGCCCCTGTGCCGACGCGGTGGATGTTGAAAACACCAACGTCAGAAGCAGTGCCGCTGCGAGCGCGCATCTCCCGCCTACGATTCGTTGAATCGATCCCCCCGGCACCGTCATCCCCCACCGTGTTCTTTGCCGCAGTCCACCAACCACGGCGAGCTTCGTGATCCGCTAAGTGCAGACCCCTGTGCTTAAGATGAAGTTTCGGCGATCGGGGAGGATCAAGTTGAGGAAAACTGTGCCGAGTGAACCGGTTGTTGGAGTTGTCACTGCATTGACGACACAGGCATTGCTATCGCGGTCGTCGCGGTTTCAGCCTCGTTTTCGCCACAAACGAACGTCGTTGGGACCGCAAAACTGCATCAAGAGAGCTCCGACAGATGCATAACGGTCAAAGACTCGCTCATGAAAGTCGTCCTCACCCGGCCAAGGATACGAGTAGACGATTGCAAAATCATCCAGTTCCAATCCCACCGCCGTGTAACCGCAGGGGACATCATGCCCCAAACTGGGTAAGGTCGGATCGTCGGCAAGCGATTCGCCACCACGGGGTAAAAAATTGCCATGGATCAATTCGACATCCGCATTCCATTCGCCAACCAAACGACGCCCCTGGGCCAGCAACTCGGGCTCGGCTTCGATTCCAATGACGTCCAAATCAAACGTCCCCGCCAGCGCGCTGACCACCGCAAATCCGCAGCCCCATTCGAGAAACCGTTTGCCAATCAGCATCTGTGATTCCAATGCCCAACCGAGCGATTGATAAACCAATTCATAATCGGCGGCGACAAACTGTTCGATTTGGGGTCGGTCCCAGCGATCTTGGAACGCTTCGATCCGCTGCCGCGCATCGCTGATCCATAACTGGATCTCAGCGGGGGGAGTCCGCCGATCAACGGACGATGGGATGACGATTCGTTCTAACAAGGCAGTGCTTTCGATAGCTTGACGGTGCGGAGCTGCGTTACTCGGGATTCGAATCCGATGGGTTTGGCTTAGGCTGATCGAGCTTGGACGGATCTAGCTCGGGCTGATCCAGTTCGGGCTGGTTTGATTCGGGAAGTCCATCGAGTTCGGGATTGGTGCAACCGGACCATCCAAGCACTTCGAGGTCCGCTTGGGAAGCCCAGCGACTTTGATCGCCCCACAACGGGGCCATGCAAACCGGACAGCGAGCGTCGCAACCGTTGGGGTATTGATGGCGTGACGTCAGATCAGGCTCGAGCCAAATGGCTTCGCACTCATCACAAACCACCAACCCATGAGGCGACGGCGATGCGTTGCCGCCGGCGGTCATCGCCGACGTTGCCGATTCCTTGGATGGCTCGGGTAAACCGCAGATACGCACCCCGCACAATCCACCGCCGCAAATCGGGCAATGGTCAACTGAATGGACTGGACTCACGATGGTAGGTCTCCGGAAACACGATGCGACAGGCTAGTTGACGCGACAGGTTAGATCGAAAGGGGCAATCAAGCAGCGGGATGCAAACAAGGCAATCGAAGCCGCGACGATAGGAAGATACGACGACGCAAAACAAACGTATGGCGATCACCGCTACAACGGGTACGCGGTGATCACTCGCGTCCCTTCCAAAACAATACGAACACGACGCGCCATCGGATGTCGTTTGCGAGCTCCCTCGCGTCCGCCGACGAATCCGATTCGGCGACCGAGATCCACGGTATAGATGGTTCGCCCGTCATCGACTCGCTTGGTCGTTTTTGTGCCTTGTTTGGCCTTCTCGTAAGCTTGATCAATCGTCTCGAGCGCCCCTTCCATGTCGCCATCGAAAACACCGTGGCTGCCCGGTCGCGACGGGTCATCTGTGGTGTGGCGACGTAGGTGTTCGAGCCGATGGCCTTCGGCGCTGCCGGGGGTGTACAGCAATCCGGCGGGCGAAAGATAACGATCCGCAGCAATCTCACGCAGTAACCCGTATTTCAGATCCGACTCGGGTTTCAGATCCGACTCAGGCCCGGCATTCACCGAAGGTTCCGACGCAGATGCCAGATCAGAATCCGACTGGGACTCCGATTTGGACTGAGACTCTTGTCTGGCCTGGGACTCCGATTTTGACTGAGACTTGGGTCTAGCCTGAGGCTCGGGCACCGCCGCGACCTCGCCGGCATCGCCCGACCGCAGCTGCGGCAGATCCCAACCGAATCGAGCGTTCAGCTCCGGTTGGACGAGGGAGTAGACCCCCACAAGGACGACCACTGCGATCGCCCCAATGGAGGACTTTCCTGCGGTCGGGGACATTTTCCGAGAAGGTCCCGATTTATCCATCACTTATTCCCGTCGGAGTAACCTAGATTAGTAGACTCGCAGCGAGATCGAGTCATGATGGGCAGCCTTGCAAACCCCTAAAATCGTGAGAAGATGGGAAACTTGCGGGGCACAATCATGGCGTATCGATTGTACCTGTACTAAAGATCATACACATTTGCAGCAGAAAAGAGGAAAACAGCGTGAAGAACGTTCTAGGTGCGGTTTTGGTGTTCACCCTATTTCTAGCGGTTTGGGGTGTCGATGGCGTGACCACGCAAGCCGCCGAACCCGGTTGGTCGCCGATCATCATTCCGACCGGTGCCTATCGGCAAGAGATCAAATCGATGCCGATCGAACAGCGTCCGTATCGTCCCGGACATTTTTACGGCAACACCGTCCGACGTCTCCATTACCGCGGCGAAGTGCTACCACGCCCCAGCGATCTGCCGGTGACACAGAACATCGTTCCCACGGTGATCGCACCTGCGGCGGCGGCGAGCAACCAGCCGGCGGTGCCGAATTACCAGTCCGCGGCGCCCACCAACTCGTACGCGCCTGTGACCTATCCGCAGCCGGGAACCAGCAACCCACCCGCGACCCCGAACACGTTTGGTCTGCGTCGTCTCTTCTCAGGCCGGAACCGGTTTTAACGTTTAGACGGAATAGCGGAGCGGAGGGATGTGTTTGCCATGATCCCTCTTGGCTACTAGGTTGGAGTACACTGAAGTTGCGTGAGCGAAGGGACGAAGAAGAAATTGCACCCCAACCATCCGATTGCCCCTAAACGGATTCGTCTCGGAGTGACCGCAACGACCGACTCGTTAGCAGCGATCATGGTTCCGTCTTGACGGACCAAGCCCATCAAAACTTTGACGCCCATCCATTTCTTTGCGCTCTTGCGTCCCGTGTAAAACGAGACGCAAAGCGCAAAGCAAGACGCAGAGTATCCTGTTATGTCATCACTCGATCCATCCACCGCGACCCCTTTGCCGCAGTGGATTGGTATCCGTGCCCAACGACATGGCGACCGGTTGGCGTTGACGTTCATCGACGATGATGGCGGCACAACTCAATGGACGTATCGCGAACTGTGGTCACGTGTTTGCGAGCTTGCCGCTCGGATGCCTCAGGTTGATCAGGACCAACCCCGCGTGCTGCTGCTGTTCCCACCGGGATTGGAGTTTGTTGCGGGCTTCTTTGCGGCCCAAGTCGCAGGCTGGGTTCCCGTTCCGACCTGTTACCCCAAACCGGGCCGGGTGATGGAACGGCTCGATTCGGCCGCCCGCGATTGTCATCCTTCGGCGATCCTTGCCGACGCGGAAACCTTGGCGGGGATGGATCCCGCAAAATTGTGTGACGAAGCGCGAGGGATCCCGCATTTAGCGACTGACGCCTCGCCACCGCCGCATGCAGCGAACGCTGCAACGAACGGGATCGATCCCCATTCGCTATCGATCGATCCGGAATCGTTGGCGTTGCTGCAATACACCAGCGGCAGCACCAGCCGTCCCAAGGGCGTGATGGTCCGTCATCGCAATGTGATGGCGAACCTCGAAGCGATTCGTCGCGGATTTCAAATTTCGTGGATGGACGATGATCCCAATGAAAGCGAGATCGGAGTATTCTGGCTGCCGTTTTTCCATGACATGGGGCTGATTGGCGGATTGTTGGCGTCACTGTACATGGGCCGATCCTCGGTGTTCATCAGCCCGCGAGCCTTCCTGCAGCGGCCGCTTCGCTGGCTGCAATTGATCAGCGACTACAAGGCGACGATCAGCGGTGCTCCGAACTTTGCCTACCAATTGTGTATCGATCGTATCTCGCCGGATCAAACCGATTCACTGGATCTCTCCAATTGGCGAACGGCATTCTGTGGTGCCGAGCCCATCATGCCGCGGACGCTTAGTGATTTTGCTCATCGTTTTTCCAGCTGCAATTTTTCGGCAAACTCGTTCTACCCCTGCTACGGACTCGCCGAGGCGACGTTGTTAGCGGCGGGCGGAAACGGTCCCGCAGAACCACGGTTTCTAACCGTCACCCGCGACAAACTCAGCGAAGGTTTGGTCGAGATCCAACCCGAAGGCCGCGGCAAAGCGTTTCAAAAGCTGGTGTCCTGTGGTTCCGCGGTCGACCAAACGGAATTACTGATCGTGGATCCGCAAACCTTATCCGTGTGCGATGAACGGGTGATTGGCGAGATCTGGATCAAAGGGGCCAGCGTTACGGCGGGCTATTGGAATCGTGACGAAGAGAATCGTCAGCGATTTGCCGCGTTGACCGCCGACGGTCGTACCGGTTTTTGTCGCACCGGGGACCTTGGTTTTTTGGACGATGGTCAACTGTATGTCAGCGGACGGATCAAGGACGTCGTGATCCTACGCGGACGCAACTTGTACCCTCAAGACATCGAAGCCACCGTTCGCGAGACCCTCGGCAGCGAAGGAGGAAAATGTGCTGCCTTTTCCGTCGACGGCCCGCGAGGCGAAGGGTTGGCGATCGTGGCCGAAGTCCCTCGTCATAGCGACGAATCCGCGTATCCCGAATGGGTGCGTTCGATCCGGCGCACCGTGATCGATGTGCATGAAGTCGATCCACGCAGCGTGCTGCTGGTTCGCCCTGCGACAGTACCGCTGACCAGCAGCGGAAAGGTCCAGCGGCATCGATGCCGCAAAATGTTTGATGCCGACGAGATCCGTTACAAGTATCGCTACGACCGCAAATTTCTGTCCGAACAGGCGCCGATTGCGATCCCGAAACTTCCTGAACATCCCACCGCAGCGGACCGTGAACCTCTGACGCGTATGATTGAAGCTTGGCTTGCTGAGTGGTTGGTCGTCCGCGCCGGGGTGCCGCCGCAGACCGTCGAGCTGGACAAACCGTTCGCCGATTACGGACTTGATTCGATGACCTCGGTCGAACTCAGTGGCGAAACCGAAGATTGGTCGGGAATCGAGCTGACCCCGATCGTGGCATGGAACCATCCGACGGTGGCGCAGTTGAGTCGGTTTATCGCCAACGAATTGATTGGTTCGGATACGCCCGAAAGCCAATTGGCGGCTGGCGAGACGTCGATCGCGAACGCATCGGACAACCATGCCCCGCGGGGTCAGGCATTGCATGAAAACGCTTCAAAAAATGGCGCCCCTGCATCCGAGTCCGCCGACGAATTGGTGTCGCAAGACGTGTCACCCGAAGAGCTCGAAGCTTTATTGAATGAAATCGAACAACTTTCGGATGCCGAGATCGACGCGGCCCTCAGCGACAAGAAAAAAACGTAATCGGCGATGGACAAACAACTTGCGGCACGACTGGCCAAATTGACTCCTGCGCAACGCGAGTTGCTACAGAACCGGCTCGGATCGCGGCCACCAACGCCGGTTGATGACTCCAACGCGATTGCGATCATCGGCATGGGATGCCGGATGCCCGGCGCGGATTCGCCTGATGCGTTCTGGGACCTGATCCAACATCAACGAGAGAGTGTCGGTCCGGTGCCGCCAAGTCGATGGGACCGCGATCAATATTATGATCCCAGCGGCCGCACCCCTGGGAAAATGTCCGTGGACGCGATGGGGGCGGTTTCGAACGTCGACATGTTCGACCCTGCTTTTTTTGGGATCGCACCGCGTGAAGCCTCCCGAATGGATCCCCAACAACGACTGTTGCTCGAAGTCGCCTGGGAAACAATCGAAGACGCTGGGGTTCCTATCGAACGTCTCTCGAGTACACAAACCGGTGTATTTATCGGCATTGGCGGTACCGATTATTCCAAAATCCCGGCCCGCTACCCTGATTACTTCGAACAGATCGACGCCCACATGGGAACGGGCAACGCGCTTAGTATCGCGGCGGGCCGGATCTCGTATCTGTTTGATTTACAAGGCCCATCGTTTATCGTGGACACCGCGTGTTCCTCTGCGTTGGTTGCAGTCCACTCGGCAGTCATCTCGCTGTTGCGAGGGGAAAGCGATGCGGCCATTGCCGGCGGCGTGAATTTGATCCTTTCGCCGGAAACCACGATCGCCTTTAGCAAGGCGAGAATGCTAAGCCCCGATGGTCGCTGCCGTTCGTTCGACGAGAATGCTAACGGTTACGTCCGAGGCGAAGGTTGTGGTTTGATCTTGCTCAAACGTGCCGCCGATGCCATTCGCGATGGCGATCGAATCTTGGCCATGATCCGCGGCAGTGCGGTGAATCAAGACGGACGAACCAGCGGGATTACGGCACCGAGCGGATCGGCTCAGCAGCGCGTCATCCGCGAAGCGATGAAGGCGGCTGGAGTCTCGGTTGACGATTTGACCTACATCGAAGCGCATGGCACCGGCACCCCGCTTGGTGATCCGATCGAGTTGATGGCGTTGGCGGAAACGTTTGCCGCGAGAAACGACAACCTTCCGCCGCTTCACATCGGCAGCGTGAAAGCGAACATTGGGCACACCGAAACGGTCTCTGGCATCGCCGGTTTGATCAAGGTGTTGAAAATGTGTCAACATGAATGGATCGCGGGGCAAGCCAATTTCGACAAACTGAATCCCAACGCAAAACTGGATCCAAAACGGCTCAAGATTGCCACGGAAAATCAAGCTTGGATCCCCAGCAAACACGGTCGCTTTCTGGCGGGCGTTAGTTCATTTGGGTTCGGAGGCACCAACGCACATGTGATTCTAGAAAAGGCATCGCAGGACACGACGGCCAACCAAGAACCCTCGCGCGTACCGCCATGTTTTTTCCTGCCACTGTCGACTCGTAGCGACGACGCGATCCCGATGGCGGCTCGGCAAGCTTGGGATCGATTGTGCGACCCCGCGATGACCGATGCGATGCAAACGCACAACTTGTGTGGTTCCTACGCAAAATACCGCAGCACGTTAACGCACCGCGCCGTCGCGTTCGGTGAAACCCAATCGGAACTTTGCAAAGGATTACAGCGGCTTGCCGAGGGCGTTGCGACCAAACAAGTGGTCAGCGGGCGACCGGTGCATGGTCGTCGGCCACGAATCGCGTTGCTGTTTACCGGCCAAGGGTCTCAATACGCGGGAATGGCCTCGGGACTTATCTCGACGTTGCCAAGTTTCCAATCATCGCTTGAATCATGCGCTGCGATTCTCGACCCCGTGCTGGATTTGTCCCTTGTGGAACTGCTCTGTGACGACGTGCCGTCCCGTTCGCTCGACGACACCGCGATGGCCCAGCCCGCGATCACAGCGGTGCAAATTGCCTTGGTCGATTCGCTCGCCGACGTGGGGATCGTGCCCCATGTGGTCGCAGGCCATAGCATCGGCGAGATCGCTGCGTTGTATGCCGCCAAAGCGTTAAGCAAAGAACAAGCTCTGATGCTCGCTGCCCATCGCGGACGCCATATGGGCGACCTTCCCGCATGCGGCACGATGACCGCGGTGTTAGCTGCGGCGTCACAGGTTCAAAACTGGATCGACGAATTGCAATCCGAAGCGGTGATTGCCGCAATCAATGGTGATCAAAACACGGTCATCGCGGGCACCCATCACGCAGTCCAGCAGATTGTCTCGAAAGCCGAGGCGGCGGGAACGGTATGTCGTCCGCTGAAGGTCTCGCACGCCTTCCATTCACCGCTGATGCAAGATGCGACTGACCCGCTGCGGGCGAGTCTGTTGCAGTGGGTTGGCGACGTTAAATTGCCGCCGTACATCACCTTTGTCTCTTCGGTCACCGGGACCGTTCACGAGGGCTCGATCAGCGTCGACTACTGGATCGATCACTTATTGAACCCGGTGCGTTTTCACGACGTGATGAACGAACTAGCCACCCAGAACATTGACCTGGCGATCGAAATAGGACCGCGGCCTCAATTGACGGGAATGATTCGTCGTTCGCTGAAAACTGACGATGGCGAACCGCTGCTCCGCACCGTCGACACGTTGCACCCAGACGATCACGATTACACCAATTGGATTCGCGCGGTCGCCACCGCATGGTGCGTAGGGGCCCCAGTCGATTTCGGCGTTATCGATCGTATCTATCCGTCACGCCGCGTGCCGCTGCCGACCTACCCGTTTGTACGTCAACGTTGCTGGCATTCCCCTCCCGCCTTGGAATCGGGGATCGGCGGTCAAAGCATCCATCCGATCTTGGGGACGCGTCAGCGGTTGGCGTCCGGTGGCATGCTGTTCATTTCCCATCTCGCGGTCAACAAGCCTGGCTACCTTTCCGAACACGTCGTTGCTGAATCGGTGACCGTCCCTGCGGCGGCCTGGATTGATGCGTTGGGAATAGCCGCCAAGGAATTGTTCGGCGAGTTATCTTTCGAGCTGTTTGAAATCACCATCCATCGGGCTTTGTTTCTGCACAAGGACCAAGCCGTGGAAATTCAAACCACGGCCGATCCGATCCAGAGCGGACAATCTCAAATCCAAATCCACTCGCGGCCGCAAGGCTCTGATTCAGAGTGGACGTTATCGGCCACCTGCCGAGTGAAAAAGTCGGGCGGAACGATACTGGCAGCTTTGAAACGTCTCAACCCCGCAGAAGCAACATTGGTCGATCGAGCCGCGTTCTACGAATCGCTCGCCGAGTCGGGACTTCGCTACGGCGAATTGTTTCAACCGCTACGATCGATCCTGACTCAAGACGCCGTCGCAAGTGCCGGGCTGGAAATTGACACCAGCTTGGTCAGCGAAGCCAAACGTTCGATGGTCCACCCCACCTTGCTCGACGGCGCCTTGCAACTGATTGCCACCACCATGCCGGAGTCGATTCGGGAATCGGCCGATCCTCCTACCTTTCTGCCGGTTGGCGTCGACCGGGTTGTGACTCAGGATGGAAATGAAATCGTCTCGGCCGTCGTGCGTCGCCACCCGAACACGACCGATCAATGGAACGAAGTCGTTGCCGATGTCCAATTGCTCGACCGTGACGACCGCATTTGTGTGTCGTTACAAGGCGTGCGATGCAAGCGACTGCAAAAAGACCACGCCCGTTACCAAATCGATCCGCACCAATGGATTTATGAATCCGTCTGGAACCCCGTATCGGTCAAGAATCCGCAAGCCAACGCTCACCCAATCGCACCTGCGATCCGCCATTTTGGATCGGCGAATTACCAAACGCTGATCCCTGCGACGTGGGAACAAAATTCGCAACAAGAACACTGGCTGTGGACTCAGCCGCGCACGCATGACGATGTCGAAGCGAGCGTTTGCGAATTATTGGAATTCATTCAATCGGCAGTTCGCCAACCCAAGACGCCACTGGTTTCGTTGGTATTACAGCGTGCATTTTCGATCAACGGTGATGACAACCTCCCGGCGTCAGCGGCACTTGCGGCGATGGCCCGCGTTGCAGCCAACGAATACCCGGCCTTGCAAATCCGAGTGCTCGATGTCACGAAGTGCGATGCCGCTAGCACCGAACCGGTGATGGCTTGGCTGGCTCGGCAATCGGATGAAACCGAGCTCGCCTTTCGCAAAAACCAATTTTTGTCGCCACGTTTGCATCCGTCACCACGTTCATTCTCGAAGGCCTCCGCCGAATCGCAATTGCCAATTCCACTGAGCGGCAGCTATCGCATTCGACTTGATGGAACCAATCGAACCGAAGGGTTGTGGGTCGAGCGAATGGCGATGCCGACGCCGAAACCGGACGAAGTGGTGATTTCGGTCGATGCAGTTGGCTTGAACTTTAGTGATGTGCTAAAGGCGATGGGACTGTACCCCGGAATCTCGGATGACGTGGTTCCGTTGGGGATCGAAGCAAGCGGCACGGTGACGGCGATTGGCGATCAAGTGCAATCGGTTGCCGTGGGCGACAAAGTGATGGGAGTGGTCCCCTATGGTTTTGCCTCGGATGCCGCGACCAAAGAATACTTGGTCACCCAAGTTCCACCGGGAATCAGCCCGCAAGAGGCAGCGAGCATCCCGGTCGCCTACATGACGGCACATTATGCCCTGCGAAACATCGGCCGGTTGGCTGCGGGCGAATCGGTTTTGATCCATGCGGCCGCAGGCGGCGTCGGTTTAGCGGCCATCGAGGTCGCACAAAGTGTCGGAGCGACCGTATTCGCCACGGCGGGCAGCAAGCTGAAACGGCGTTTGTTGTCGATGTTGGGCATCGACCCGCAAAACATTTTTGACAGCCGGGATATCGATTCGCTGCATGCCATCGGAGCTCGCACCAATGGCCGCGGTGTGGATGTGGTTCTGAATTCGTTACCAGGCGAATGGATCAACCGGTCGTTGGAATTGTTGGCGGCACATGGCCGATTCTTAGAGATCGGCAAAACCGATATCTATCAAAACCGGCAACTCGGTTTGTTGCCGTTCCAGGACAATCTGACCTATTCGGCGATTGATTTGGATCGGCTGTTCCGGCATCGTCCCAATGAAGTGCGGACGTTGTTTGCCGAAGTCGCCGAGCAATTCGCCAAGGGCATCTATCAACCCAAACCGATTACCACGTTTGCGTTATCGGATCTGCCAGCATCGCTACGATTCATGAGTGCGAGGCGAAACATCGGCAAGATTGTCGTATCGCCTGAAAAGAGTTCCTGCGTTGCCTCGCGTGATCACGTCACCGCCGACGGATCGTATTTGATCTCGGGTGGTAGCGGCGCGATCGCTGCGGGCGTGACCCGGCGATTGATCCAACGTGGTGCAACCAAGGTCGTCTTGCTTGCGCGCCGCAGCGCGACGGAACCCGTCGACGCATTGATCGCGTGGGCCAAAGAAAACGGTGCGGAATGTCACTATCTGCAATGTGACTGCACGAATCAGGACGAATTGGTCGCCGCGTTACAGCGATTGCCTGAATCAATGCGACCGATTGTGGGCGTGATTCACACTGCCGGGCTTTTGGACGACAGCCTGCTACACGAGATGACACCTGAATCGGTGGCCCGTGTGCTACGCCCCAAAGTGGACGGAGCGATTGCGTTGGCCAAGGCCACCGAGGACCAACCGCTAACGATGTTCAACATGCTCGGGTCGGTGGCTTCGGTATTCGGGTCGCCGGGGCAAGCGAACTATGCCGCTGCGAACGGATTTCTCGATGCATTTGCGTCATCGCGACGCAAACAAGGATTGCCTGCGAACGTGGTCCACTGGGGGCCTTGGAGTTCGGCTGGCATGGCGGACGATCCGACGCGACTAAAGAACCTGGCCTCGCGTGGCCTGCGTCCGCTGCGATTTGATGCGGCGTTGGATTTGCTGATCGATGCCGGCAATCCAGCCTGCCCACAATCGCGAGTGGTGGTCGATGCCAATTGGCACCAAATGTTCTCTACCATTCCCGAATCGTCCGTCCCCTCGGTATTGCGATCGTTGCACTCGGCAAACGGCCAACCTCAATCCGAAGTCGTTTCGGCCAAAGACGACGCCTTGCTGATGGAATTGCGTTTGCTCGATCACGACGCGCGATGCGAACGGCTCGAAGTCTACTTTAGCGAGCAACTCGGAAAGATCATGTCGTTGGACCCGACCTCGTTTGATCGATCCGAATCACTGGGTTCGCTTGGCCTTGATTCGCTGATGGCCATCGAACTGAAAAACACAATCGAGGCCAAATTAGCGATCGTGATCCCGATCAGCCATTTCATGGACGAACCCAGCATTGCGACATTGGCAAAGATTGCGGCCGAAATCATCGTCGACGATGCAGCGGAAGCGGATCTCGAGCAAGCATCGTCGGTCGCTTCGCAGTAGCCGCTATGGCCGTTCGCTTACTTCGATTCTTTTAGTTTCTTTGCTTCGGCTTCGAGCGCAGCGACTTCGTCTTCGAGTTGCTTCAGTTCATCAAGATCGTCGGCCTGTTCGCGTGACCCAGCCAAACGGGGACGCAGGGTTTGCAGTTTCTTATTGATGACATCAAGACGCTTCTTCGCTTTTTTATCCATGATTTCGTTATGCAAGGGAGTGAAAGGGGGGAGCAACTAATCCCACATTGTACTTCATATCCTTCGCACGCCGAGTCGGCTTGCGGAAAAGCCACGGGCAACCGCGCGGAGCAGCAAGTTGGTGCTGCATCCCAAAATCGACACTCTCCGCTGTCATTCATCGTCGCTCGTATCGCTGCAAACAGCGGTACACACGATGCAATCGGCACATTCTGCATCACATGCCAACTCGGGTTGTAAAAAACACAAACGGAACGCCGCTTCTCTGGGGGGGAACAAGCTACTTATTGATTGAACGCAAAATCCGTCGTGGCGTCACCTGTAGCGACGCGAGTCCATCCCTGTCGTAACGGTGTTTAAAAGCGAGCTTCTGTTTTCATGGGTGTTACCGAATCACAACGCGTCGCCGAGCCTCGCAGCAACCGTGGCGGTAGCCGCTCTTCTGCCATCGATCGCCGATCCATGCGATGGGGGACCGTCAGCGTCGAATTTGCCTTTGTCGCGATCCCAATGTTTATCCTGCTGTTTGCAGCCATCGAACTGGGGCGTGGGATGATGACCGTTCAAGCGCTAGAGGAGGCAGCTCGATCGGGTTGCCGAGTCGCAGTGCTAAGAGGAAGTAACGAAAAGGATGTCAAAGCGGAAGTCAAACAATTGACCGACGCAATGGGAATCTCAAAACTCAGCATCGAGATCGAGCCCGCTACGCTGGAAACGACGCCGCAGTGGGATCCCGTCACGGTACGTGTGACTGCGAACTTTGCCGACATGAGCTGGTTGCCAGTCCCACGTCATTTTAGCGGGATGAGCTACACCGCCGCTTGTGTCTTGCCTCGTGAAGGCGAACTCGTTCAATAGCCTCAATGCGCTAACGTGCTTTTCTCGCCATACACAATGGCATTTCACTTTTCCTCACCGAGCCTTGATCATGCCACGAATTGCCTTCTCCACTTCGTCAAAACGGCACGGAGGCACGATCGTGTTGTTCGCCGTTTTGATGGTCGTCATTGTCGGCATGGCAGCCTTTGCGGTGGACATCGGCCGGATGCAATTGGTCCGCAGCCAATTACAGTCCGCAGTGGACGCAGGAGCGATCGCCGGAGGACTGCATCTGAAAAACAACCCCGGTGACATTCAAGGTGCCAAGGCGGTAGCAGAAAGTTTTATTGCCAAGAATAAAGTGGGGTTTGTCGCCAATGTTCCGCCCGACACGATCGCTTTAGAAACCGGCACGTGGGATCCCAACAGCGAAACGTTCACGGCATCGAACACCAGTGCCAGTGCGATTCGAGTGCACGCGGTTCAAGACAAGGAACCGTTCTTTTTCGCGGGAATCTTTGGCCAATCCTCCTTTTCGATTCCACGCCATGCCATTGCATCGTCACCCGGTATCCCGCTGGATATCGTCATGGTGCTCGATTTATCGGGATCAATGAGTTCCGATGGACGGATCGAAGCCCTGCAACAAGCTTCGCCGGAATTTGTGACAATGATGGAGTTGTCGCTCAAAGAAGATCGCATCGGCGTGATGGGGTACGGCGTCCAAAAAGGCAGCTACGACCCAAAGAAAGAGGGACACACCGGAATCCTGTATACCGCCACGCCGTCCAGTTTGTATCCAGATCCGTATGACACTTCCACCGATTGGGTCGGCGTCCTGGAAGCTCCGATGACAAACGACTTCTCATCTTTGAAGAACGACATATTGTCAAGCGGTTCCTTGCAGGCCGACAAGTACGGCGGAGGAACTCCGATCGGTGCCGCCGTTCGCGACGGAGCACATTACCTATACGTCAATCATCGCAAACACGACAGCCACGGCAACAAGGTCAAAATGTTGATGGTGGTGATGAGCGACGGCTATGCCAATAAGCCCGAAAACGATCCCGACCAATACGCAATTTCGATGGCAAACTATGCCGAAAGCCTGGGAATCGAAATTCACACCATTAGCTTGGGAGATGACGCGGATGTTGCGTTGATGACCGCGATTGCGAACGTAACCGGCGGTAAACATTTTGCGGCGACAGGCAGTGGAAGCGAACTGACCAGCACGCTGAAACAGGCTTACCGTAACATCGTTGGTACGATCAACCGTACCGTCTTGGTGCAATAGAATCATGATGCCATTTTTAAACTTCGAATCCGCTATTCGCGGTCGTGCGAAATCTCGATTCGTCGGACGACGAAAATCACGCGGGATCGCGGCGGTCGAATTTGCGGTGGTCTTGCCGCCGCTGCTGTTGATGATCCTGGTGTCGGTCGAAGTGGCTCGCGCGTTTGCCGTCCAGCACTCGCTGCAAGAAGCCTGCGTGAATGGGTGCCGCATCTACGCCCTTGGCGACAAAACACAACAGCAGGCCAGCGACATGATCCAACGGTCGCTTAACGAGGCAGGCATCTCGGGACACAGCATCGAATTTGTTCCGGCGACCAAGGCGGAAATCACGGCCGAGATGCAGCCGGTGACCGTAACCATTTCAGTGCCTTATAACCAAGTCGGAGTCGGCGTCCAGTGGATGTTGGCCGGTTCGACGGTCACCGCCAGTACGACGCTGCCAGCGGAATCACGCTAAAACCGTCTGCGTTTCCGCTGGACATCTGCGATGTCCAGCTCGCGTCACGACTCGGTTGGGAGCGAAGGATGATTCTTCGCGAACGGAAGTCGAACATTTGCCAGTTCTTGATACAATCTGGGATTGGCTCGCCCGACACACGCCCCCCGCATGGCGAGCAAACTGATTAACGGACGACGTACTTAAAGCTGACGATGAGCAAGAAGAAAAAGAAAAACACCCGCATTCCTCACAAATTCTTGCCTTGGATCGACGCTCGCAAGAAGTATCGGCTGTCACACGCTCAAGTTCAAATGGCTCGCGAATTGGGGATGTCTCCCAAACGCTTCGACCGGCTCGCCAACACCGAACACAAACCATGGAAGGTACCGCTGCCGCAGTTCATCGAATCGTTGTACGAAAAGAAGTTTGGCAAAACCCAACCTGATGACGTGCGTTCAATCGAAGACATGGCGGCGGAACACATGGCGCGTCGCGAAGCAAGGAAAGCTGCGAAAGCCGCCGAAGAGGGCAGCGAAGAGGATGATAAATCAACCGAGGATCCCGCGACCGATCCATCCAGTGACGCCACCCTAACGGATCCTAAAACTTGATGCTGGCTTCGACAAACAGCGCATCGTCGAGATCAATCTCCATGTCGCTACTTTCGAATTCGATCGAACGATTCAGCGCGCAGCCCGACTCGATAAAAAAGCCTCGGTTTCCAGCTTGCACCCACTCATAACCTACGAACAACCGCACGTCGCTGAGTGTTAATTCGTCAGGGGTGCCATTGTCGCGTGTGACGGCCCAAGTGTTCCCACCCAACGTGCCGCCAAGGTAGGCCCACGATTCCGAATTGCCACCATCTTTGGAAAGACGACGGGCGATCCGCGGACGCGGCAGCATGGCATCGATTTTCCACCATGGCGTGGGCGTCCACGTTGCTCCGGCGGCAGGCAACAGTGGCAAATCGACTCGGTCCAAGTAGACCGCGCCGAACGAGAAACTCAAATCGGGGCGACACTGCCAATTCACTAACCCCAATCCAAACAATCGCAGTGCGTTTTCGTCGGTGGTAAAGTCGCTGCGAATCGATGGCGTGATGACAAGCGTGGTCGAGACCATCGTCGACCACTGTTTGCGGTTAAAGAAGGTTACCCCGGTGTTGTATAGCGTGCCTGGCAAATCGACCGTCTGAGGTCCATTTAAATGATCAGCCCGAAAGTAGGGGCGTAACACCAGGATGTTTTCCAGACTGCCCAACGGCACCGCGAATCCCGCACGCACTTCTTCGAACGTGATGTCCAACCCGCCCGCCGCGTCTCCGGTGTCATGCAAGTAACCGCCAAGCAGCTCTGCTCCCTGATAAAAACTCTGCCGAAATCGTGGAACGGTAGTTTCACGAAGGGCGAAAAAAGCGGGGTCATGCGTTTCGATCATTGGCGACGCAGCGACATCGAAATCGTCTGCGAACGCGGAGACGCCTGCGAAGCTTGGTGTCAGCTCTTGTGAATGCACCCCCGGCGTGGCCAACGCCCAAATCAAGGCGATGGCAGGCGAAAGGACGCATTTACGTAATCTCAGCGACATCCTGGCTCCGTCGGGGTCGGCAACCACCAGGATTAGCAAACCAGGGGGGTGAAAATCAAGAGCGGCAATCCAGGCGGACGCTAGACGTTTTTCGTCTTGCTGCCCGGCACCGGGATGGGATAGCGGCCGTCCGCATCGGGCACCACCGGCGCGGCATCGGCGAGCGAATGTAGTGCCGCGGTATCGGCCAATTCGATATTGCTGTTGATGGCATCGTCCCAGCAGACGACTTTGCCGCTATAGGTTGCCATGCGGCCCATGATCGCCGTCATCGTGCTGTGCGCACCGTATTCGCCTTCGCTGAGCGTTTCACCGCGACGAAGTGCGGCGAACCAATCGACATGCTGCTGCGAGTAACCGTTTTGACCGCGGCGTGGCGTGACATCACTTTGCCACACCACGTTGCCTCGCGAATCATGCAAGATCGCGTTGGCAATATCAGCCGACCCCAGAGTGCCGTGGACAAATTCGCCGATCATGGTCCGGCAACCTTTCATGTGCCGACATTGGCTCAGCATCCGTACGCCGCTGGCATAATGGTACTCGACCATGTGATGATCAAAGATTTGGCCATGGTCGATCCCATCACGCAGCTGCCGTCCCCCTTGGCCTTGAGCTTCGATCGGATGCGATCCCAATAACCAATTGATCACGTCCAAATTGTGAACGTGTTGTTCGACGATATGGTCACCGCTGAGCCAGTTGAAGTAGTACCAATTGCGAAGCTGGTATTCGAGTTCGGTTTGCTCTTCGGTCCGCGGCCGCACCCACACTCCGGCTCCGTTCCAATAAGCCCGGGCAAACACCACGTCACCAATCGCACCGTCTTGGATCCGCTTCACGCACTCGCGATAGCGAACTTCGTGACGACGTTGCAGCCCCACCGCGACGGACAAGCCTTTTTCAATCGCGACTTGATTGGTCGCTAGCACTCGGCGAACTCCGACCGCATCGGTCGCCACCGGCTTTTCCATAAACACATGCTTGCCCGCCTGAACCGCCGCCTCGAAATGCAAGGGACGAAATCCAGGCGGCGTGGCCAAGATCAGGACGTCCGCGTCACTGGCCATCACGTTCTTGTAGCCATCCAATCCAACGAAACGACGATCTTCTAAATCGACGCATGAGGCGTACCTGCCTTTGATCGATCGATAGGCCGATTGCAGATTGTTTTCAAACACGTCGGCCATCGCGACCAATTTCACTTCACCACCATGGGTGCTTAGTGCATCGATCGCCGCTTCGGTTCCTCGTTTGCCACATCCGACCAAGCCGATTCGGATCGCATCGCTACCGAAGGCATGGGCAGCACGAGCGACGCCAAGCTCGGCGCCGGCGATCGCACCACCAGCCAACATCATCCCTCCGCCCTTCAAAAATCCACGGCGTGAAGGCGTCTGCGTCGGCAACGTGGATTGCGTTGGCATTTTTGGCGAGCGAGTTGGCATATCAGTGAATCAACCCTGGGTAAACGCGGAGCAGCACTTCATTGATCGGTGTCCTCTAGAATACCTCGTTGCCAAGATTCCAGCAAACAAGACGCGGGGGAACCCGTCCCACCGAAGCGACGAACCCCGGCTACTTCAGCATTTCGATGACGACTTGGTTCACGGTACCGCCAAATGGAAATGGAACCGCGTACGGGCCAACGGCGCCATTCTCGTCCTGTCCCACCTGCAATCCATCGAGTGGCTGTTCGTCGAGCAATCCGTCGATCTTGGATTCAGCGACCAATTGCTCGCCGATTTTTAGTCGCACCACTGCGGGCTTACTGACAATCGCGGTCACCTGCTGCTTCCCGCTGATGGTCGCATCCGCCGTGGTCACCGTTCGCTTGCCATTTTTTGTCCAAGCAAAACAAAGTTTTCCGTTTTTCAGATACAACGACCAACCCTGCGACGATCCTCCCTGAGCCACAATCACGCCGTCCCCCATGGCATCGATGTCGGCGACGACCGCAAACGCTTTGTTTTTAATGTAAGGAGCCTCGGTTCGATCGAGTTTATCGTCCATGTTGAGCTTGAAGCGAGTTTGCTTCAAGTTCATGGACGCTCGTCCATCGTGCTTGTTGCTGCCCGGGTTTAACGGCAATACGTTCGCCCGTTCGGCGTAGGCTTGCCACATCGCAGCAAGCTTGGCGACAGTCTCGGGCATCTCGCTGCTCAAATCACGTTGTTCGCTGCGATCGTTGGCGATGTTGTACAGCTCCCACTCTCCCTTCACGCCTTTGGCGACCAATTTAAGGTCGCCTACGCGAACGGCGCGGTTCCCTTCGTGTTCCCAGTAGATCGCTTCGCGCTGAAACTGTTCGCGAGTGTCCGCATCCTTAGCAAACAGTGGCACCAAGCTCTTTCCTTCCATTGGCTTGATTGCTTGACCATCGTGGTAGGTGGCGGGATAGTTTGCGCCGGACACATCGACGGCCGTGGCCATCAAGTCGATCAAATGCCCCGGAGTCGTTTCGAGTTCACCATGGCGTTGAATTTTCGCAGGCCAATGGACAATCAATGGGGTCGAGATACCGCCTTCGTGGGTCCAGTGTTTGTATTCACGAAACGGCGTGTTGGACACCGTAGCCCAGCCACGGCCGTAACCGATCGCGGTGTCCGCGGGCCCTGCCATCGATCCTTTGCCCGTACGCATCACAAAGCCGTCACGCGTCTGTTTGGGCGTCATGTCCGGCTGCAAATAGTCCGCTGGCAACGTTGGCAGGGTCGGTTTGTCCGCTCGCTCGCTACCGATACCGCCGCGACCATAACCTTCGGCACAGCCGCCGTTATCTTGCAGAAAACAAATCAGTGTGTTTTCGAATTGCCCGGTTTCTTTCAGCGAGGCAACGATACGTCCAATGCCTTGGTCCATCGAATCGATCATCGCGGCATAGACTTCCATATTCCGTTTGTCCCATTCCCAAAACTTGGACTCTTTCCAAGCATCGGGGATCGGCCAGTTAACGGTGCTGTCGGCATCGATCAAACCAAGTTCAATCATCCGTTTGTAACGGGCATCGCGAATTGCATCGTAGCCTGCATCATACGTGCCTTCGTACTTGGCAATGTCTTTGTCCAGCGCGTGCATGGGCCAATGCGCTGCGGTAAAGGCCACATACATAAAGAACGGCTTGTCACCGGTTCGATAGTGATGTTCGCGAACGAACCGTGCTGCATGATCGGCGATCGCGTCGGTGTAGTAGTAGGTTTCGCCCGGCCAGTCTTCTTTGCCATATTCGGGATCATTAAATGGCGAGATAAATTCGTTGTCACGCGTTAACGTATTGGGGTCAAAGAAGCTGCCCGCTCCGTGGATCGTGCCGTAGAAACGATCAAAGCCTCGTTGGATTGGCCAATTGGCCTTGTCGGCGTCCGACTTTGGATTGATCGCTTTGGTGACGTGCCACTTACCCGCCATGTAGGAACGATAGCCGGCGTCTTTGAGGGCTTCGGGAATCGTCACGCAGTGTCGGCTCAGTTCACCGCGGTAACCGTCGTAGCCACGGTCGTCCATCATGTGGCCGACACCGGCCTGATGAGGATACAGCCCGCTCATTAAACTTGCCCGCGTCGGACAGCAACGGGCGGTGTTATAGAATTGGGTAAAGCGAACACCGTGCTGTGCAAGCGAATCAAGGTTCGGGGTTTTGATTTCGCCGCCGTAACAACCGATATCTGAAAACCCCATGTCATCCGACAAGATGTAGATGATATTGGGACGCTCGTTCGTGTCCGCCCGTAGCGAATGAGAGTTCGCGAGGATGGCGAGAACCAGGCAAGCTAAAACGCAATGACGCACTGAATTCCAAAGCATGATGAGATTGTTGTTGGGGGGAGTCGGGGGGAGGGGGGGAACGCTTTTCGGCACCGCCGCGATACCGATGGTAGTGCAAGTATACACAAAGTCCAAAAGACAAACCCGGGGCAACGTCGCCGATCTGCCCTGAGAGACTCGGCAAGAATTGCGAGCGGGAGCACGGTGCGGAGCGAAGCTTTTGACCGGATTGTTGATTTAATCCAAATGCAAATCGCAACAGTGAGCCGTGGGCCGTAAGGCACCGGGTAGCGTGTGGGAACCGGCCGCTGACGCGCGAGCGGCTCACTCAATCAACAAACCGTGGCCAGTTTTCGCTGTCCTGCAATCAGGTTCTATTGCGGCGGAGTGATATTCTGGTCGCCGGGATCGATCACTGATTCCATTCGCTGGTAGCTTTTCAGCATCGCGTCGAGCTGCGATTTCAACGCTTCTAAGTCACGGCCGTTTTCGAGCGACTCGGTCAAAATCGGACGCATCCATTCTTGCATCAAATGAAATTGGCCTTTGACAAGATCCGCTAACACACGTGGCACCTTGTGCTGGACCAAGACTTTCTGGTCCGGCGGCGATGCAGCCTGCTGTTCGCTGATTCGCTCGAGATTTTTGCTGGTGGCGTGAAGCGTTTCGGAAAGCTGAGACGCCGACGCGGTTACGCTTTGCCGCAACAGATCGACCCGAGCATCCATCCGTTCTTCGGATCCATCGCTGCCCACCGCGATCGCACGTGCGATCACTTGGCGGATCGATTCGAGCCCGTCTCGCATCGCCCCAAGCTGACGCATCAACTGGCCCGCTTGGTCTTCGCTATCCATTCCCTGCATCCGAACGCTTTCGACGAATGCATACTTGATTGCATCCCAGCGTTCTTTCTCTTCCGCCGTCAAGATCCCCATCAACTCTTTGAACTTCAACACATTCGCTTCGTTGTCGGTGGTCAACGTCTGCGCGTCCTGTTCGTAATTGCTGATAATCAGCGTCTGCAGTTCCTTTTCATTCATCACGCCCGCCACTCGCTCGGCGATGCGATTCATATTTCGGTAACTACCCTGCAATTTAAACGGAGGCTCGGTGCGATAGGAATCGGCCTGCGCGGCACTGCGAATGTAGGCGCGGTTGACCTTCAGCACCACATCGCGAACTCGCAACAATTTGCGCATCACCTCGAACATTTCGCGGACTTGATCCATCGACAAATTGCTTTCCAGCTCAATGCCTTCGAACGAATCTCGCTGGGCGGCGTGAATGATCGCACGCGAATCCTCTACCGGAACCGTGGAAAGCGGGGCCAACGCGCGATTGCTGGTTAGACAATTTTCCAGGTAGCTCATTTCGAACGCGTCCGCCGAATCGCCGATGATTTCGCCCAGGTTATAGACGTCGGCGCGATTGGAAAGCATGTCCGGAATCTGGAACCGCTCGCCGCTCTCGGTGTACGGGTTGCCCGCCATCACCACGGCCACGCGTCGACCACGCAGATCGTAGGTACGCGTTTTTCCATTGCGGACGCCTTCGATCTTGCGAGTCGCATCACACAGCGAGATGAACTTCTGCAAAAATTCGGGATGCGTATGCTGGATGTCGTCGAGATACAGCATGACATTGTCGCCCATTTCGAGCGCCAGATTGAGCCGTTCGACTTCTTCGCGAGCGGCGGCATTGGGAGCCTCGGCCGGATCCAACGACGTCACACCGTGGCCGATCGCCGGTCCATTGATCTTCATGAAAACGATGCCTAACCGGTTGGCAACGTATTCCATCAACGTCGTCTTGCCGTAGCCCGGAGGCGAAATCAGCAACAACAATCCCATCCGATCGGTTCGTTTGTCGGCGCCCGCCGAACCCATCTGTTTCGCTAGATTGTCGCCAATCAGTGGCAAGTAGACTTCGTCCAACAAACGGTTGCGTACGAAGCTGGTCAACACGCGTGGTTTGAACTCGTCCAACCGCATCTCGTCGCGTGCGGTGTCAACCAAACGCGTTTTCGTTTCATGCAATCGTTCAAACCGAGGAACCACGTCCTCGCGATATCCCCGCACCCGATCAAGCAACTCGTGATAGTGCAGCTTCAAAACTCCCTTTTCGATCCTGGGGTGAGCTCCCGCCATCGAATCGAGTTTTTCAGCGACGGTCGCCTCGGCAATCGACATCGAATCGCTACCGCCACATTGAATCAGCCACGCCAGTTCGTCTAAGTAGAACGACGATGGATCCAACTCATTTGGATTTTCATGCGACTGCAAAAATGCCTCGGCCCAGTTACGCGCAAGGATGAAACTAGCCACCGGATCGGATTGATTATTTTTGAGTGCCCCGTCAAGCAGTTTTTGACGCTCGGACGCAGGCAACGATTCTGCAAATGCATCATACAGATCGGCGGCCCGTTTGCTGACCGTGTTTTGACGCCCCTTGGCAACCAATTGGTCGAACAAATAGTCTGCGATCCGCTCTGCATTCACACTTGCTGCAAAGATCGGTGCCCAGCGTGAGTGGTCCGCTAACGCTAGTTCGCAAAGCCGCTGACGAAATTGGACTGCGGGTTTGGCGTTGGGGTAGGCCTTCGCAAGCTTGGCAAAGCCTCCGATCCATTCGGTCATCGCTTTGTTCAGCTCGGCATCCAACAGTTTGGTGAACCAAAGCATTGCGGCGGCTCGAACCGATGGCGAATGACGTAGCAGGCCGATCGATCGATTCATTTTCAACAGCGTTGTCAGAATCCGGATGGCGTCCCCGTCGTGTACGCCTTTGGCATAACCTTCGCTGAACCGGCCCGCCAATTGTGCTTGCATCCATTTCGCATCGATCGTGTTGGGATCGATCGCATTGGCGCCTGATGCCGTCAACGATTCAAACAAATCAACGGCCAGATACTCGCCGCGGTAAACCTCCGCATTTTCGCTGATCAGTTCTTGGTTCCAAAGATCCTTTGCTGCCGCGAGTGCTTCGTTGTGAAGCGGCTCAAAGAACTGAGTCCCGGTCAAATGCAAACAGATTTCGCCTCCACGCAGCACGGTGGTCAAATCCAATGGCTGCGTGTTGACGGCGAATCGGTGTTGCCCCAGCCGAATCACGTCGCCGCCATCTTCGTAAAGATCTTGGCGGTCTTTCAGTTGACGCGATGCATCTTCGCGAATGGTTTTTAGCCGGCTCTGCAGATCTTCCACTCGCACGGCATCGTCAAGTTCGCCCAACTGCACGATGATGTCGCGAACCTTTTCGACCATCAGATCGCCGGCGAAATAGGCGGCGATCTCGTCGCTCGATTCCATCGACCGGACTCGCGAATCGATCCCCTTTAGAATCCGCTCTGCAGCCGAGGACAATGACTCAGCGCGACGATTGCGTTTCTCGGTCAGCTGGACCTTTCGCGACTCGAACGCCGCGTAAACATCTTCGCGTCGCTGAGCCAATTGAACGATGAACTCATCAAACTCGGCAAAGCGTCCCTCCAATTCTTCCAACTGGACCATCACCTTGGTCAGATACTCGTCACATTTGGCAGCCGAATCGCTGACATCCAAATAGCCCGCCGTGGTCTGTTGCAACAACTTCAATTGGGACGCGAACTCGGCTTGCCCTTCGACGCTGACCAATTCGCTAACGCGTGCCTTCAGCGAACTACGGACTCGGTTCAGCGAAGCAAACACGTTGCCGATGGCATCAATAATCTCAGTCCGCTTGGTCGCGTCATCAATTCGCAAATTGCTTACCGTTTCGGTCAACAATTCCAATTGGCTAGCCGACTCGTCAATCGTTTCGCCAAGTTTTTTCGCTTCGGCAACCGTTTGCACTTCGCCTACGGCCTCGCCCGACGCAGTGACTTGGTGTTGATAGGGATCGAGGGCCCCGGGAGTCAGCAGAAAATCGACACAGCGGCGACTGAGCCGTTCGGCACGTTCGGCGGTCGTTTTTTCAAGCGATTCGACCAATTCAAGATCGACGTATCGCAGTTCTTTTAGCGCCAGTGCGTGCCCACGCTGCTGTCGCAATTTCGCAAGGGAATCGACAAAGTTTTCGATCGACTCGAATCGTCCACGCTCGATCTCTTTGATCAGCGACTCGACGTCCTGCTGCACTTGATTGGTTCGCGTCAACGTATCGCGGCGAACGCGAACGACCTTTTCAAACTCTTCGACCGCGGCCGCAGCGGCTTCACGAATTTTCAGCAGCGGTTCCGAAAGCTTTTCTGTTTCGGGTTTGTCGATCCAGAAATAGCTATCTAAAACATCTGACGCTTTTTTCACCAAGTCGACATACAACCCATCGTAGCTGTCGTCTTTATCGATCAACTGCAGCAGTTCGCTGCATTCAGCCATCCCTCGAACAATCTCTTTATTACCGATTTTGAACAGCAGTGAATCGGTTTGATTTTCGGGAACATGATCGGCGCTGGTGAACGGAGTTTGCCAGACCTGGATCGCATGATGCTTCTGCGGCTGATCGTGCGTTTTAAAACAAACCATCTCGCCGGCATCAAACAGCGTTTGTCCGTTGCAAACCAAGGGGGTATCGACCGATTGTCGAATCAGGTTGTAGCGAAGTTGGACATAGGTGCCGGAATCGTGGTTGTAGAACAGATACAAAAAATCTTCGCCATTGGCGGCCGCGATGGTGCGTTGATAACGCATGTCGCTAAGCCCATGATCAAACCGTTTGCACTGGCCGGTTTGCAAGTAGTAGCCGCCGGGAAAGATCAACCCTTGGTCGCCGGGCAGCATCACACAAGCATGTTCGATTTCGTCGAGCCGAACCGCTTGCTGGATTTTGCCGTTGAAGATGATGTAGCGAGTCTTGGCTTCCTGGTAGGGACGCACCTTCAACAGCACGAGATTGCCCACGATGGCGTAATGAATCTCGGCATCATCGAGTTTTTGGTCGTGATGATCGACCGGTTCGGCGTAGATGCCTTCCCCCGAATCGGTATTGTTTTCGACCTTGACGGTCAAATCACCGCCTACGGTTTCGATAAAAACACGATCTTCGATCGAGATGTGGGGGTGGGCACCGTAGTGGTGTTGGTCGCGAGTGGTTCGTTTCCAAGTGAATTCGTGTTGCTGCGGATCACGAACTTCGTGCTCGCTGCGGTTGTCGAGATATTCGATCGAATCGGGCGTCACTCGCCATTTGAAACTCTTGATGTCGCGATGGCTCTTGCCAACTCGAAACACCATATGCAGCATCGGACCCACGCGGAAAAACCGGGCGAATGCCGTCCCTTTGTAAAACCGATACAGCTCGTGAAAGTCGTTGGCGAAACGCTTGTCGCCAATCAGATCGAGCGATTCTTGGTGGAATTGATTCTCAGCAAAACGATAGACCGAAAAGACATCGGCCAGTTCGATTTCGGTTTTCAGCCCGAATTGAACGTTGTAACCAAACAGGAACTTGTCGCCGACCGAGATCAAGTCACGAGGCACACAGTTGTGCTCGGTAGTAACTCGCTCGGTGGTGATCAGCCGAGTTTCGATATTGCCGAAAACCGTCGCTCGTTCTTCGTTCAGCTTGGCCAGCCGCGCACGCAAATCCGACGATGCGTCGCGAAGCCGATTGCGAAGCACCTCGTACGTTCCGGCAGCAAGTTGAGTCTCGGTCATAGGTGAACGTCAAGAAGCCATGGAAGGGTTCGGGTTGATTGTGTTTGGCGTGTTGTTTGACATTGTGCAGCGGACTAGTTCAGCCCCAAAGGCGTCGTCGAGTCGGGTCCGCCCAGGACAACGCCCTGAGGTTGGCGGAACGCGAACAACATTGACCGCATCGCGGTTGATCGACATTGCCTCCGCCAGGGTGTTTTATATCGCGACGCGGCGTGGGGCGTCGCTTGGTACGTTTCGCACGTTTTACTCGCTGCAACAAGGCTAGCCGCTCGCCGCTAGCCAAAGCAGATGGCTGGTCCGGCCCGCCAACGCTTGGACTTATGCCTTGCCTTTCCTCGGCTTTGCATCGACGGGCAGGGCGGGAGTCAAGATTCGACTTGCCTTCTGGTCGGCGATGTTCGCGGTGCCCACGACGCCCAGCAAACTGGTCAACTGTGAGCGAACATCATCGGTCTTGGCCAATCCCATCATCTTTGCGATCAACGCTGCGATCGACAGGTCCTTGACCGAGTCAGCGTCCAAATTGAACTGTTTGATCAAATCGGACAACTGACCACGGAAGTAATCTGCGTTACCATCAAAGAACGTGTCCTTGATATCGGTTGCCACGCGGCTGTTGTAGACAAAACGGTCGATCGCCTTGCCGCCCTTGACGGCCGAAGTGATCTGCTCGAAGAACTCGCCATCGCCGCCGACGATGTCGATTCGTGCCGCTCGCAAGGCTTCGCCCATGACGCCAGCTTGGCTTTCGGCAATGCCACGCTGAGCATCGATTGCTGCGATCTCGACGTCCTTCTCTTTCTCGAGCTTCAGCTTGAACTCTTCGTGTTCCTTGCCGACGCTGTCGAGCTGCTTCATCGCTTCGGCTTTCTCGGTGATTCCGGTCGCCTCGCTGTGGTACTTCTCGCGAGCCACGTTCGCTTCGGCCAACCCCTGTTTCTCGATCGCTTGCGCTTTGGCTTCGATTCCCTTGGCTTCGGCGATCGCCTTCTTCTCGAGCACGATCGCTTCGGCACTGCCTTCCTTCTCGAGACTGGTCGCTTTGGCTTCTTGCACGGTCGCTTCGGCCAATCCCGAGGCCGCTGCGGTCGCGGCGTCGGCTTCGGCCAACATTTTCTTTGCCGCTGTGTCTTTCTCGGCAGCATCGCGACGAGCTTCGGCTTCGATACGGATCTTTTCCGCGATCAGCGTACTCGAATCCTTTTCGGCTTGCGCCTGTTTGGTGACGCGAATCAATTCTTCTTCGGCCTTCATCTCGGCCGCCGTCACTTGGACTTTCTTCAGCCGGTCGGCTGCTGCGATTTCTTCGGTGTCCTTGATTCGTTCTTTCTCTTCGACCACGGCCCGCTCGACCGCAACACGTTCGCGAATCACTTCTTGAATGTTTCGCTTTTCGATCTCGATCGCCTTCTCTTTTTCGACCTCGGCGACTCCGACCACTCGCAGTCGCTCGGTCATTTCCAAGTCGCGATCACGATTGACACGCTCCAGTTCGACCGCGTCGGTTTTCTCTTTGTTTCGCTGAGCGACCAAGATTTGACGTGCTTTGTTTTCTTCGGCAATGCCGAGTTCTTCTTCGGTCGCGATCCGAGCTCGCTCGGCTTCGAGTCGCTGTTCTTCACGTACTTTGGCCGCAGACGCTTGTTCACGCGAGGTGATTTCCGCGATCTCGCGTTTCTGCTTCTCGACCGCCTCGACACGTTGGCGTTCGAGTTCCAAGATGGTCTCTTCCGCTTCGACGTCCTGCTTCTTGAGCGTTTTTTCTTTGTCGCGAGTGAATTGGTTCTCTTTGACCTTTTCCGTCGAGGTCAATTCGGTGATCTTTTTGATTCCCTCGGCGTCAAGAATATTGTTCGGGCTGAGCATCTCGAGCGGCGTTTGCTCGAGGTAATCGATCGCCGCGTCGTCCAAGCGGTAACCATTCAAATCGGTACCGATGACTTTCAAAATCTCTTCTTTGAATTTGTCTCGCTGATCGTACAAGTCGACGAAATCGAATTGCTTACCGACCGTCTTGAGTGCTTCGCTGAACTTGGCATCGAACAATTCGCGAAGGGTTTCCAGTTCGCTACATCGCTTTGCACCGATCGACTGAGCCACCTCGCGCATTTCTTCGTCGGTCTTGTCGACTCGAATAAAGAACGCCACTTTGATGTCCGCTCGAATGTTGTCTTTACAGATCAGTCCCTCGCTGCCCTGACGATGGATTTCGAAACTTTTCAGTGTCAAATCCATGAACTCGTAGCGATGAAACATCGGCACGATGAACTTGCCGCCTGCGGTGGTCACGTCGAGTCCGCCAAGTCCGGATTTAACGATCGCGCGGTCTGGGCCAACGACGATGTAGTACTGTTTGAACGTCACCAACATTGCGATGAACGCGATCAAAACGAAGTACAGCAGCAACATTGGACCCGAGGTCCAATTGATTTCCGAGATCAGGTACAAGGAGGTCACGATGCGGTCTCCGATGGCAGATGAGTGACGATGTAGATGCGTTTGTGTTTTTCAAATCCGACGATACGAACTTCGGTCCCTTTGGGGATCCGGGCTCCATCGGTGCGGACATTCAGTAGTAGGGGAGCTGCGTTGGTGCGAAATTTTGCTTGACCAAACTCCGGTGTCGCTTCGCTGGTGGTGATTTCACAGGTGCCACCGACCATGCGACGTGCGTCGTACAAGGGGGGATCGACAAAGTAGCCTAGCATCGGCTGAGTGACCGACTTGGTAATTCCGGTCGCGATCACAAAATTGCGGATCGACAACAGCGTGCTGGGCAGCCAAGTCGGGGAATAACGGGCCGAATCAAAGCTGTGCCAAAGCCAATACGTGACTCCCCAGAACGCGACCGAGAAGATCCCGCCCCACAATACGATGGGAATCCGTCCAAAATTGGTCCAGCGAACTGCGGCTCCGCCGAGCCCCTGCAATAAGTCGGCGTCGACCGAAATCATTTCGCCGTCCGGTAGATCGACGCCCACGTCGGGAACGTCCAAATCAACCTCCGGAACGTCAAAACCGAGATCAACCAACCCCACAATCGCCAAGATCGTGTAGCCAACCAACAAACAAATCAGGATCGATGCCGGCCACAACGGGCCGACAAACATGCGGTTGGCGAGATCGATGATCGAGTCCGACACGGAGTCGAGCCTCCAAAATGGGATGGATAATGACGGTACAGCTTAGTTGCAGGGCCTCAACCAAGCAGAACCAGGGCGCAAGGCAGGCAATAATCCAGAGTATTTTAGGTCATAAATAAGCCGCAGGAGCGTGGGACAGGCCCTTCAGAGTGTCTTCGGCCCTCAATAGTCTGCAGACTTCGCTGCATGTCACCGGTAGTGGACGATGCAACGAGTCCTTTAGCAATCGGGACGTGCGGAACCTCGTGGCCTCGTCTACGAGGCAAAAATTGGCTTGCGGGACGGCTGACACGCTGGAAGCCAATCCCACATTGAAAATCGACTATGATGGACGCTCCCACCCACTTTCGGCCTAACCCGAACGCCTTCCTTCCAATCGCCGATGTCCCTGCTAGGCATCCGTCAACAACATGATCTCATCTCGCCTTGCTTATTGCCTGATTCTCGTTTGCGCTGTCTTTCATTCGCTGTCGCTGCAGGCGGAAATGCTTCGACGCGCCGCACCACTAGAACAGCAACTCAAAGAAACCGACCCGCACGATCTGGCCGAACAAGTCCGACTGCGAGGTGACGCGAGACGCGGCGCCTTGGTGTTCTTTAAATCGGCTGCGGGCTGCGTGAATTGCCACAGCAGCGGTGACCAAGCCTCGCCGCTGGGCCCGAATCTTGCCGAACTCGGCTCTGATTTGACTGATGAATACTTGATCGAGTCGCTGTTGTTTCCTTCACGACACATCCGCAAAGGATTTGAAACCGTTTCGTTGTTAACGGTGGACGGGCAAGTGTATGCCGGTTTGATCACCGACGAAGATGACCAACAGATCCGCATGCGATTGTCAAACGATCTGACTCGCGATTTTTCCGTGCCTCAGGAAGATGTCGAAGAACGCAATGTGAATTCAAAATCGTTGATGCCCGATGGTTTGATCGGATCGCTGAAAGACCAACGTGAATTCCTCGACCTCGCTCGCTACGTGATCGAAGTGGCTCGCCAAGGCAAAACACGAGCATCACAACTGCGTCCTTCGCCGGAACAACTGCGGGTCGTCGACGACTCGATCGACTTGGACCATGCCGGGATCATCAAAGGGTTGGGCAGCCGTGACTTCGCGGCCGGCGAGGCGATCTATCACGGCTACTGTTTCGATTGCCATGGCAGCGACGGCAATACCCCGTCGCTTTCGACAGCGCGAGCGTTTGGAACTCAAAAGCTAAAATTTGGTGCCGATCCCTACCAGATGTTTATGACGCTAACCAAAGGCAACGGATTGATGGCGTCGATGTCTCACTTGACGCCGAAAGAGCGTTACCAAGTCGTGCACTACATCCGCGAAGCGTTCATGAAGGGAAACAATCCTGATTACGTCAAAGTCACACCCGAACTGCTAAAATCGCTGCCCACCGGTACCAAGGATGGAACCGAGATCGAGAACGTACAGCGTGATTTTGGCCCGGCACTAGCATCCCAACTTCGCCGCGATTTCCCCAGCGTGCTGAACATCCGGTTGGGTGAAACGACGATCGCTTACAATTTGCATTCGATGGACCAAGCGGATTTGTGGAGCGGTGGTTTTCTCGATCTGAGCGAAACACAACACATCCGTCCTCGTGGCGAAGGCACGGCGAATCCCGATGGTGAATCGATCCGCGGACTTGCCGGTTGGCGATGGGGCCACGGTGGCACGCTCGACTATTCTCGCAAAGGCTTGCTGCCGCGTGGGCCCATGCCAGCGGAGTGGATGGACTACCACGGCCACTACCTTCACAACAACCGCGTGACTCTCAGCTATGCGATCGATGGTCGCGAAATCCTCGAGTCTCCGCGGGAACTGAAACATCGCGTCGGCAGCGAGGTGATCGTTCACGAGTTAAAGATTGGTCCCGGAGGTGAACTGATCCTTGCCGTTGCCAACAACGCGAAAAACGCAACCGCCATTGTCCGCGGCGACTCGCATGATTTGACGATCCAATCCGACGACCGCAACCGCTTGGTGCTGCGAATCCCGGCGGATACCAGACCACGAACGCTGCAAGTCTTTCGTAGCGAAGGGCTCGATCGCGCGTCGCTACACAAAATTGCGGATACGTTTACCCCGACGACAAATCTTGCATCACTTACCACAGGTGGCCCGCTGCTGTGGCCCGGTGAAATGGAAACAGTAGGTTACTTGGGGCTTGAAAAGGGGGGCTACGCGCTCGACACGCTCACGATTCCTGAATCGACACCTTGGAACACTTGGTTTCGCACCTCGGCCCTCGATTTCTTTCCCGACGGCCGAATGGCCTTGGCAACGCATGGCGGTGATATCTGGATTGTCTCGGGCATCGATGATGATTTGCTACAGCTGCGTTGGAAACGGTTCGCCGCAGGGCTGTACGAACCCTTCGGGGTAAAGATCGTCGACGGAAAGATCTACGTCACGTGCAAAGACCGGTTGACGAGATTGCACGACCAAGATGGCAATGGCGAGGCCGATTTCTATGAAAGCTTTTGTGCCGACATTGATGTGTCGACCAACTTTCATGCGTTCAATTTTGATTTACAAACCGACGACGAGGGCAACTTCTATTACGCCAAAAGCGGTCATGGCGCCGATTTTTCGCTACCAGGTGCGGTCTTCAAAATTTCGCCTGATGGCAAACATCGTGAGGTCTTTTCAACCGGCTTTCGCACGCCCAATGGGATGGGCAGCATGCCCGGTGGCCGGATCACCGCCAGCGATAACCAGGGGCAATGGACGCCGGCCTCGAAAATCAACTTGCTAAAACCAGACGGCTTCTATGGCTGGGTCCCCACCTATGCGATCCCCGGAAAATGGTCGCCCGATGGCGGCAAAATTGACATCACCAAAGTGGTGCCTCCCCAATCCTTTGACCCGCCCTTGGTTTGGATGCCGCAAGTATTCGACAATTCGTCAGGCGGGCAAATTTGGGTCGATGATCCACGGTTTGGTCCGCTCGCAGGCCATCTGCTGCATACCAGCTTTGGCAAAGGATGGATGTCGTATTTGATGATCCAAGATGTGGATGACGTCAGCCAAGCGGCAATTGTCAACTTGCCCTTTGACTTTTCGACCGGAATCATGCGAGGGCAAGTGAACCCCGCCGATGGCCAAGTCTATGCAACAGGACTGCAAGGCTGGAACGGTGGCGGACGTGTTGGATTGGAAGAAAAGGGGGTGCAGCGACTTCGCTACACCGGACGCCCCTATCCAATGGTGACCGATGCCTCAGTTCAGCCGGACGGATTGACTCTCCGTTTCAACTTTCAACTCGATCCCAAAGTCGCCACCGATGTCACTTCGTACGACGCCACGCAGTGGAACTATCACTGGAGCCGAAATTATGGATCGGATCAATTTTCTGTGAAAACTGACGAAGTTGGGGTCGACCAAGTTGCAATTCGATCCGCCACCGTCGACAACAGCGGCTCGGCGGTCAAGCTGCAGATCGATGACATGCAGCCCGCCGATCAATTGCATCTGATTTTGCATCTGCGTGATCGCAACGGGAATGCATTTGACGAAGAGATCTACTGGACCATCAACCGTGTACCCGAAGTGGAAATTAATCGTGCAAAGTAAATGGTTTGTCTGTCTGGCGTTTGTGTTAATGTCACCTGTGGTGGTCGTCGCCGCCGACACGCCCAAGGTTTTGTTCCTGGGAATCGATGGATGTCGTTTTGACGCGCTGCGAAAAGCGAATACGCCCAATCTCGATCGACTGATCGAACAAGGCATCTATGCGGACAACACACGCATCTTTCATCCTCGTTACACCACTGCGGACACCATTAGCGGCCCCGGTTGGAGCAGCATTTTGACAGGGGTCTGGGCGGACAAGCATGGGGTACTGGACAACCAATTCAAGGTATCGCACTACGACAAATTCCCCCACTTTTTTGCTCGCGTCAAAGAACAATCGCCCGAGCTAAAAACCGCTTCGTTAATCTGTTGGGCACCGATCGACCAATACATCGTCGCCAATGCGGACAAGCGATTCTCGTTCACCGAAAAGGACTACGGAAAACGCGACGATGCGGCAACCGACGAAGCGGTAAAACAACTCGCTGACGAGTCGCTCGATGTCATGTTTTTGTACTTGGGTGCCACCGATGAAGCGGGCCACGCTTCGGGATTTCATCCAGCAAACCCACAGTACGTGGAAACGATCCAAGCGGCGGACGCCAGGATTGGTCGCGTTCTCACCGCGATCCAGGCCCGTTCGTCTTTCGAGAACGAGGATTGGTTAGTCGTCGTCACCTCGGATCATGGGGGCAAAGGAACCAGCCATTCCAACGGCCACGAGGTCCCCGAAATCTACAACAGTTTCCTGATCGTCAGCGGCGATGCGGCACAGCGAGGCAAGTTCGATTCCGATACGTATATCGTCGATGCACCGGCAACGGCGCTGAAACACTTGGGGATCGATGCATCTGAGGACTGGCAACTCGACGGCAAACCGGTTGGATTGAAAAAATAGCCCAAAATTCGCCGGTTCAAGGGAAGGCACGCGACCGCTGAGAGCCGGTAGGGTGCTTTTGGAAAATAGGCAACCTCGGGTGTCCGTTCTCGCGTAACGATCGATTACAATGCGGACACTCGCGATTTCCTTCCCTTCCCCAAAAATCCTGCCTCACCATGAATCTGCGCTATTTTGCGGCAATTCCCCTGCTGTGTTGTCTGTGCATCACTTCTCAACTGTGGGCGTTGGAACCATCCGCTGGCGGCGACCACGACGAATCGTCTACCACCGCGGGGCATAGTTTTCACGGCGAAGCGTTCAACGAGGGGCCGCGTCAACAAGCCGTCTTGATTCCCGGAATCCCCAAGATCGACTTTCCGACGTCGACCAAATCCGAGCGTGCTCAGCAGTTCTTTGAGCAGGGCGTTGCGCAACTTCATGGATTCTGGTACCTCGAGGCCGAGCGTTCGTTTCGGCAAGCGGCCAAAGAGGATCCCGAGATGGCGATTGCTTACTGGGGCATGGCCATGGCCAACGTCAACAATCGCGAACGGGCACGCGGGTTGATCGACGAAGGCGTTGCCAAGAAGGACAAGGGAGCCGATCAACGCGAGAAACTTTATATCGATGCCCTCAATCGCTATCTGCCCAAATTTGGTGAGGACGCTCCGAAAGACGACAGCGACGCCAAGAAGAAACGAGCGGAAAAATTCATCGCCGATCTCGAAAAAATCCTGCATGCGTACCCCGATGACATCGAAGCCAAAGCGTTTCTAGTTCTGCAAATCTGGCTTAGCGACCGCGAAGGAGTCAAATTGACCAGTCGCTATGCGGTCAACGCACTTTTGAGTGAAATCTTTGCGGTCGATCCCATGCATCCCGCCCACCACTATCGCATCCACCTGTGGGATTCGGCGCAGCCCAAGTTGGCACTGGAATCGGCTGCGAATTGCGGTCCCTCGATGCCCGGGGTTGCCCACATGTGGCACATGCCGGGTCATATCTACTCGAAACTTCACCGCTATGCCGATGCAGCATGGCAACAGGAAGCGTCGGCGCGAGTTGACCACGCGCATATGACGCGGGCTCGTTTGATGCCCGACCAAATCCACAACTTTGCTCATAACAATGAATGGCTCACACGCAACCTGATTCACATCGGACGGGTTCGCGATGCGATTGACCAAGCCCAAAATCTGGTCTCGCTACCCCAGCACCCCAAATACAACACCCTCGATAAACGAGGCAGCTACAAATACGGTCGCGAACGCTTGCTACAAGTGCTGACGCAGTTCGCATTGTGGGACGAATTGATCAAAGAATCCGGCGGCTACTACTTGCCCCCGACCTCGGATGCGGCGCAACAAGAAGAATGGCTCGGTTGGTTGGCCGTTGCCCATTTCCGCACCGGTGACGCGGCTCGCGGTGCCAAAACCCTGCGGTCGCTCAATCGCCGCCGAATCGCGTTGGAAACAAAACTGCTGGATTTGGCTGACGCCGCGGCTGCCGCAAAGGAGGCCGAAACAAACAAATCCGAGCCACAACAATCGGAAGAGAAGTCCGAAGCGGACGCCGACGAATCGGAAACGCAAGAGACCCCCGATCAGATCAAGTCGCACCTAAAAACGCTCCGCACCATCATTGCTCGCGCTGCGGCGGCCGCCGCATCCCATCGCCGCGAGGAGGCAAAATTCAAAGAGCACGCCAAACACGCCAAGCTCGAACCGCTGATCGAAGCACGCTGGTTGGCCGATGCACGCGATTTGAAGGGGGCGTTGGAAATCGCCAAACGTGAATACAAAAAGCGGACCGGCGAGGTGCGGCCGCTGGCGATTCTGGTCGATCTGTTATGGCGAAACGAGCAGAAAGAGGAAGCGATCAAGCAATTCCAAGAACTGCGAAACGTGGCTGCAGACGCCGACATCGACACACCGCTGTTGTCGCGATTGAGCCACATCGCCAAAGCAGCCGGTGTCCAAGGCGATTGGCGAATCCCACGCGAACCGGCGGCGGATTTGGGCGATCGACCCCCGCTGGATGAACTAGGCCCATTCCGCTGGCAAACCTACGAGGCGCCGACGTGGGAAGCCAAACTGCCCGATGGATCGCTGACAAGCGCCGAAGAGTTCAGTGGACGGCCTCGCATCGTCATCTTCTATCTCGGCTTTGGCTGCCTGCACTGCATGGAACAGCTGCATGCGATGTCACCTCGAGTGAATGAGTTTCGCAAGGCAGGAATTGACATCGTCGCAATCAGCACCGAAGATCCCGAGACACTAAAGACTGGGATCGACGATTTCGACAAACCGATCGAGATCCCGTTGCTCGCCGACGCCCAGCATCACATTTTCAAGTCGTACCGCTGTTGGGACGATTTCGAGAACCAACCGCTACATGGCACCTTCCTGATCGATTCACGAGACCGGGTACGTTGGCAAGACATTGGTTACGAGCCATTCATGGACGTCGATTTCTTGCTCGAGGAATCTCAGCGGCTACTGAAATTGCCATAGTCGCCTGCGGGGCAAAACCTCCATTTCCTAACCCTCTGAACGTCAAGGCGACGGATGCAGTATCGAGCTTGTCATTGTTGCGGATTGATCCATCAATTGCCTCCGCTGCAATCAGGCGACCGTGCAAAATGCACGCGTTGCAGTTCGATCCTCGCCGACAGCTCGCCTTCGCATCGCAGCGCCAGCCGAACGGCAGCCGCCTCGGTTGCCGCGTTTATCCTGTTTTGGCCTGCGGTGCTGCTACCGATCCTCGAGATTGAACGATTGGGCCAACGCAACGAACAGAGCATCCTGAGCGGCATTCTGGATTTATTCCATCACGGCAACTACTTTGTCGGCGGCGTGGTGCTGCTGTTTTCGATTCTTTTTCCACTGGCCAAAATCGTGTTGTTGGTGGAACTTAGTTGGCTCGAGGTGCTGCAGCGGCGACACAAAGCATTCACCTTGCGATTGATGAAACACGTTGGCAAGTGGAGCATGATGGATGTGATGTTGTTGGCGTTTCTCGTGATGATGGTGAAGCTTGGCAATCTCGTCCACTTTCAATTTGGCCCGGCGGTGATCGCGTTTACGTTGTGCGTCGCAATGAGCATGATCGCGTCGTTGTCGTTTGACCCCCACTCGATTTGGGAAGAAACGGGATGAGTGACCGCGACAACCATGTTTCCGATTTTCCAGTCGCGGAAATCGCCAAATCGAAGCCGAATTGGCTGCGGCGTCATTCGCCGATGTGGCTCGTGACCCTGCTGTGCTTGGTGATCGCGATCGGCTTGACCTGGTACTCGTCGGATACTGCCGGAGTCCAAATTGTCGTGCATTTTGATGATGGCCACGGTTTGAAACCGGGGGACGCCATTCGTCATCGTGGGATCCAAATCGGAGTGGTTGAAAACGTCTCGCTTCGCCAAGATCTTAAAGGGATCGATGTCACGGCGGTTTTGGATCAAGCATCGTCGATGGTCGCGTGCGAAGGCTCTCGATTTTGGATTGTCCGGCCCGAAGTGGCAATCACGGGCGTAAGCGGACTGGAAACCGCCGTGGGGGCAAAATACATCGCGGTCATCCCCGGTCATCCCGCGGAAAAGCAATTTGAATTTACGGGGTTACACTCGAGACCACCGGATGATTTGGGACGGGGCGGAATCGAGTTGGTTTTGCGTGGCGACGATCGCTGGGGGATTCATCTGGGATCGCCACTCACATGGCGAGGAATCGACGTGGGCCAGGTTTTGTCGAGCAGTCTTTCGGCAGATGCGATGCATGTGGACATTCGCGTACGAGTGGACCAGCGGCACGTTCGATTGCTTTCTCGCAATTCAAAGTTCTGGGTAACCAGCGGTGTGCAGATGGGACTCGACGTGACTGGATTCGAGTTTTCGGCCGAATCATTGACGACCATCGCACGAGGCGGTGTCGCCTTTATCACCCCCGGCCCCATCGCGTCAGCCGACGACGTCCGCCCCGGCGATGTCTTTACGCTGCACCGGAGACGTGACGACACGTGGCTCGAATCGGCTGTACCGCTGAATCTACTTGCGCATTCACCGCCTCCGGTCGGAGAGGTCGTTGCGACGTGGAGACAGAGCTATTTCGGGATCACTCGGACATATTCCGAGCACGCCGCCGGTTTGGCGATACCAATCGATGGGCAAACCGCTGGCATCCTTGTCCCGACGGATTTAATCGCCGCCAAAGAAAACGCAATCGAAGATTCGTTTCAGCTGACATACCAAGCGGGCAAGTCGCCTGTGACGCTACCGACGCCAACATTGCCGCAATCCGCAGCGGGGGTTTGGGTGGTGTCGATCGCTGCAAACGAATTACCACCGAAACAGACGGTTTCCGAGGACCGCATGCGGATTCCGCGGACTCCCGAAGATTGCTTTGCCGTCAGCCGGCGATCCGGCAATGGCGAGTCGGCACTGACAATCGAGATGATAGGGGCTGAACAACTCACCTTCGACGAGAACCAATGGAATTGCAGTGACGCAAGGTTCAGCCGCGAGGTTTGGCATGGAGCGGCGATCCTGGCCAGCCGAGACGAAAAACTGATTGGGGTCCTCTTGGTCGACGAAAATGGGGTGCGAATTTCACCGCTTCGCGATTTCGCCGATGACCCGAAATGACCGCGCAAATCGGTCAAAAATGCGCTCCTGCAGCGTTCGATAGCGTCATTCCCTCGCTGTGAGGGTGTATAAATAACATCCGCAAATACCCCGCAACCGTTGCGGGTGAAGTGATCGGGGGCAACTTCGATTCCCGTACCTTTTATCACAGAAGAATTACCATGGCACTGTGGTCACCCAACAAAATGCATCCCGTTCTGGATAACGCATCTTGGCGCAACTCGCTGGCGTTCCGGACGACGTGTCGATTCATGCTCGTCGCTTCGCTGCTTGCGATTCCTATCACCAGCACGTCGTGTTACGCCGACGATAAAACCGATGCCGCCGGTGAAACGAGCAAAACCGAAAACGTAGCCGAGGACGAGGCCGAGAAAGAGACCGAAGACGAAACCAAACCGATCGAAGTCCCTGATGGATCCGCCGAAGAGTTGTTTGCATTCATCGAGAAAGTCAAAAGCGAACGTGGTCGCACACTGGAAACCGTGATGCGATCGATGCAAGGCGTGTTTGATACCACCGAGAAAATTCGCGAGATCGAAGACCTCTCGCTCGAAGATGAACTCAAAGCGATCAACGAAGCATTGGCGGCGCAGCAAATGTTATCGCGATTTTCACCTCCGGCGCGTGAACAATTCAATAATTACATCGAAGAACTCGCCAACGATCCACGCGAACAGATTCAGCGAATCGCTGCTGCGGAACAACTCAAGCAAGAAATCCAATCGGTCCGCACTGCATCGGACGAAAAGAAGCGTGAACTCGTTGACAAGGTGTTGGCGATCATCGACGAAGGTGGGATCGACCAAACCAACTACCGCATGGCGTCGCAACTCGCCTATGCTCTTGGTTACGGCGAGAACACCGAATTGGCAGCATCGTTCTACGACGATCTTGCCTCGCGTTTAAACGACGCCGAGGACGACAAGTTGCGTGAAGCAGCACCACGGGCCGCGGGCGCTGCGCGTCGTTTGCGATTGCCCGGCAATTTCTTTGAACTCAGTGGCACCACGGCCGACGGCGAAACGTTCGATTGGAGTGCCTATCGCGGCAAAGTGGTGCTCGTCGACTACTGGGCCAGTTGGTGTGGACCTTGTCGCGCCGAAGTCCCCAACATGAAAAAGAATCTCGAGAAATATGGCGATGCCGGCTTCGCGATTGTCGGAATCAACATGGACAGCACTCAAGAGGCCTTCGAGTCGTATGTCGAAAAGGAAGAGATTCCGTGGGTCAATCTGGTCAACTTTGAACCCGAAAGCAAAGGATGGCAACATCCGATGGCGGTTCATTACGGCGTCTCGGGAATCCCTACCGCAATTCTTGTCAACGGCGAAGGCAAGGTGATCTCGCTGAGTGCTCGGGGGCAACGCCTTGACAAACTGTTGGCTGACACACTCGGAGAACCCGAAACCGAAACGGATCCAGAAGGCGAATCAAGCGACGACGCGGCCGAATAGCGCGTCAACGGAATCGCAGCAAGATTGCCCTCAAGCCGGAACGGACTGTTGATTCCCGCTGGGGTTGCACCAGCGAGATTGGATCGGGTTAGTTCATGGGTGATTTCCATTTGCACATCACGAGCACGCTAGGACTGTTGCTGGGCGTCAGTCTGGCCGCCGGCGTGTTCGCCGATGTGTTTCATCTGCCCAAAGTCACCGCCTACCTGCTTGTCGGCCTGTTGGTTGGCCCCAGCGTTTTGGATTGGATCCCCGAAATCCATGTCGACGGACTCGAACCGGTGCTCGAGTTTGCGATGGCGATCGTGCTGTTTAACCTGGGCTGCGAATTTACGTTTTCCAAGGTGCGGCGAATCGCAGCTCATTGCTTGCCGTTATCCGCAGCGGAAATCCTATTGACCTGCGGATTGGTCACGCTCGGGCTGAAATTGTTTGGCTACGGCAGCAGTACCGCAATCTTGCTGGGATGCTTGGCTGTCGCCACAGCACCAGCGACAACCATTTTGGTTTTGAAAGAATTTCGCTCGGAGGGTCCCGTCACCGAAAGCACGGGGTTCCTAGTTGCGGTCAATAATTTCGCTTGCATCGTTTTGTTCGAATTTGCCTTTCTGTTGATCCATCTGTTCCAAGGCAAATTGGACATCAGCATGACCAGCGAACTGCAGTGGCTGTTTTCGAATCTGGGGACCGCGTTTGTCCTGGGCATCGCGGGCGGCTTGATTATCAGCTACGGATGTGGATTGCTAAAGTTCAGCCGATGGTTGGTGTTGCTGATGGCGACAACGACTTTTCTATTGGGTGCTTGCGAATCACTGCACCTGCCTTACATGGTGACGTTCCTGGTGATGGGAGTCACGGTCGCCAACACATCGGACATGAAGAACAAGATCGTCGGCGAATTGGACCATTTGTCCGGTTTATTGGCGGTGGTATTCTTTGCCGTGCATGGAACGCACTTGGACGCCAACGCGTTCATCGCCGCCGGCGGGATCGGAGCACTCTACATCGTTCTTCGCATGGCCGGGAAATGGTTAGGCGTTTACGGTGCTGCGCGCTTGACGCGTCAACCGCTCGAAGTGCGTCATTGGCTGGGAACGTGTTTGTTTGCCCAAGCCGGTGCCGCGATTGCATTATCGACGATCGCCGCAAACCGTGATCCCGAATTGGGTAAACCGATTCAAGACATCATCCTCGGCTCGGTGGTGGTGTTCGAAATCATCGGGCCGCTGTTCATTCGCAAGTCGTTGTTGCGAACCGGCGAGGTCCCGTTGGCTCAAGCGATCAGCCACACCAACCGCACGCCGCTCGAGCAAGTTCGCGCGGTCGTCGACCGTTTTCGCGCCGCGATTCACCAAGACGCCACCGAACGCACCGTCGCCAACCGGGTCAAAGTCGCCGACCTGTTACGAAAAACCAACGGCATTGTGCAATCCGCGAGCTTTGACGAAGTCATCTCGCATATCGAACACAGCCACGACAACACCTATCCGGTGGTCGATGAGCGAAAACGCGTGGTCGGCGTCATCCGCTATCCGCTGCTCAGCAACGTGATGTTTGACGAAAACGCCACGACGCTGATTCGGGCCGAAGATTTGGCGAGCGAGACCGATTCGTTTCTCTACCCCGACGAACCTGCGCAGCGAGCTTTCGAACTGTTCGAAGCCGAAACCGACGATTGTATCCCGGTTGTCGCTCGAGCCGAACCGCACGAATTAGCCGGTGTGGTTCGACGTAGCGACATCATGCACGCGTTGATCACCCAGCATCGCAAAACAAAATAGCCAAACCGTCTTCGTTTACGACGAAAACATACGCCGACGAACCATCGCGATCGTGGCCAATTGGTCGGGTTTCAGTGTCATGGTCTGCTTGGCCGTTGCCAACGCCGAATCGAAATGATGATCGGCCAAAAACAACATCGCAGGCTGCTGCAACGACGCTTCATCGGCAATCGCTTGTAATAACTTACAGCCTTTGCCATTGATTCGGTGGGCATGACAAAGATCGCCAAACAGCGACGCCGACGAATGAGCGTTATTGAGGATACGACGCCGGATCAAGTAAGCGGCCAGCGACGAACCCACCACGATCGCAGCGGCGATCAAGATCCACTGCGACGAATCGCCTGTGGCGGCAGCCGCTTCTTTGTAATCCAGATTGACGTCACTCATCCGGGTTTCTGCGAACAACAGGTAGGACGTTAAATTGACCATGTCCGAAAATCAATATGCAGTGTGAAAGGATGCGGGTGTTAGCAGATGTTCAATAACGACGAGCGAATCGCGGTTGGATTTAGAAAGTTTTCATGGCTTCTCGATATCGGATCGCCTTGATTGCAGCATCACTGACAGGACACGGCGGCAATGCGGACATCTCTTTAAGCAGCGACATGGTGCTGTTGCTTTCGGCTCGTGACATCACTTGGCATGCAAGCACACGAGCTTCCTGGTGATCTTCACGCGAGATTCGCTCGAACGAATCGCTTAGCAGATCGACGGCAGCTAACGCGTCAGCTGCGGCGATCGCATCGAGCCGTTTGTTGAGGACAGGATGCCGGAGTCCGTCGCGAATCCGAGCGATCGCTTCGGTGTCGATCGTCATCACCACTCGACCGAGGGCGCGACGATGTTTCTCGGGCATGTCTGACAATCGGTTCAGCATGGCGTCCGCATGCAGCGGGTTGAGGATACGACGAACCGAACGCACCAGCGAAGCGTCTGAATGATCGAGCAATTGAATCAAATGATGAAGCAGCAAGGCGACGGGATCCGCGGCAATTGCTTCCTGATTGCCCTTTGCGATCAACAGCGCCGCTTGATGCCAGATTTCGAAATCGGGCACAGGGCATTTCATCATCCCCGCGACGGCGGCGGGAATGCAGCCGTGACCGTCACGATGGATGGCTGCGACGATCGTCCGCAGATTGACCAACGGATCGCCACCGGATTGACTGTATACGTGAATCGCCGCAGCACGATGATTCGCACTGATCGCGTCCATCAGCGAGTCGTCATCCGCGCAACACTTGGGCATCCCGAGATCGTGCAGATTCTTGAGCACCGTGGCCGAGGGTTCTTCGCCAATCGCACGCAATAGCGAATCACGGAACACATCGTCCGTGCGGCTCGCCAAGATTTCGAGCAGAAACGATGGCACACTGCGGCGACAAATGAACCCCGCCAACAACTCGACCATGCCTGCACGCTGGGTGGTCAACAATCGGTTGCCGATCATTTTGCAAAATTCGGAGCTGGATGCTGTAAATTGCCGTAATTCAGCATCGGCCCAAGTGGAATTCACCAAAAAGGCATCGATCAGTCGCTCGTTTTTATGTCGATGAATTCGGCGGACCGACTCGGCAAGCGCCGCGACCACGGGAGTGCGAATTGACGGCTTGTCTCGATTGGCCCGTGCTTCGTGCCCAAGTTCATGTGCCAGCTGCAAAATCGCCTCGGTTGCCGCATCACGCATCTCTTCACTGGAATGCGACTCGGCAATCGGAATCAAATCCACCAACAACGGGTACAATCCGATCATCACCGAAGCGTTGATCGCATGAGCGAGGCTGTCATCTTGCAGTTGCAGCGATTTTTGAACCGCTGGCGTAATCCAACTCTTTCGCTTGCGAAGTTGACCAAACAAATCCGAGGGAAAAATGTCCCATCGCGATAGCACCGCTTCGGCGCAATGCGGCTCAACACGCTGCAACAACGATTCGACCGCATAGGATCGCACCGATTCGCTGGTGTCCTCGAGCGCGATCAAGAGCAAATCGACCGCAGCTGCATTGCGGGATTCTGCGAGCGTTGCGAACGTGAGGGAGGGACCTTGCATTCTTCAAATGACAATGTTGAGGGTCTCGATATCAATCCGACGTGCCAAGAAGGACATTCACCATCATGTCGTCAGGTAACCGTAGCTTGATGCAGACCACAAAATTGGCTGACCCGCAGAAAATGTGTCGCTCAGCCAACGTGAATCGACACTGCAAACCGCACAAACCACACAACCGAGCCAATTGGCACCTATTTGTGGGGTGAGACAACCCGCGCATGCGACGCTTTGGGGCCGCGTTATGTCGGTTTCGATTCTCGCGGCGTATGCTCTATAATCATGCTGAGTCACGGAGCCCCGCGTCGGGGAAGCATTTGCCACGAGAGATTTCGTCACGCCACTTTTTCCGCCGCAGAGCGGCGTGCGGCACGTGAGCATCGATTCGGGCGGCACCTGGCTCGATCAAAAACCACCCGCTTGGGTATCGACAACGAACCTACCACCTTTTTGTTAATCCAATGAATCAACGTCCCGCAAACATTGTCCTCGAGGAATCCTTTTTGGATGTCCGAGCGAAGATTCTCGAGATTGCCGCGGTTCTCGATCGCGTCGATCGGTCGCTGCAAGACGGCACGCCATTGGACGAAGACATCAGCATTCGGCGTGATAAGATTCACGATGCGATCCGGTTGCTGTTGAGCGAAGAGCCCGATCGCGCTGAACGAGTCCAATTGCTGTTTTCGCGTAAATATTCTCCCGCTTGGCGGTCTGAATTAAAAGTCGACTAATGGGCTGATCCATTTCGTATCATCGATCGCTGCCCTGTCGAAGTTCACTTTCAATCGTCTGCCCGGCGATCTAACAACGCATCAGTCACCTCCGCCCGCTAACGCGAGCGAGACTGACTCCTATCACATCCTGTCTGCCTCTTTCCATTTTTGATCTCGAGCTAATTTGCCATGGACTACATCGACCCCCACATTCATATGGTGTCTCGGACCACCGACGACTACGCGACGCTGGCGCGGATGGGATGCGTGGCGATGAGCGAGCCAGCCTTCTGGGCGGGCTACGACCGAGGCAGCGTGGACGGGTTCCGCGATTACTTTCGCCAACTGACCGAAACCGAACCGAAACGCGCCGCCGCCTATGGAATCCAACATTTCACTTGGCTCTGCATCAACGCCAAAGAAGCCGAGAACGTTTCGCTCTCGCGCGATGTGATCGCGATGATCCCTGAATTCCTCGACGCCCCAAACGTGTTGGGGATCGGCGAGATCGGGCTAAACAAAAACACTCGCAATGAATCGATCGTTTTCCTAGAACATCTCGAATTGGCGATCAAACACAATCAATCGATCTTGATTCACACACCCCATTTGGAAGATAAGTTCCAAGGGACCCGGATGATCCTTGATATGTTGTCGGACGACCAACGGCTCGATCGCACTCGCGTTCTCGTTGACCATGTCGAAGAACATACGATTGCCGAAGTGCTTGACCGAGGTTTCTGGGCTGGCATGACGCTGTACCCCGTCACCAAATGCACCCCCGAACGCGCTGCGGACATGATTGAAATGACCGGAGGCGAACGTTTGCTGGTGAATTCGGCGGGGGATTGGGGGCCGAGTAAACCGACCGCCGTTCCCGATTTGATTTTCGAATTACGTCGTCGCGGTCACCGCGAATCGTTGATCAAAAAAGTAGTTTACGACAACCCGATTGAGTTCTTTTCGAAAAGTTCTAACTTTAAATTCAAACCACGCGACGCCTCGTAGACATTGAAGTCTGCTGATTTAGTTAGCCGTTTTGGCCAACGCTGTGAAGCATCTCGTCGCGGCAAACCGTCAAGAATTTCGGGGATACACGACGTGGATCAAAAGTCTTGACGACTTCCGCTACGGTAAAAATGCACAAACCCTTCAACCAAAAAACATTTCACAGCGTTGCGTTTTAGACATTCACTAGATCATCTCTTCGCCAAGACGGCAAACCTTGATGAGTTCCGCATCCCTTAGCAGCGCCACAACCAAACAACAAAGTGGCCATCGATTCGGAACCATCGCTGGGGTCTTTACGCCCTGCATGCTGACGATCCTTGGTGTCATCATGTTTCTGCGATTTGGCTTTGTTGTTGGCCAAGCGGGGATCATTGGCACGATCTTGATCGTGTTGTTCAGTAACGCGATCACGCTGTTGACCACGCTATCGTTGTCGGCGATTGCCACCAACACCAAAGTCGAAGGCGGCGGCGCGTACTTTCTGATCAGCCGCAGTTTGGGAGCCGAGTTTGGCGGGGCAATTGGCCTCGTCTTCTTCGCCGCTCAAGCGTTATCGGTGGCCATGTATGTGATCGGGTTCACCGAAGCCTTGGTCGGCTATTTGCCCGAGGGCACGTCGTCAACACTCGTTGCATCGCTGACCAACGTCGCCGTGTTTGCTTGTGTCGCCATCGGTGCGGCGTGGACGATGAAGCTGCAGTTTCTGATTCTTGCGGCGGTCCTGTTTGCCTTGTTTTCTTTCTATGCCGGTGCTTGGACGCAGTTCGATACCGCCATCTTTCTGCAGAACAAAGGGATGGGGTTCAGCGGTGGCGAGTCGTTTTGGACCGTGTTCGCATTGTTCTTTCCCGCAGTGACCGGAATCATGGCCGGAGCGAACATGTCGGGCGACCTACGCAATCCGGCTCGTTCGATCCCCCTGGGAACGCTCGCGGCCGTGTTTGTCACTGGGCTGATCTACCTTTCCGAAGCGATTTTGATCGGCGGATGTCGTGACCGCGAAACCTTGGTCACCAACAACTTGGTGCTCTCGGATATTGCGGTCTTACCCGCCTTGATCGCCGCAGGCGTGTTCGCCGCGACCATCTCGTCGGCGCTGGGCAGCATGATGGGAGCGCCACGGATTTTGCAGTCATTAGCTCGCGACCGTTTGTTTCGCTGGATCCAACCATTGGGTGTCGGTTCGGGCGTCAACTCGGAACCCCGCCGCGCTATTTTAGTGACGTTTTTGATTTCGCAAGCCGGCATTCTGCTTGCCGATCTCAACACGATTGCGCCTTTGATCACGATGGCATTCCTTGTGACCTATGGGCTGCTGAATCTGGCGACTTTTTATGAATCGATCACCAAGAACCCTAGCTACCGTCCTCGCTTCAAATTTTGCCACTGGACAACTTCGTTAGCGGGTGCGATCGGCTGCGGGGTCGTGATGTTATTGATCGATTGGCAGTGGGCATTTGTCGCCATTTCGCTTTTCGCGGCACTCCATTGGTACCTGTCAAAGATTGATCTTGCCGCCGATTTTGGCAACGTCACCAGCGGTTTGCTGTTCGAGCGGACCCGCAAAAATTTGCTAAAACTCGAAGGCGAACTTTACCACCCCAAAAATTGGCGACCGTTTGTATTAGCCCTCAGCGGCACCGGTTTCTCTCGGCCGCATCTGGTTGTTTTTGGTCATTGGCTGACATCACGCACCGGCATCCTAACGCTCGGGCAAGTCATTCAGGGCGAATTGGACGATCGTCATCGACGTCGCATCTCGCAGGAAAGAATGTTGCACGCGATGATCGGCGAACATGGATTGAACGCATTTCCCGCCGTGGTGGTCAGTAGCGACTACGTGACCGGCGTCGAAGCCCTGGTGCAATGCCAAGGACTCGGGCGACTGCGACCCAATGTCGTCTTGTTGGGCTGCCCGTTATCGGCTGACCGCATGAAGGTCTTTGGTGGATTGCTACGCAATCTAAAAGGACTCTCACGCAGCACCGTGGTGCTCCGCCGCACCGACGAACCTAGCGACGATTGGCGGCCTCCGAGCGGCACCGTCGATGTTTGGTGGCGAGGACGAGCCAATGGCGAATTGATGGTCCTGTTGGCTCACCTGCTTTTGCAGAACGAAGATTGGCGTGGCCGTGAACTGCGACTGTTGCGCGTGGTCGATAACGAAGCGGGGATCGACGAGGTGCGAAACCACCTCGATGGATTATTAAAAGCAGCCCGAATCCCCGGCGTCACCAAGGTCGTCGTCTCGAAGGATCCCGAGTTGGCGATCCAAACGACCAGCCGCAATGCCGCGATGGTCTTTTTGGGCATGCAACCGCCCAACATCGGCGACGAAGAAGCGTTCTTCTACCGCACCGAGAAATTAGCGGGCGGATTGCCGCGAGTCGTCTTTGTGCAAAGCGCCGGCGGAATGCGGCTCGAGTCCTAAGAATCGAGGGGCGTGACCGGAGCCCCGGCATCACCCCATTGTCGCTCGGCTTTCCAAGCCGATTGCGATCATTCATCCAAACACAAACGGCTTGATCAGCAGTCAGCCGTAAAACGCAAGTGAGCACGACAGTGCAAACAGCAACGAACAATACCTTGCCAAATCAAAACGGATTAAAATCGGGGTAATCAAACGCGAGCCTCCAAACGTGGAGCCTCGCCCTCTGTCAAGTACGACACCGCGTCGTACATAACTCCGTCGTGCGGCCTATGCCAGCAGGATTCAGTCCGGATGTCTCACACACTCGACACCTGTTTGCATTGCGATGCCGTAATTCGCGTTGTTGCTTGCGGCTATGGTGTCCGCGACGAGCGTCCTAACTTTAACTGCCCCGCATGTAAACAAGCGTTGTTCTCGTCCGACGGATCAACCGTGTACGATATCGTTGGTGTTGTCACGCAATCGGTTGATGCCCCAGAACGCTCACCCGACGACTAATCAAGTCCCACCACCGCACAACAACGCATGGCCGCTGAGTTGCGGCATCCATGCCGCCAACGCCTTTCGCTTCAACCAGGGGCGACGTCGTATGACACTACGAAGCGCTAATGGGAAGTGCAGCTCGATGCATCGCCGTACACCGTTGTAATGCTTCGCCGAGTATTGCTTTATCACACGGTCAGGAGAAAACAAGAAAATGGGTGACAGAAAGATGAAGATGCTGGATTTTGGGGCGGACCATTCTCCTGTCCCTCATCTTCCTGTAAATTCACCTTTGCTTGATTGATCAATGAAGCGATGCTTCGCGATGTCAATTCCTACACACTGAACTTATTAACAACCCACAATACCTTGCCTGCAACAATGAAATAGAATCGGGGTAATCAAACGCGAGCCTTCAAACATAGAGTATCGCCCCCCGTTAAGTACGACACCGTGTCGTACACAACCCCGTCGTGCGGCCTATGCCCATTGGTTTGTTCGTCCTGATGTTCCTTAGCGTCGCCATCTTTCGACGGGCTCGACGCGTTGGCCGATCTGGGATTGCGTGGATCGCACTCCTTTGGGTCGCAGCGTTTGGCTGCGCTGTTGCCCTGAATGCGGCTTGCATGATCGCCATTCTCTTGTGGCACGATTGGGCTATCACCGAGGCCGAACTTAGGTCTGCCTTATACCTGCCTGCAGCTCTTGGCATGATGTCCGGTGCGATACTTGCGATGTCTCGGGCAGGTCGTCCGATCACCACTTCCTGACGGCCGCACAGCTTCTTACGGTTTGGGGTCAGCGAGGGACCGTGTCAAGATAAGGAGTCCCTCGCTTACGCGTTTTGAAGTTGCGCGTTTAGACGTTCTTCGGGCCAAAGGCCCAGCGATTTGCCTAGCCTGGTCCAACGGGCCAGGTTTTCGATGCAAAGAAACCTAAGGGCCAAAGGCCCGGCCATTTGCTAGCCGCCCTCATTAAGTCCCAGCAAACGGCCGGACCGTTGGCCCTACAATTCATTGGTTTTCTTGGGCCCAGCCCGTTGGGCTGGTCTAGGTAAACGTCCGGGGCTTTGCCCCTAAATACAAACGCGCAACTTCAAAACTTCGGCCTTATCCTTCCGGTCACGTGTGGATGCGTAGCCTCTTTCGAGGATACGAGCGATCGGCAAGAATGAGTGGCTTACGATTTCCGACGCCAAATCCGTGGCAAAATTCTCTTTCCCAGTCCGACGCAGTGCCAAGCGAACCATCCACTCCCACCGGAAAGTCAGCGATCAACGCGTTTCTGATTCACGCGGCAATGATATTGCATCGCTACGGAACGCCCTCGCACCGGCTCGAGCGTGTGATGACACAAGTGGCATCATCGTTGGGGGTGGAAGCGGTGTTTCTGTATACGCCCACAGCACTGGTGATCTCGATCACCAACGGAGCCAACGAAGAGACGGTGGTTCGCCGCGTGGATTCACGCGAAATGCATGTCGACAAGCTGTTCCAAGCCGACGATGTCTTGGGAAAGCTCGAGCGGGGCGAAATCACGATCAAAATCGCCGCTTCACGTCTTCGCGAGATTGATCACAGCGAACCGACGTATCGGTTCATTCCCTTTGCGATTGCCTGCGCGACCGGCTGCGGCGTGCTAGCTACGCTGTTCCAAGGTTCGCTCGCCGAAGTGTTGGCCGCGATGGTGATTGGATTGGTCATCGCCGTGATCGAACGGACAGCCGAACGATTCAGTGGCGAACCAAGCCTACTGCATCCAATCTCGGGTTTTGTGGCAGCGATCTTGTCGCTTGCCATTGCCCGCTTCGTCGTCCCGATTGATGACCGCTTGGTCACGCTCGCGGGGTTGGTCGTGCTGCTGCCAGGACTCCGGCTAACCGTCGCCCTTACCGAGTTGGCGGTAGGGCATTTGTCGGCAGGCGTGGCGAGGCTCGCCGGCGCGATTGTGATGTTATTTACATTGCTGCTGGGCGCCGCGATCGCTTGGCGTTTTGCACTCCCGTGGCGTGACATCCCAGAGAAAATTGCGGTCACAGGAACCTATTGGCAATGGATCGCGTTGTTGATTGCTCCGATGGCGTTTGCCATCATCTTTCAAGCTCGCATGGCTCAGTGGCCTGCGATCTTCAGCGTATCGATGCTGGGAATCTTGGTCCTTCGCTCGGTGGATCCTCACTATGGCTCGGAAGTCGCCTCGTTCTCCGCAGCACTGGCGGTTGGATGTGGCAGCAACCTGTACGCTCGTTTCCGTGGTCGTCCCGCGTTGATTGTGCAAACCCCCGCAATGATCATCCTGGTTCCAGGGTCGTTTGGCTATCGATCGCTGATCGCGATGTTGGACCACGAAACCATCGCGGGTATCGAGATTGGTTTTCACACCGTGATGATTGCGATGTGTTTGGTCGGTGGGTTGCTGATGTCCAACGCGTTGGTGCCACCGAACCGCATTCTTTAATCCAAAGTGGCCGCCATGGAAACCTCCGCTCAACAGCTGGACGATGCCTATCGGCAAACGATCTATTGGTGCGAATTGCCGGAACAATCCGTTGCAATTCGCATTGGCCACACACATCCCGTGCTAGACGATGCACTGCGAAACGAAGCGGTGAACGAGTGGGCCTTCATCACCGCCTATAACCCTCATTCGACTCTAAAGACGCCGCCACAAAATCGTGCAACGAACGAGCAATTAGAGTGCGAGATCGTCCGTCTCGGCTACTCCTACTGGCACGGCACCGGCATCGACCCCAAGGGGCAATGGCCGCCTGAGGCCAGTTTTTTGGTCGTCGGAATCGATCATTCCACCGCAGCCGATATCGGCAGGAAATACCACCAGAACGCGATCGTCATCGGACGTGTCGGTGGTGCTGCGGAATTGCTCTTTTTGACTTCTGCACCTGGATGTCGCTGAAGACTCTACCCACCGTCCCCCAAAGCGAGGAATGTCAAATTAATAAGTGACGCAATCGCTCCTTGTTAGCCTTCACTCATGAATCGAATTTCGTTACTAGCCGGCGGATCGGTGATCGTCTTCGTCATTTGCATGGCGTTGCTGTTTGCTACCGATGGAGACCGGACTTCGGATGGCGGTTTCGATTCGCGGCCTTTGATGCTGTACTGCGCCGCCAGCAACCGAGCGGTGATGGACAAGGTCATCCGGGATTACCAACTCGAGTTTCAGCGGCGAATCCATGTCCAATACGGCCCTTCGCAAACCTTGTTGTCATCGATTGCCGTCAGCAAGACGGGCGATTTGTTTCTGCCTGCGGACGACAGCTACTTGAAGATCGCGGAACAGAAGCAGCTTGTCGTACAGCAATTCCCGATCGCGATGATGCATGCCGTGGTGGGTGTTAGAAAAGACAACCCTCACTCGATTTCTAAACTCGACGACTTGCTGCAAGACGACATTCGCTTTGTTCAAGCGAGTCCCGACTCGGCCGCGATCGGCAAGGTGACTCAGACGGCACTGAAGCGTCTGGGACGCTGGGACGCGATCGATGCGGCGACCATTGGATATCGCACTTCGGTCAACGAGGTGGCGAACGACATCGAAGCAGGGTCCGCCGACGCGGGCATCGTTTACGACGCGGTGCTGCACACCTATCCCAACCTCTCGTTCGTCCGGATCGCAGAACTCAAAGACGCCGCTTCGCAGGTTTCGATCGGAATCATCGCAACGACTCGGCATCGCGAAGCGGCGGCGCACTTTGCCCGCTACGTTTCCCGTAGTGCTCGCTCGCGCGAGCACTACAAGAATTACGGCTTTGACACCAGCCAATGAACGGGTAGCAGCTGTTTCGTTACAGTTAAAAATCAGGGTGCAAGCCGTCAAGACTTTCGACGCTTAGCTGAGAAAACGAAACTCTTGACGAGTTCCGCTACCCTAAAATCAAGCTGTAACACATCACTACTGAACAGGTACGAGCTTGGCATTCACGCCGAGGGTTCCCTTCGCTGCCGACGTGCTCTGATCCAAAACAAACGGCCCAAATTGCCGATCGAGATGCAGCATCAGCACGGTATCGGATCCAGCGGCCAAACGTCGCTCGGGTTTGAAGTCGGATGCGTAGATCGCCTTCTTTGACACACGCACTTCATCGATCTTGCCCAGGAACGGACGCGTGGGTTGCCCCTGCGTGTCGGGATCAGCTCCGATGAACAGTGGCAATTTGTTGGTCGTTCGCTTGCCGGTGGCCTTTTTGGAACCGGCAAGGGCTCCGTTGATGTACAACTTCACTTCGCTTCCGTCATAGACGCCGGCCAAGTGAGACCACTGGTTCACCGGCAACACATCGGTGGCTTTGGCACTGTAGTATTTGCCTTTTAAATTCACATCAAATTGTGGCACGCCCTCATCCATAAAGAACGCGAACTCACTCTGCTGTGTCTTGGCAATCAATCCGCGATGGCCGGCGGCTTGAACCGGGTTCACCCAAGCTTCGAGCGTGAACGGTCCGTTGGGGAGCTTCAGTTCCGAAGAATCGACTCGCACGGCAGATCGCTCATCGACAACGTTCAAACAATGATTCTCGCTGCCGCTGAAATAGTCGGCTGGAACCGCAGCCAGCTTCATCGAAACGGGAGTCGAAGTCGGCGGCAAATTAATCCGTGTCGATTGGCCCACATAGTGAAGATCCATGCGGATGCGTGGGTTGGTCAGTTCGGACTGCAAATCCGCTTTGCGTTGCAACCCGAACGACATTTGGATTGTTTTCCCTGCTTCAATCTCGAGATGTTGATGATCGAGCGTCGTGATCCAATCTCGGTTCACGGGGTCCAGTGACGCGGTGACTTCGATCGGTTGGGCCGAAGTGTTTGTCAACGAGAACGTCAACTCGCCCGACGCGGATCCGTCGATTTGCAAGGTGAGATTGTTGTCAACCTCTACAGGCCGAATCTTGCGTGCCTTGTCGACATCGGCAAGAAATTCGGGAGTGAATTCGGTCGGATCGATGACCGAACCGACAGGCAATGCCGCCACCGTGACACTTTCTTTACGAACCGTCACCACGTTCAAGTGATGCAGGTAACCGGCCTCCGGAATATCGGCCGACAAATGGCCCCCGGTGGTCGCCAAAGTGTAATAGGCGATCCCGTCTTTGGGCCCATCAAAACGCATGTGATGAATGTGCCCGGCGAAAACGGCGCTGACGTTTCCCGCATCCTTCAAAATCCCGTGAACTTCATCCCAATTGCCATCGGTATAACCGGCGCCGATCCAGCGTGGGTGATGCAGGAACAAAAAGACGTGGTCGAGATTTTTGTGCTTTTCGAGCGACTGACGCAAAAAGTCAAGCTGCTCGGGGCTCATCTTTTGCAATCGGCCCTCGTTGAATCCTTTTTCGTTGGTGGCCGCGTCCCCTTCGTCACTGTACAGCACCACAAACCCAGCGTTCTTGTGCTGGAATGTATACCACAACGGCCCGAAATGTTTTTCGTAATTGGTTTCATGTTGGCCTTGGGGAGCTTTGCCCTCACCGCGCCAATAGACGTCATGATTTCCCGCGACGGGAAACCACTGCATCTTCAAACGATCCATGATCTCTTTGTACTCAGCCATCTGTTCCATCCACAACGGCGCGTCGTTGTAGCCTTGGATCAAATCGCCCACGGTCATGACCAAATCGGGATCAAGCAAATTGGTATCGATGACCGCTTGTTCGAGCACCTTCAAACCTGCAGGCACACCTCCGGTGCGATCGCCATACACGACGAAGTGAAAGACATCCTCTTCTTTAGCCAGCGGCAGAACTCGCGATGATTTGCGGGTCGTAAAGAATTTACCCGCTTCACCGTGACCATGACTCTGGCTGTGCACATGAGGATGCGGGCCCTCATGAGCGTGGGCGTTTGGAAGACACAGAATTAACAGCGAGAAAACGGAGCAATGCAAAAGTAGTCGTGACATCTTGTTCGTTAGACCATGGGGAGAGAGAGGGGGGGTAAAGGAAGGGATGGGGCGAGACGCGAGCCATCCCATGATACCTAAAATTTTCGTCGGCCACCGAGCAGCAGGTTTGCAAGCGGTGTTACGAGGCGGACTTGGTCGTTCCGTCGCCGCGGAGATCAAAATTGAATGTCGTCTGCGAATCAGAGACGCTGACCTTCAATTCGGATTTTTCGTTGTAAGTCACGGGAAAACGCTCGGTTCGCTTTGCTTTCGGGGCACTTGATTCGGACTCGGACTCTTCCTCGTCTTCTTCGCCTCGTTCACCCGTGCTGGCGACCGTGCTGATTCGCACCGTCTTGGGACCTTGCGTGACGCCAGCGGTTTTGCTGTTGAATTTCAATTCGTAATGGCCTGATTCATCAGTCGTGCCATAAGAAAACGTGCGATCGTCCGCTTCAAAAAAGACGACGGCGCCTTCGATCGGTTCGCCATCGAGCGTCACCGTTCCCGAGACAGGAACCAGTCCGATGCTGGAGTAGTCGGCATCCAGCGATCCGCCGCAACCGAGAGTGGAAAGCACAAGCACGATACACGCGGTAGCGATGAACGCGGTGGCTTGTAAATGAGGACGCATTCGATTTGACTCCTTCACTGAGCGACAGCACGTTCGCAGCCTGCGGTCGCCCAGAGATGCTTTGGTTGGTTTGATTTTAAATGAAAGGACTTTTTGTGCTGTGTTTAGTACTCGGTGACGATTTCGTGACCATCTCGCGACCCGATGGCCTTGTACGTTTCCATGTCGAGCGAATCGGTGATGAAACGAACCGAACCGTCGCTCATCGTAAAATGAGCTCCGCCAATGTGGTAACTGCCAAAGGAAAGCTCCATCAGATAGCCGCTGGTGGTCGGTGCTTGGCGAATCGCATTGATTTGGGCGATCGTGGTGCCGACGACTTCCGAGAATTCCGTACCGCCGGTGCCGCCATCACAGCGACATGGATCGGCTTGCGGTGAACCGATATACCAGTAATCCATCCCTTGGCCGTCTTTGACAAATTCCGGGTCGGTATAGGATTCGCCGATCATGATCGTGTTGGAGGTTCCGTCGATGATGTCGCGAAACTTGGTTTTACTACAGGCATAGAAAATGCCGTCTTGGTCAAGATTTTCGAGGCCCTTGGTTCCAGCCACGGCGGTGCTTGTATCGTCGGAACTCGATTCGGTCCCCGCGCTACCGCGATAGCTGCCGGGAACACGCTCGGGGATTCCGTTGTAATTAAAATGTTCCTTCAGCGCCATGCTGGGACATCGATAGGTCGGGATCACCGTGCTGACGGCGATCTCGTTAGGCGAACCATCCGCGTCCCAGTTCCCAGGTCCGCTCTCTTGAAAGATCAGCGTTTGGTACAGATTGGCTTGCTCGATTTGTGGCAAGATATGACCGCTCCAGGTCATTCCGCGGTTATCCCAGCCGTAGGGAAAAACGCGAAAGGTATCGTGATAAGTGTGCAGCCCTAAACCAATTTGTTTCAAGTTGTTGCTACAAGACATCCGCCGCGCCGCCTCGCGAGCAGCTTGCACTGCGGGCAATAGCAATCCGACTAATACGCCGATGATCGCAATGACAACCAACAGTTCAACCAGCGTGAACGCGCCACGCAATTGGCGGCCGGGAAGTTTCGCGGAAGTAGGATTCCACTGCATGTTTTTCTTCATTCCATTATGGGGGATTTCAATGAAAACGTATGGGCGTTTTCGTTGCATTTCTCTTTTCAAAAACCAGATCACAGTGATCTGAATCGGCGGAAGAATAGAGACACGCGATGAGGTTTCCGTCAACGAAATGTGAAGGAATCGTGTAGCTGACCGGATCCACCGAAGAGCCCCCCGGCAGCGAAAAACGCGGCAAAAAGAAGGGCAATTCCAAGTCGCACTAAGGCAACCACTAAGTGGAAATCCAGCGCAATAGTCCGCAGGCGAGCCTTCTACGGCGGGGCGTGAAACTGCCGAGAAATATTTGTGACGGTTCCACGAAATGGTGGTCCGAAAAAGAAACCTCTCGGACTGAAGAGAGCATCCGGCGCAAAACGAACTCGTTAACCCGCGGGCCGCTTCGCAATTAACATCACAATGGTGACGTGAGACGTCCGGTTAAGGATGCGAATCAATCGCGGTCGTAGTCGGGGTTGACGAGATTCGGGGGGCGTTTGCCGAGGCAACCGGCGAGACAATTCTCTACCGCCAACTCGCCCATCTTGCTGCGAGTGGCGATCGTGGCGCTGCCGAGATGTGGGGCAAGCACCGTGTTGTCGAGCTCGAACAGTTCCGGTTCAATTTCCGGTTCGTTTTCAAACACGTCCAAACCCGCACCCGCGATCGTATCGGTTTGCAGCGCGCGGACGAGCGCTTTTTCATCCACGACCGGACCGCGGGCGGTGTTGATCAGGTAAGCCGTTGACTTCATTTGACCAAGCCGCCGCTCGTCAATGAGATGCTTGGTCCCTTCGGCCAAAGCCACATGCAGCGAGACAAAGTCGCTTTGCGCGAGCAATTCGTCAAGTTCGACATACTCGACGCCAAGTTCGCGTTCCTCGTCGGGCTCCATTCGCGTGCGGTTCCAATACAACACCTTCATGTCGAAGCCTTTGGCCCGCTGGATCATCGCGCGGCCGATCCGTCCGAGCCCAACCAACCCCAACGTGCTGCCGCTGATATCGAGTCCTAGATATTGCAGCGGAGCCCAGCCTTGCCAATGCCCGCCGCGAACATAGCGATCGCCTTCGACCACGCGGCGGGCCACCGCGAACATCAACGCCCACGCCATATCGGCGGTCGAATCACTAAGCACGCCTGGAGTGTTCGTGACCGCGATTTTACGCTTCGTGGCGGCGGCAACGTCGATGTTGTTGAATCCAACGGCGTAATTGGAAACCACTTTTAAGTTTGGATTCGACGCAAGCACCTCGTCATCGATGATGTCGGTCAATTGGCACAACAACCCGTCAACGCCTTGCAGCCCTTCGAGCAGTTCCTGCTTGCTGAGCGACCGATCTTCGTGATTCATCGTCAACTGCGAACTTTCCTTCAACCGTTTCATGGTGGCCGGCGGCAGCTCGCGAGTGAGAAAGATACGGGGCAGATCGCTCATCGAAATAACCTGGGTGTCCTGCAAACGGTAGAAAGTAGAAAACCGCGTCCTACGTCTGCGATATCGTAACGGATATGCCCGTCGATCCTAGCACCGATTGGCTAAGGCCGGATTGGCAATCGCGGCTCGACACATTCCAATCGAAAACAGGGGGAAGACAATTGGAGATTGTCCGCACGCTTTTTGACGATTCTTTTCGACCCGTGGAGGGGGTTTCTGAATGGCACGCAACGAACAACTGATTCGCCAACACAAACTGCTTCAACTGTTAGAAATGTCACGCTTCGGCAAGACGCTTGACGAATTACGCGATGACTTGGTCAGCGACTTGGGGCTAACGACCCTGCACGAGCGAACGGTTCGTCGAGACGTCGAAGCGCTGCAAGCGGCCGGTTTTGACATCCAAAGCGAGACGCTCGAACGCGGCAAAGTCTTCAAGCTGGGCCGCAACAACAAGGGCGTTCACGAGATCGGGATCTCTGCGACCGAATTGATTGCGTTGTCGATCGGACGTGAATTGCTGTACCCACTGCTGGGCACCCAATATTGGCGAGGGATCGAGACGTTCTGGAACAAGGTTCGTGAAGTGATTCCCGACGGCGTTTTTGAACACTACGACCGCTACCGAAAAACGCTGTATGTGTTCGGATCGCCCAACAAAACGTACGAACAACACGAAGGGATGCTGAAAACGCTCAATCGTGCGATTCTCGAACACCGAGTCGTCGAGATCCAATACGCGTCGGTGGGCAAACCGGTTTCGACGCGGCGAATCGAACCCTATGGATTGGCGGTTTACCAGAGCAGCATCTATGTGGTCGCAACGGCGCCGGAAGTCAAAGAGCCGAGCCAGCGGCTGCGAAACTGGAAACTCGACCGGTTTCGCCATGCGGTGGCGTTAGACGAATATTTCAAGCCCGACCCCAGCATCGAACTGGCCGATCGATTGGGGCGAGGCATTGGAATTTTTTCGGGCGAATCACCGACAATCGTCCACATCCGCCTGGGCGAGCGAGCTGCCGCGTGGGTCAGCGAAGACCCCTGGCACCCCGAACAACGAATGGAGCTGCAGGACGATGGCACGTCGATCCTGACCGTGCCAGCCGCCCATCCTCGCGAAGTCCTGCCCAAAGTGCTGTCGCTGGGGGTGGACGCCGAGGTATTGGAGCCGAAAGAATTCCGCGACGCCGTCGCCGAAGCAGTGCAAGGCATGGCGGCAAAGTACTGAGTTCGATTTCCGCTGGCGGTGCAGACTTAGATTGGGCTGCCAAATGAGTTGGCCGCCTTGGTTCAACGCGGTGAAGCATTTCGTAGCGGAACTCGTCAAGAGTTTCGGGGGGGTACTCGCCGTGGACCGAAAGCCGTTGACGACGTCCGCTCCGCTAAAAATGCATTTACAGAACGCCAATTCGGGCTACGGCCACTGGACCCACGCATCGGGTTCGGCCGGAACGACGCGGGTGAATCCATCGCCGAGCGGATCAGTGGCGTAATGATAGCCAAACGCGGTCCCCAGAGGCTGGCCATCGATCGTGTGAACCTCAACCCGGACGCGGTGGTAAAGATCATCAAAACCCGGCTGATTCGTCCCTTCGATCTGGTCCAAAACACGCAGCACTTGCGGCATTTGATCGTCGGTAAAGCTCCAGAATTCGCCCAGCACTCGGTCCTCGCCCGCCTGCATTGCCGGATAATCGTGACGATCAAACAGCGTCCCCCGTGTCCAAGCGACTTGAATGGATTGCGGAGCACACGGCCAAAGCGATTCGCGACATTGCCCCCGTTTGAGCGTTCCGTAAACAAAGACCGATGTCAGCATGTTGCTCCACTTTGCTGGCTATAAGGAAGTCTCACTAACGAAGACCGTCCGGCTTCGCAAAATCACAACCCGAGCTAGTCGAGCCAGAAATTTAATCCGAATGCAGCGGTGAAGATCCTGCGGTGCTCTGGTTCTCAATCGCGGCATGATGCATGATGATGATCGTACCCCTTCCTTGCCAGTTCTCTTTGCTATTATTTGCCGATGTCATTGGATCCTGAATTCGCTGCTGCCCTTGACGCTCATTCGATGGAAATCGACGAGGTGATCGCGCTAAAGCTGCAGGCCTATGCCGAAACGATGTGGCGATGGAACGAGCAATTGAACTTGACCCGTCACACGACCTGGGACCTGTATGTCAGCCGCGATCTACGTGATTGCTTGCAATTAGCTCCACTTCTAGAGGCGGGCGAGGAGGTCTTGGATTTGGGCAGTGGCAACGGAGTTCCTGGAATTCCGCTGGCGATTTTGCGGCCTGATATCGACGTTTCGCTGGCTGAATCGGTTGCCAAGCGAGCCAACGCGTTGGGCGAGATCATCGAAGAACTTGAGCTTCCCGTGCCGGTTTACGCCGCTCGCGGCGAAGATTTGCTCGAGGATTTCCGTTTTTCGAGCGTCGTCAGCCGTGCGGTCGGCAGTATCGCGAAATTTTGTCGCTGGATCGAACCCCACTGGGCCAGCGTCGATCGTCTGCTGCTGATCAAAGGTCCAAAATGGGTCGAAGAGCGGGGCGAAGCACGTCATCTCGGGGCGCTCGCCAATTTGCAATTGCGGCGAGTCGCAACTTATCCGCTGGGCGATGACGAGGCCAGCGAAGGGGTGATTCTGCAGATTTGGCCCGCAGGGGCCCGCGGTGCTCGATACAACTAACGGCGATTGCTGCCCATCGGTCGCGGATTCGCCAAGGGCAGGCATCAGGTTCACCTAGCCACAAATCGGCGAACGTCTATACTCGTGCATTGAACGTGGCCCAAGGCGGCCCAAATTGGGCTGAAATGGCCCACCCCTCTCCCTTTTGCACTCGATTCCTCGGCGCGATGTCGGATTATAACCTAACTCACCTCAAGCAACTTGAAGCCGAGAGCATTCACATTATTCGTGAAGTGGTCTCGGAATTTAACAAGCCCGTCATGCTGTATTCGATCGGCAAGGACTCGGCGGTGCTGTTGCATTTGGCACGAAAAGCGTTTGCTCCTGCCAAGATCCCGTTCCCGCTGTTGCATGTCGACACGACGTGGAAATTCCGCGAGATGATCGAGTTCCGCGACAACTTGGTGAAAAAAGAGCTCGGTTTGGACCTGCTCGTTTACATCAACGAAGAGGGGCTGAAGCACGACATCAAACCGTGGGAAGACAGCGAGCGGCATACGGAATTGATGAAGACCGACGCGCTGAAGGCGGCGTTGAACAAGTACGGTTTCGATGCTGCCTTTGGTGGTGCCCGGCGTGACGAAGAAAAGAGCCGTGCGAAAGAACGCGTCTTCAGTTTCCGTGACAAGGCGCATCGCTGGGATCCCAAGAACCAACGCCCCGAGCTGTGGAATCTGTACAACGGCCGGGTGAACAAGGGCGAATCGATTCGCGTTTTTCCGATGAGCAATTGGACGGAACTGGATGTTTGGCAATACATCCACTTGGAAAACATTCCGATCGTCCCGCTGTACTTGTCCGCCCCTCGCAAGGTGGTCAATCGAAACGGCGTGCTGCTGATGCGAAACGACGACCGCATGCCGCTGTTGGAAGGCGAAAAGGAAGAAACCCGCATGGTTCGCTTCCGCACGCTCGGTTGTTATCCGCTGTCCGGCGCGGTTGAAAGCGAAGCGACAACGCTGCCCGAAGTGATCCAGGAGATGTTGTTGGCGACGACCAGTGAACGACAAGGCCGCATCATCGACCAAGACGAAGGCGGCGCCGGCATGGAAGAAAAGAAACGCCGAGGATACTTCTAGAAACTGGTGTCCTGCCCACGCCAAACGTCACCCTTTCAACTTCATATTTGACGCATGTCCCACAAATCTGACCTGATCGCCACCGATATCGAAGCCTACCTGAAGCAACACGAGCACAAGCAGTTGCTGCGGTTCATTACGTGTGGCAGTGTTGACGATGGCAAAAGCACGTTGATCGGCCGCTTGCTGTACGACAGCAAGATGATTTACGAAGATCAACTGTCGCAGCTTGAAGCCGACTCGAAAAAGATCGGCACCACCGGCGGCGATTTTGACCCCGCCTTGCTGACCGACGGACTAAAGGCTGAACGCGAACAAGGCATCACGATCGACGTGGCCTATCGCTACTTCAGCACGGCGAAACGAAAATTCATCATCGCCGACACGCCCGGGCACGAACAATACACTCGCAACATGGCCACCGGTGCAAGCTCCGCCGACTTGGCGGTGATCTTGATCGATGCGCGTCACGGCGTGCTAACGCAAACGCGGCGTCACAGCTTTATCGTTTCGCTGTTGGGAATCCGCCACGTGATCGTGGCGGTCAACAAGATGGACATCGTCGATTTTGACGAGCAGCGATTCAACGAAATCTGCGATGATTATCGCGCGTTCGCAACCCGATTGGACCTGCCCGATTTGCACTTCATTCCGATCAGTGCACTCAAAGGGGACAACCTTGTTGACCGCAGCGAGAACATGCCGTGGTACAGCGGCAGCACGCTGATGAATTTCTTGGAAACCGTGTACATCGGCAGCGACCGAAACCTGCAAGATTTCCGTTTGCCCGTCCAATACGTGAACCGTCCGAACCTTAATTTCCGCGGTTTCTGTGGCACGATTTCCTCGGGCATTATCCGGCCGGGCGAAGAGATCATGGTGCTGCCGAGCCGACAAAAATCCAAGGTCAAAGAGATCGTCACGTTTGACGGCAATCTAGACGAAGCGTTTGCTCCGCTGTCGATCACGTTGACGCTCGAGGATGAAATCGACGCCAGCCGCGGTGACATGATCGTCCGCGAAGGCAACCTTCCCAAGAGCCGCGATCATATCGATGCCATGTTGGTTTGGATGGACGCCGGCGCCATGGTGCCTGGTAAAACGTACCTCTTCAAACACACCACTCAAACGCTGCCAGGCACGATCGACACACTGAAATATCGTGTGGATGTAAACACATTGCATCGCGAGCCCGCTCCGCAGTTGGAACTGAATGAGATTGGACGTGTCAGCATCTCGCTAAGCGGCCCCATTCATTTCGATGCTTATCGCCGTAACCGCAGCACCGGTGCCTTTATCGTGATCGACCGGATCACCAACGCCACCGTCGCAGCCGGGATGATCTTGGACAAATCGGGCGATAACGATTCCAAGAGCATTTGGGATGACGATTTGCAAGCGAGCGATTCGGGCGATCCGAACGAAGTTTCCGCGGTGACGCCTGCCGAACGGGAAGCTCGTTTTGGCCAAAAACCGGCCACGATCCTGTTGACCGGATTGACCGGCAGCGGCAAGACGTCGATCGCCTTGGCTGTCGAGCGCAAGCTGTTCGAGGAAGGTCGCGCCGCAGCGATGATCGATGGCGAAAGCGTGCGACGTGGATTGAGTCGCGACCTCGGTTTTTCCGCCGCCGACCGCAGCGAAAACCTTCGCCGTAGTGCTCACTTGGCCCAAGCACTGAACCAAGCGGGCATGATTTGCGTTGCCGCGTTTGTGGCGCCGTCCGAAGAGGTGCGAAGCAAGGTCGGCAAGCTGATCGGCGAAGACCGTTTCTTGGTGATCCATGTGGCGACCCCGGTGAACGTATGCCGAACACGAGACACCAAAGGCCAATACGCCAAAGCCGACGCCGGTGAACTGTTGAATTTCCCCGGGGTTACCGCCGAGTACGACGAACCCAAAAATCCTGATTTGACGCTCGATGCGAGCCAACAGAGCATTGATGAATGTGCGGACGCCATCATCAAACTGTTGCGAACGCAGGGAATCATCCGCTAGTCGCGAATTCGGCTATTGGGTGGACCCAGCAGCGGCGAATTAACGCCGCACGGGGATCTCGTAGTTCAATATCCGCTTGCCGTCTTGTTCACCGGCACGCAGCAGCATCGTTTTGCCAAGCAGCGACTCGGCGTCGTCCCAGTAGAATTCGCGACGCACGGTTTCGCCTGGTTTGACGGTGATAAAGCGGCGTTGGTATTGGCGGCCACCCTGAGGAAAAAGCATGCAGTCATAGGCTTGCGTGACATTGGAATCGTTGGTCATCTCAATTTCGACTCGCAATTGATTGTCGGCCAACAGACGTGTTTCGGTTTCGATTCGTAATCCAATCGGCCCGACCGTCAAATCACGATAGACCGTGAATTTCTTGGACGGGATCGATTGGTGTTCAAACCGCAGCGGGATCTCGTATTTGCCGACCTTGGCACTGTTGCCCAACACCAAATTGAACTGCAGCGTCGCACTCTTGCCGGCTTGCAATTCCCAAGGAATCGACGGCTCATTAAAGCTCCAGTGCTCGGGTGCCAGCACACTAAGCGAGCCTCCGAGACCTTCGCGGGTCGGGTTAGTGAACGTGACATCAACCGGTTGTGTTTGCCCGAGCAAACTATCGACCTGTTCTTGCTCGACTTCCACTGACATCCGAAACGCCAATAGCGTGGGGTCCGCTCCGGCGATAAAAATCGGACGAGGACCGATTTCGACACGGTGTGCCACTTGGCCTTCGACCTCGACTAGTTCCAATGGCTGTCGTCGGCCCCAGATATCAACCACTTGTACTTGGTCACCAAGATAGATCAGCTCTTCACAAGGCAGCGGCGACCACAACATCACCACCGCACGGTTCGCTCCGGCAAAAACAATGTTCTCAGCCTTGCTTCGCAATCTTAACGACCCCATTTGACGCAAGTCGCCGATCATCAACGAGGTGGTGCGCCACGGCAACAACATCTCTTCGGGGCGTCCATCGGCGTTCAAAAGACCTCGTTCGGGATCCCTTGGTTCAGAAACAAACGCGGCTTGAACACGATGCTTACGTACGACCGCCATTCGTTTTGCCAGGTCTAGAATTCGAGCGTTACGGTCATAGCGGCTTTGCTCGATCGGCTCGACCACCACCCAGGTTCGCGGACCGTTGCTGCCGCCCTGCAGTTCTTCCAGACGTAGGTATTCGTCCAGTTCGTCTGCAGTCAACTCAGGGTCGCTCGATCGCTGCACCGCGTTCCAGGATGTTTCCGATGGCATCAGATCGCGTTCGGTCCAAGGCCAACAAATTGCAACTTCGATCGGTTGCCCATAGCCTTGCAGCCCAGTCGCAATCTCGGCGATCGATTCCTGCAGATGGCTGCGGTCCAAGAAACTGTAATCCTGATTGCCGCCCAACTGCCACATCTTTACCTTCAATGTCAACCGCGTCATCACCGGTTCAAGCAAAGGTTGCCAAACACGCGAATCACGGAACAACTGAGACGCCACGACATCGCGGCGGCCGCGAATGTCAAACAACGGCACCTGCGATTCCGGAGGCACATCCAGCAACCCGATCGTTTGGATACCGACATCTTGCAGCCGTGAACTGGCGTCTAAAATTCGGTCCGCCGTCGCAGTGTCATTGGGCTCGATCCAACACGGAATCTTGACCCAATCGACGCCAAGCTGAGCGAGCCAGGCGGCGAGTTCGCGCGGCGGCATGTCTCGGCCACTTTCAACCAGCGTCCATCCGAAACTTCCTTGATGCGGTTGACCAATCGCGGGGTCAACCACCGCAAACGTCGTCTCGGTCGCCAACGTACGAAGGTTGCGTCCCTGCAACGACGCCATCACACGATAAAAACCAGGCTGCAGATCGGGCAATTCCCAGTGCACCTCCATTCCGCGTGGGCCGCCCGATGCGGGCTTCGCCGGCAACCCGCTCGCTGGCCGCTTCACGTTTGCTGCATCGGTGTTGGGAATATCCGATATCTGTCGAGTGATCTCACGACCATCGACATCCATCAACCGAAACAAGACCTGAGTCGCTCCGCTGGGCAACCCCAGCACCGTTGCCGCGACATCCACCGGACCGCCCACCGTGTGAATCCCCATCGGATGATCGGTCACAAGTTGCAGCTGTGGAAAAGGCTCGATGCTGATGTCGTCAAACCCGATTTCGCCGCGGATATCCTCGAGCCCATCTTCGGCGCCCTCGACAATCAACCGAACAAACACCCCCGTGGCGGCGCGGGGCGCACGGATGCGATCGAGCACCAATTCGGTCCAATCGGTAGTGCCGGAAATCGATTCGGTCCCGTGGGTCTCGACCTCGTCGCCATCGTCATTAACAAAAACAAACTCCGCTCGGGCGCGGTCATGACGCAATCCATGGGTCATCACCTTCACGCTGAATCGATATTGATAGACGTGACTGGTTTTCACCGGAGGCGACTGGGTCATTACCAAACCGCCATCCAAGTCCACTTTCAAATAACGATCCACGACCGCGTCGGCAAGCGAGGGTGGCAGCACTGGTAAAGTGTCGAGATGCCTGCGGAGCCGAGGCCACTCGCGGATCACCATCGTGTCGATCGCTCGCAACTGCTGTTCGGCCGCAGGGTCCTTCGGCGCAATCGCCACTTTGACGTACTTGGGATAACGACGACCAACGCGTCGCTGCCAATTGTCGGGCCAATCGTCAAAGTTCTTGTCGCTGCCGCGGCCAAAATTCCAAAGGTGTCGAGGCAGCTTGTCCGGAGGCAGCCGATCAGCAGACCTTGATCCCGTTGATAACGATTCCGACGCGGCGTGAGACATTGAGGAGGATTCGGCCGATCCTGAAGTCATGCCGTTTGCTAGCGAAGTGGATTGAGCCGACAGGATTATTGGGGATGCCGCCACGGCGCAGACCCCCAGCACCGCTACCATGATCGCAGAAACGATCCGGCGGCAATCGCGATACTGGCTTTCGTTTCGATAACGGCAGGGTAAAATGCCGCCGATTCGAAGGTTCATTTGCAAACGAAAGTAGGAATTCTGTGGCTGAAGTCAAAGTGGCGGTACGACTGGATAACTTGCGAACTCCGTTACGCAAATCGCTGCCGCTGGTTGCAGGCATGGGTGCAACGGCAATCGAAATCGACGCAAGGAACGGTATTCGCCCTTCTGAATTGTCGGACACTGGGCTGCGACAATTGCGGAAAATGCTGGATGATCTGAATTTACGGGTAGCCGCGGTCCGTTTCCCCACCCGCCGGGGATACGAAGTCACCCAGGACCTCGACCGCCGAGTCGAAGCGACCAAGGCGGCGATGGCATTCGCTTACAAGCTTGGCGCTCCGGTGGTCGTTAACCAAATCGGCTCCATTCCCGCGGAAAAAGACGATCCTCGCTACATCACACTGCAAAGCGTCATGGAGGATCTCGGCCGCTACGGCACCCGAATCGGATCGGTGTTCGCCGCTGAAACAGGCACCGAATCAGGCGAAACGCTAGCAGAGCTATTGGATGCTAGCGAAGACAGTTATGTCTCCGCCGCCCTGAACCCTGGGCAATTGATCATCAACCGGCACAGCCCACGAGAAGCGATTAAGGCGTTGGGCAATCGGATCCAGATCGTCTGCGCAGTCGACGGGGTGGTCGATCTAGCCGCCGGTCGTGGATTGTCGGTGCCGCTGGGTCAGGGGACTGCCGACTTTCCGGAACTGCTGGGAATGCTCGAGAATTTCCAGTACCGCGGCTATTTCGTCGTGGGCCGTCGCGACATGCCCGTCGACTCGGCCTACGAAGAACTCTCGCAAGGCGTCGAGTACTTGCAGAACCTGTAAGTTTGCCAAGTAGTGGCTTAGCGGCAACAGCACTGATTTTGGGGTTTGCTGCAGTGGACGAGGCAACGAGTTCCCACGATTCGACCGCACTTCAGCGACGCGTTGCCTCGTCCACTACCGCATCGTGAAAGCTGGATGGTGCACCCGCTACGTCGGCATGCGAAACACTTCGATCGCTTTCTCAGTGCCGATGCCGGCTTCGCGGGCACGCCGCGACAGGATCGTGATCGCGTGACGACCGACGTCGCCCAGGTCGAGCGTCCAATCGTTGACGTACAAATCGACATGCTTCATCAACACGTCGTCGCTAAACTCTTGAGCGTACTTTCGCATCGTCGGCAGCGCCGCGTCGCGGTTGGCCATCGCAAAGGCGATCGATTCGTGGATGACTTGTTGGACCTTTGCAATCACATCCGCTGGCAAAACACGACGAGCCACAATGCCGCCCAACGGCAACGGCGTCGTCGATTCGGTTTCCCAACGCTCCCCCAAATCCTCTACGCGACCAAGCCCTTGGTCTTGCCACGTGAAGCGGCCCTCGTGGATGCAGACACCAAAATCCGCTTCCCGCTGCTGCAACATCGGCATGATCTCTGAGAAGACAACCTGTTTGATGTTTACCGTCTTGGGATGAAAAATTTTCAACAGCAGCGTCGCGGTCGTGTGTTCGCCAGGGCACAACGTTGTTTTATTTTCGTCCTCGGGCGTTCCCGCATCATCGGGCGACGCGGATAACAATAGCGGACCGACCCCAAACCCCATCGCCGAACCACTGGGCAACACGACCGTCTCTTCGCTGAGCAACAACGCCGCATGAAAGCTGGTCTTGGCGACGTCAAACTCGTTGCGAAACAGCCCATCATTGAGCTGTTGGATATCCAACAGCCGAACATGAAAATCGAGGCCACGCCAATCGACCAGCCGGTTCATCAGGGCATGAAACGCAAACGTGTCATTGGGGCAAGTCGAAATACCAAGTTCAATCGGTCGATTCACGTCAGAGCCTCTCAGAAAAGCATTTTTTACAAGCGGAGCTTGTCGGATCCTACAGCATAGCGAGCTCGCCAAGTTGTGTCGCTGATCGCTCAGCGATCTTGCCTTCGCATTTTCGCGTTCATGGTGCGTTTTCGTTTTGTTTACGAATTCGTTTTCATTGCGAAACGATCAATGACGATCAAATAGCCGATTCACGAGTTCTGCGGCGGCTTGCAGGGCCTCGTCGATTTGCCATCGACGATGATCACGGTCCCCCACCTGATTCGAGATGCCGCGAACCACCTCTAGCGGCACTTCGTGCATCCGACATGCCATCGCGACCCCAAACGCTTCCATGTCTTCGGCGATTGCGTCGGGAAATCGGCCTGCCCGGTGCTCGGCGTCTCTCGCTGACTGCGACGCCGCACACACACTGAGCAATCGCCCCGCTGAATCCGTCGTTATACCGTTCGATCCGCCCAGTTCGATCGTATCCCCAATATCGTCGAAATGCGGCCAACCGATTTCGGATGCCGAACGAAACGATTCACCGACGCCAACCCCAATGCCTTCACACGTCACCTGTCTAAACCGGTACGCAGCCCCGACATCGCCGTGACCCGAGAACACACCTGCAATTCCAACTAACACGACTTGTTCGGGACGGTACGTTGCAATCAATTGCGAGGTTCGTGCCGCGGCTGCGATCTGGCCAAACCCACACAATTGCGTCGTCCATCGATCATTGCCCACATTCGTATCCAACCGCGCCGCAATTTTGTCACGTTCCAGCGCCGTTGGAATCAGCAATAAATTAGAAGCCACGCTGCAGTCCCGGAGTGATATCGAGATCAAAGGAAGCAAAATCGCCGCGTCGAATTTTTTCCAACGCAATCGCCCCCATCACTGCATTGTCGGTGCACAGATCCGGTGGGGCGATCGTCAATGCAAACTTATCTTGCTGGGCCGCGTTTTCGAATCGCTGACGTAAATAGCGATTGGCCGCAACCCCGCCACCAATGATCAACTGCTTGCATTTGTACTGCTTCAGTGCTCGACGACACTTGCTAAGCAACACGTCGACTACGGCGGTTTCGAACGATGCACAGACGTCCGCTTTGACTTGATCGTCGATTTGCAGTTTTGCAAAATCCTGTTGCCCGGGACCGGTAATCGCATAACGCACCGCCGTCTTTAGCCCACTAAAACTGAAATCAAAATGCTTCTCATGAATCATCGAGCGGGGGAACGCATACGCATCTCGCTTGCCTTCGGCTGCCAATTTTGAAACTTCGGGTCCCCCGGGGAAGCCCAGACTTAGCATCGCACCGACTTTGTCAAACGCTTCGCCTGCCGCGTCATCGATCGTGCCGCCGAGGTATTCCAAATCCAGCGGGCTGGTGCAGTAATACAAACTGGTATGCCCGCCGCTGACAATCAATCCCACGCAGGGATAGACCGACGATTCGTTCGACAATTGGTCATTTGACAACTGGCACGCATACAGGTGAGCGTGCAAATGATTCAGCGACACCAGCGGTTTCTGCCAGGCAATTGCCAACGCTTTGGCAGCCACCACCCCCACCAACAGCGACCCGGCGAGCCCAGGCCGATCCGCGACTGCAATCGCAGTCAAATCGTCTGGCGACACCCCTGCTTGGCGAATCGCGGTGTCGATGACCGGCAAAATTCGCTCCAAATGAGCACGGGCGGCGACTTCGGGGACGACCCCGCGAAACTGCTCGTGAAGTGCTTCCTGAGTCGCGATGCATTGGCCTAGCACCACGCAATCGTCGCTGATCACAGCCGCAGCGGTCTCGTCACATGTCGATTCGATCGTCAAAATAGGCAAAATAGAGTCCGCCAGAAAAACCCGTCCGAAGAGGGGCAACGAGAGTGGTTTTGCGACAAACAAGCGTTCCAGCCGCAATTGTCCGCATAAAAAGAAACTTAAATCCTAAAACTAGCTTGAATCCAGCGGTAGGCCTGCCTTGATCGATTGGCGGCAGGTTGCTACATTTCGTGGCTCAAAACACGCTAAAACCCCCAGGTGGTACTGATGGCACATAAGAAAGGGCAGGGCTCCAGCCGAAACGGTCGCGATTCGAACGCTCAGCGACGTGGAGTCAAGAAGTTTGGTGGCGAAGCCGTCCGCGCAGGCAATATCCTCGTTCGCCAAGTTGGCACCAAGTTCCACGCTGGAAAAGGTGTCGGCCAAGGCAAGGATTACACCCTGTTCGCATTGGTCGACGGCAAGGTCATGTTTGACCGTGAAGGCCGCCGTATCAATATCGTTACCGAGTAAAGTCAAAATCGAGTCACCCCGTGCCCCGATCCCTACGTGAAGACTCGTAGGCAGTGGCCGCTTGATTGACCGTAGACGCCTGCGCGCAGGCACCATGAAACGAACCCGAGGCAAATGCGTCCGTCGCTGCCTTGGGTTTTTTCGTGCGCCGACGCTGTCGCAGGGGGCGAACATCGTGACAGGCGTGTTGACGCCGTTCCGCTATAATAAAGCAACGTGTTTCGTCGCTTGCCTCCGCTAACCGCAAAAACCCAGAACGCAGCGGCACCCCCAAAATCGCGCTCGATCTTTCACCGGGCCAATCTCCCGACGGAGCCAATGGCGATGACATCCGACCGATCGAGAACAGGCCCGTCGCCAACGAAACCGCTGGGCAAGCCAATGTCGACCAAGCCAACGTCGACCACACCAACATCGACCCGCGTGGCAGTATCGCTCGCGGCGATCGCGGCATGCATCGTCGGCATCGCCACGTTCAATGTGACGAGGACGCCACAGGTCGAGCCGCCCGCTCACCACGAATTCGATGTCATCGTCCCAAAGGTTCTCGAGCCTTCCCGCGATGTGGTCCGCGCCGCGTTCTTTGATCGCGAGGTCGAACCCGAGATCGCCAAGACCGACCGATTGAATCGGGACGCGGCCGATCGCTGCATCCAGCGAATCGGACTGCTAATCCGCCGCTACCATCGCGGAGTCACCCCGTTTGTCAACGATTTAACCAGCATCTCGACTCGCTTGGGAATCGTCAAACGAATGCCGGGTGATTGGTGGCGAGAAGACAATCGCATCCAAAGCTATGTTGCAGAAAAGTTCGAGAAGCATCTTTTCTCGGAACAGGACCTGACAGACGACATTGCCGCGATCCTCGACGATTTTCGCAAAGAGATCGATGCCAATCAAAAAAGCATGCTCGTCAACGTGCACGCGTCGCTTGCAGTAGCGGACCTTCCCGAAGTCCGACTCGATCAATACGAAACGTTCTACGAATCGATCTCACATCGGTTGCAATCGTTCTCTGCCGAGCAGGGGGCGACGAGTGTGTACAACGCGATCGTGGTGATTTTGATTAGCGAAGCCGGCAGCTATGCGGCCACGACCATCGTGGCTGGTCTGCTGACGCGTTTTACCGCATCCGCTGCCGTCGGCGCTGCTGCGGGTGCGGGAACCACCGCCGGTGCGGCGGCCACCGGAGCCGGTGGCGGAAGTTTTGTCGGGCCGGTCGGAACCGTCGTCGGGCTGGGCGTTGGATTGGCCGTCGGGCTGATCATCGATTGGTGGATGACTGAAAAATTCGAGAGCAAAGTCAGTGAGCAACTGCACGATTATCTCGACATGCTCGAAGCCACCTTGATCGACGGAGCGCCGCGTGATCGCAATTCCCAATCGCTTGCGACGCAGCCAAGCCAACCGGCCGCTTCACGCGGACTTGGTTCGATCGACAACGCCAGCGGGTTAAAGGCAACGTTGCCGCTTGTGTGCGACCAATTAGTCAACGCTTACCGTGACCAATTCTTTACCAAAATCGTTTCTCCAGGTGCAACCGATGACAACGCTCATTAACGCCTCACGCTTTCGCGTTTGCCTCTATTCATTAGCAGCGTTGTCGATCCTATCTTTGGTGGGCATGGGCCGCGACGCGGCGGGTCAGCAAATCACCGCAAACGCAATCCCCACCTCGGTCGTCAAAGCCATCGTCAAGTACTTTGGCAAAGAAGGGGCCGAACAAGCGACCGAGTTCCTTGCCAAGAATGTTAGCAAGGAGGTGATGGAACGCGTCGCAACGACCGCGGCTCGCGAAGGGGGCGAAGAAGCGGTGGAGCAGGTCGCTCGGCTGACCGCCAAACATGGCCCCGAAGTCCTGATGGCGCTCGACAACAGCACGGCGGTGCTGCCCGTCATGAAGGCACTCGAAGAACTGCCGGCATCACAGGTTCGCGTGGCGTTGGGCAAATTGGCGGCGGGCGAGTCGGGCAAAGCCCTCAGCACCGCGGTCACTCGCTATGGCGTGAAAACGCTCGAAACGGAACTCAAACACCCTGGCGCCGGGCTGGTGCTCTTAAAACATTTTGGCGACGACGGAGCCGAATTGGCCAGCAAAATGACGAGCGACCAAGCGATCGTGATTGCACGACATGCCGACGAAATCGCAGCGTTGCCCGCGGCGCAACGGACCGGTGTGCTATCGCTGATCCGCAAGGATACCGAGAAAGTTGTCGCGTTTGCGGGACGTTTTATCGAAGCAAACCCAGGCAAATCGTTGTTCACGGTCGCCACCACGACAATCATCTTAGCCGAACCCGAACGGATTCTCGGGGGCGACGAGGTCGTCTTTGATGCCGACGGGAACCCGATCGTGGTCTCCAAGGCTGGCATCGTCGGCCGATCGATTGAATCAACCGGCAAGGCAGCCGAACACATCTCTAACAACTTTCTGCAACCGCTGTTCTACGCCGCACTCGCCTTCGCAGGCACGTTTGCCGCGTTGTGGATCATGCTAAAGCTGTGGCACACTCACAAACGAGAAAAGCAGCTGACCGAACAAGCGATGCTGAAAAATCTGCCTTCCGAAGACCAGGCTTCCTAATCGCCCCAATCGATTGCATCGGGCATCGACCCTCCGCTGCGTTGCCGACAAACAATCCCGAGTCCATGTGATTCCGAGCCCACTGGAATGACGCCGGAGTCACGCAAACAGTTCCGAGATGACGGTGCCTTCGACATCGGTCAATCGAAAATCTCGGCCGCCGTATCGATAGGTCAATCGTTGGTGATCGATCCCCAACAGATGCAACACCGTGGCATGGAAGTCGTGGATATGGACCTTTTGCTCGGCTGCGTAAAAGCCAAACTCGTCCGATTGACCGTAACTAAACCCTCGCTTCACTCCGCCACCCGCCATCCAGTAGGTAAACGCGTGCGGATTGTGGTCGCGACCGTTGTTGCCTTGCGCCGTCGGCGTTCGCCCAAACTCGGCCCCCCAAATCACAAGCGTATCCTCGAGCAATCCACGTTGTTTCAGATCGGCAAGCAGCGCTGCGATCGGCTGATCCACCTCGGCCGCCAATTCGGTGTGCTTTTCTTTTAATTGGCTGTGTTGATCCCAGTAGTTATGCGTGACTTGGACAAACCGCACCCCCGATTCTGATAACCGGCGAGCCAATAAACATTGACGCCCAAAGTTATCGGTCGGACCGCCATTGATCCCGTACTCGGCAAACGTCGTCGCGGTTTCTCGGGAAAGCTCCATCAGCGAGGGCGTTTCCATCTGCATGCGAAAAGCCAGCTCGAACGATTCCAGCCTCGCCGCCAACTGAGCATCCAAGCCTTCGGGACCCGCGTTGGCAGCGTCCAACTTGTGCAGCAAATCGAGCTGCAGCTGTTGCAGCTTTGGCGTGGTCGCAGTAGCGCTGGCAAGGTTTTCGATCTTGGCGTTCTTCATCGGGGCCCGCGTCGATCCGATCCGAGTGGCTTGATGGATCGGAGGCAAAAAGGCCGAGCCAAAATTACGCACTCCGCCATGTCCCAAAGTCGGATTGATCGTAATAAAGCTTGGCAAGTTCTCGTTTTCAGATCCCAAACCATAGCTGATCCATGACCCCATACTGGGTCGAACAAAGGTGTCCGAACCGGTATGCACCTTCAACATCGCCCCGCCATGGGCTTCATTGGATCCATGCATCGATTTAACGAAGGTCAAATCGTCGACGTGTTTTGCAACGTGAGGGAACAGATCACTGACCCATGCACCGGATTGCCCGTACTGGCGAAATGCCCAGGGACTCTTAAGCAAATTGCCTGTCTTGGCGAATTGGATCCGCGGCTTATCAAACGGCAGCGGCTTGCCATCGTGTTTGGCGAGCTGCGGTTTGTAATCAAACGTATCGAGATGCGACGGGCCACCATGCATGAACAAGAAGATGACACGCTTGGCTCGCGGCGGAAAATGTGGCAATCCCGCATCCGAATCCGCTCGCGACGTGGCAGCGTTGGCCAGATTGCCCGACATCATCTCGGCCATGGCAATGCCGCCTAAACCGATCGATCCTTTGATCCAATCGCGACGGTGAGCCCAAGCCCCATTTCGACCACACGCATTACCGTGCTTGGATTCAATCGACATAACTAAACAAACTCCCCGCAATGAGTGTACGGCACAGTCCCGACCAAGCTTCCTGCGGACTCGCCTGTGCGGGAAGTCGCTGTGCGGCATCTACGATAAATTCCCGGCAAAGCGTGATGTCGGTCTCGGTGGGCGGACGGCCATACAGCGTCATCCACAAATGGGTGATTCGCTCCTCATCGTCGTTGTGGTCCAACATCGATGCACTTAGCCGCTCGGCTTGTTGATGGACCAGCTTGCTGTTGAGTAGGAACAGGGCCTGGTTGGGCACCGTGGTAACGGGACGCTGTTCGATATGGTTGGCGGTTTCGACGTAATCAAAAGTTGAAAACAGATCCAACAGCGCCGCTCGATTGATCAGCAAATAAACCGATCTCCGAGGGGCATCCGCATCAACCGGGCTGCCCCCAAACGTGCGATCCAACGAGTCGCCAGCGATGTGAATCGCATCACGCAGCGGCTCAACCTCCAATCGCCGGCGATTCTGGTGCGAGAGGTACTCATTTTCAGGGTCGTCTTCGGAATAGTCCGCAAGGTCGCTCCGCATTTGGTAGGTACTGCTGAGCATGATCGTGCGATGCATTCGCTTAAGCGACCAACCATCATCGACCAATCGTCGCGCCAGCCAATCCAACAAATCTTGATGCAGCGGAGCTTCACTTTGCAAACCAAAATTCGAAGGGGACCGCATCAACGGCTGTCCGAAATGCCACATCCACAATCGATTGGCCATCACACGTCCGGTCAGCGGATGATCGGCCGAAGTCAGCCAGCGAGCCAAGTTCAAACGCCCACTTTCGTCGTCGGCAATCGTGTCGAACCCGACGACGCTTTGCAGCCGCTGCGGCACTCCGCGAGGCACCGGCGTATCGCCTTTGCTGAGATGATTCCCACGGATGTGCACCGCCAATGACGTCGGCGTTCCTTCTTCGACCGCCATCGCGATGTCGTACGCGGGCATCGCTTTCTCAACATCGGCTAACGATTTCCGGGCTGTGGCGAGCTGCTTCTTTGTCGTTTCGGGGTATTGATCTTCAGGCTTGTCGGGCAACGTTTCTGATTTCAATTGATCCAGTAACGCTTTGTTGGCGTCGGCAACGATCTTCTCGACCGCAGCTCGGCTGCGATCAACCTTCTTCTGGTGTTCGCTCCGCTGTTTGTCGATCTCGGTCGATGGTAGATCCCGCTCCATCCATTTCGAAACAAACTTTTCATGCAGCATGGTGCGAGTGCTCGCAAAGATGCCTGCCAACGCGTAGTAATCTTCGGTCGAAATCGGATCAAATTTGTGATCGTGACAACGAGCACACGCAACGGTCATCCCCAACATCGTGCGAGTGACACAATCGATCTGTTCATCGACAATGTCGATCCGCATTTTCTCTTTATCTTGCTCGGCCAACATCTTGGGACCGATCACCAGCATCCCGGTTGCAGTGATCCGCTGACGGTTGAGTTGCTCGTCGCCCGAGGGCAACAAGTCACCGGCAAGTTGGTGAATGATAAATTCATCAAGCGGCTGATCTTCATTGAGCCGATCAAAAACCCAATCGCGATAACGCCAAGCATGAGGCATTTTGTGATTTTCATCGGCGCCATTGGTGTCAGCGTAGCGAACAAGGTCCAACCAGTGTCGTCCCCACCGCTGGCCATAATGGGGCGATGCCAGCAAGCGGTCCACGACTCGTGCAAAACTTTGTGGCGAGTCGTCGGCAAGGAAAGCGTCGATCTCACTCTGACTCGGCGGCAAGCCGATCAGATCAAACGTCGCCCGACGAAGCAGCGTATACTTGTCGGCCTTGGCGGCTGGACGCCAACCTTTCTCGTTGAGTTTCGCCAGCACAAAGGCGTCGATCGGGTTGCGAACCCAATCTCGATCATCTTGACGGATTTCTTCCTGCGGCACCTCGGGTGCAACCAAGCGTTGGAACGCCCAATGATCGCGAGCGGCAACGGGATCGATTCCATGACGCGGGGCAGCGACAGCCTGCGTGCGAGGATCAACCGCTCCTCGTTCAACCCACGTGACAAAATCGTCAATGACGGATTGCGGCAACTGCTGCTTCGGTGGCATTTCAAAGTCGTCGTACTGAAGTGCCGAAACCAACAAACTCTCTGAAACATCCCCCGGCACTACGGCGGGGCCGCTATCGCCCCCAACCCGGGTCGCCTCACGACTGTCCAACAACAAACCGCCTTGAACAATCGCTGCGTCGCTTGAATGACACGAATAACAATGTTCGACCAGCACCGGGCGAATGCGATTCTCGAAGAAATCAATCTCGGACTGCGGTACGGACTCCGCTGGTTCTGCTAACGCGACAGATGGCAACAGAACTATTGGCCCTACGATTGTCAGACCGATCAGCAATACAGACATGCGACCGAGCGGCAACGGCTGAGGAGCACCGTTAAACATTGGCATGGCAATCGACTGGGGGGGAAGGAAGGGTAACGGAGGCGGGACTCGTATTGTAAACGCACCGTGATGGCGGATGCAAAGCATTCATTCCTTGTTTCCGCGAGAACCAGGCGACGGGATCATTTGTATTCAATCCCCCAAAGATCTTGTGAAAACATCCACATTCGCCTTTTCGCACCAACGTTCGCTTTCACGTATGAACTTGGTAAAAATCGCGAATCCGCCTGCCATAAGCGCTCAAGTTATCGGAAAAGCGAACATCTTTGCCCTGAGTTGCGCCTGTTGGAGCCTGCCATGCCCCCCAAATAACTCAAACAAGAAATCCAGCACATTGACGCGATAAAAACGACCATCTAGGGGACAATGAACACCACTGCGTCGCACGGGTGGTTAAAAAACACCCCGCTGAGTTTTCTCGACTTGAAACCGCCATTGCCCCCCACTCTACTGGTAAACGTGATATTACATTTACTACTTTACGAAAGGAGCAGAAAGATGGCCGATTTTGGTAAACAATGCCCGCGATGCAAAAGCACCATGTTTCGCGTGCCACGCCATTGGCTGGAACGCGTCTTTTGTTCTGCTGCCTACCGCTGCAACCGATGCCGAAAACGACGGCGGTTGGCAATCGTGATCCATACGTTGCTTTAAAGTCAATCGTTACAATGGATGGAAATATCGACATGCCTGTCGGTGACCACTCATCCATTCCGTGATCGAGACTTTTCCTTGACCGATTCGAATCAAGACGCCGCATCCTCCCCTTCCGAACCTGCCCACCACGAAGATCATGCGTCCTCGACGCGTACTCCCTTTGCATCTCAACGCGAACCCAACTTGCCGCTTCGGATGGCGGTGGTCGCGATTACGGCAGCAATCATCGTGTTCTTGCTGCAGCAATTCGTTTCCGAACGAGACCACCAGAACGCCAATCTGTTTTCGTTTGGCGTCGTTGCAATTGCGCTGCTGACGATTTTATTTCAACTCTTTCGTCTTGCGCGCAACCATGGCTATCCGCTGCTGGTGCCGATCGTGGCACTCACCGCGGCCGCCGCATTTGCCGTTCTGTTTCGCTTCGAAGGTTTCAGTGGCGAGATGGTCCCGGACTTCAAGTGGAGATTTGGAAGTGCCAATCAACCCGAACGCATTCCGATCGCAGCAGGATCCACCGACTCGATCGCGCCACTTGAACCGTCGGAACGGACGATTGCTGCCGAAGACTCAACGGGGTTTCTAGGAAATTCACGAAACGGCTACATCGCAAAACGACAATTCGAAGTGCCCGCCGATGCAGCGGAGGCCGAAGTACTGTGGCGACAAGGTATTGGCAAAGGATGGGCGGGATTCGCCGTTAGCAGCGACCGAGCCGTCACGCTCGAACAGCGAGAAACCACTGAATCGCTAACCTGTTACCAACTTGGCGACGGCGCCTTGCTGTGGGCGGTTAGTCATCAGGCGAGGCACGAAAATCCGCTGGGAGGAGTCGGTCCACGATCAACCCCGACGATCATGGGCGAACGAGTTTACGCGCTCGGAGCCACCGGCAAGCTCTGGTGCGTCAACATCAACACCGGTGAAGAGATCTGGAACGCCGACTTACTGACACTTGCCGGATGGAATCAAGCTGAATCCGAAACGGCGATTCCTTGGGGACGCTCGGCGTCTCCCTTGTTGGTCGACGGGCTTTGCATTGTGCCATTCGGTGCGACAAGTGATGCTGCGATCCCATCGTCCGACCTAGCTAAAGCCGGCCGCGGGCTGATCGCGTTTGACGCCGTCAGCGGCGAGATTCGCTGGACCGCCGGCGAGGACCAAATCAGCTACGCTTCGCCCATGCTAATGACCTTGGCGGGACAACGCCAAATTGTGATTGTCAACGAAAGCACGGTGAGCGGACATCGCGTCGAGGATGGAAAACGCTTGTGGTCGTTCGAGTGGCCTGGGCAAAGTAATGCGGGGGCGAATTGCTCTTCGGTGGTCCTGGCGGGCAAAAACCGATTCCTGGTTGGCAAAGGCTACGGTGGTGGAAGCGCTCTCGTCGAAGTCACAGCCGATCCGGACGGAGAACTCGTCGCAAAGTCGGTTTGGCAATCCGGCCGCGTGCTCAAAACCAAGTTTGCCAACACGGTTGTCATCGGCGATACCGCCTACGCACTAAGCAATGGGTCGCTCGAAGCCGTGGCGATTGCCGACGGTGATCAGCGATGGCAACAACCTCGACGCGAACGCTCGGGGCAAGGTCAACTCTTGGTTGTGGAAGACACGATGGTGGTCCAGGATGAAGCGGGCGATGTGCTGTTTGTCAAATTAGACGAAGCACAATATCAACTCGAACTTCGCTTGCCGGCCCTCACCTCGAAAACATGGAACGTGCCGACCATCGCAGGCCGTCATCTGATCGCGCGAAATGATCGTGAAGCGATCTGTTTTCTGCTGCCCAAGCGAGAGTAGTCGAATCCCAATGCCGCCGACCTTTTTAGCGGTGCGGCACGAGACATCGCCATCGCAACATCAAAAACCAACGCTCCGGGTTAGGATTTCGATCGATGTGGATGGCATCGAACTATTCGGCCGGATTGGCCAGCATCTTCATCGGGAAGATGCCGGAGGAATGGCCATCAGAAAACGCAATGCTGTAGGCGTAGGAGCCGACCGGTCGCATCGATTCGATCCGTAGCGGCCGAGCCTCTTCGGCACTAAGCACCGGCAAACTTAGCGATTTTGGCGACGCCTGCTTTTTCTCGGCCTGCTTTTCCTGTTCGCCGCGTTTCTTTTCGCGGCAAGTTGCACAGGGGCAAGCGGCACGCAATTGAGCCACCGTCCAGCGAGTGGTCGTTCCGTCATCCCATTGAATTTGGATCGCGGTTTCGCCTTCGCGGGTGATCGAAACGGGCGTGGGGTCGGATTCGTTTGACGCAGATTTGTTTTCAGAGGTATTCATCGTGCTCACGGTTTAACCTTGGCTCGACCTTTGGTCAACGAGACGACGTGATTTGGCTTCGAATCGAGGCAGCGATCCTTCGGCGACCGCCGCCACTTCGACCCGTAATGCAAGACGATCACGCAGTAATTGTGAAACGAACGCAGCCTGCTCTGCCGTCCCTTCCAACTCGAGCCGAATCTGGTCCATTTCATCGACCTGCTCGACAATGATCCGGTATTCGCTCGACTCGCTTATCTCGCGGATAATCGACTCAATGCTACTTGGAAAAATATTCACTCCACGAATGACGATCATGTCATCCGCTCGGCCAATCACGCCTCCTTCGAGCCACAGGAACGTCGACGGCTGATCGTGATCGCGAAATGCTCGCACGATGTCGCCGGTACGATAGCGAATTGCGGGGCCTCCGTATCGCCCCAAATTGGTCAACACCAATTCACCGATCTGACCCTCAGCGACTTGGCTGCCGCCAGGATCGTCACCGCTGAAATCAAGCACTTCTGCGATAAATTCCGATTCGATCACATGCAGCCCGCGTCCATCGGGACTGCCGAATCCCCAAGCCCCAAGTTCACTGGCCCCGGCATGGTCGATCAATTTCGCGCCCCATCCCTGTTCGATTCGATTTCGGACCGCAGGCAACGACCCACCGGGTTCTCCCGCGACGATGATCCGCGAGACACGGTTTTTCGTCAGATCCAAGCCCAGCGACTTTGCAGTCGAAACCAAATGCAACGCATAGGTAGGCGTGCAGCACAACACGGTACATCCGTGATCTTGGATCATCTTCAATCGTGATTCACTGGACATCCCGCCAAGCGGCACACAGGTAGCGCCGCGGTCGATCATGGCGTCGTTGGCCGTCCAAAATCCAATGAAGGGACCAAACGAAAACGCCATCATGGCAATGTCATCCTCGGTCACCTTCGCCACATCCAACACGTAGTGCCAACAACGAATCCACCATCTCCAATCGTCTTGCGTATCGAGTACTGGCAGCGGCCATCCCCGAGTCCCGCTGGTTTGATGCATCCGGGTGTAATGCGACATGGGCAGATCGAATATGCCCGCAGCTTTGGGTTGTGACGAGGGAATCAAATCGGCCTTGGTCAACAGCGGAATCTGCTGCAATTGCTCAAGCGATTTCAGTGGCAATGACAAGTTTTGCAGCCGATCTCGATAAAACGGACGCTTTTGAGCCACGGTTAACAAGGCATTGAGCCGATCGAGCTGCCATTGGCGCAAGCGGTCGCGGGATCCACTTGCTGGAAAAGTCTCTGAGTTGCTCTCACGCATCCAACATATCCATCTAAATTGCGAGGAAATCGCGGCTTACCATTGTGAAGTGTCCGTTAAGCTCCGAGGTCCGTCCGGAAGGTTCGGAAAAGCGTAATTTTTGCATCGCCAATTTTCCAGCGGCACATCTGCCGCCACTAGACCGCTCTAGCGGAGACATCATCGCCGCCCGTAGGCAATCCGTTAGCCCTGCGGCCCCCCCCACGCCCCGGCGCCGGATGAAGACTCGATGAAGCCTTTGTGAGTAACTCAGATTGCCATTTTCAACCCGGCATCGAGGGCTTTAAATGCTCCGCAACGTTGGCGTCGAGCTTGCAACTCAGCCTCGGTTTTCGGAGCCATCACGGTTGCCACCACGACCAACGGTTCTCCGCCTGAAGGCGAGTGACGGTGTGATTTTACATCAAATTCATCACGGCCATCACCTTGCCTTCATCGGCGTGAAATTGAATGCCAACGAACCTTGAACTTTGCCGTTCCCCTTCAAAATGCACTTGAGAAAAATCATGTTTCGCGAACGTTCGAAGACTCCGCTTACAGCAACGCGAGCGTGTGCAGCTTTCACGCTTGTCGAGATGTTGGTGGTGATTTCGATTATCGGCGTGTTAGCGACACTGATGTTACCGGCAATCAACCGAGCTCGCGCTGCCGCACGAGGAACTCAGTGCCAAAGCAACCTAAAACAATTCGGAGTCGGATTGACCTCACGCACGGCCACCGCCCCCGATTCAACGTTTTGCTCAGGCGATTTCAACTATGAACGCGATGGTGTTCCCACGGAAATTGGATGGGTCGCCGATCTGGTGAACCGCGGCGTGTTGGTCGGTGAAATGCGATGTCCGAGCAATCCAGCGATGGCGTCAACCGCGATCCAACAGCTGTTGACGATGGATATCAGTGAAATCAATTTATCGAAGTACGCTGGCTGTGCACCCTGCGTCGACTGTCTCGAAGATCGCCGACTCGGCAGCGAGCCGTTCGAGGATGCGATGGGCGACCGAGTGATGAACATCGCTCGCGAGATCGACGAAAACGCCGTGAACGACCTCGCCGGGCGTGCCAACCTTGTTGATCGGCGTTTGATCCAAAAGGGATACAACACCAACTACGCAGGCACTTGGTTCCTGTTTCGCACCGAGTTCACATTTGACGACAGCGGAAACCCGGCGGCGAGCGAATCGGGATGCAGTGCCGCGATTGCCTCGGCAAGCAGCGACTTCAAGCAATTGATGAACGACACTCGCGGCCGCTACAAAACTCGCGGTCCGCTTTCGACCAATCGTGTTGATTCGGGCAAGGCTCCCGCTAGCACGATTCCGCTGTTGTGCGATGCCGCCGCCATCGGATTCTTAGAGATCGGAGTCGGCGAAACGATGCCCGAGAGTGTGCTGTACGCCACTTCGATGGTCGGACAGCCGGTCGCAATCAGCAATGGTGCGGATTGGAGTCTGCTCGAGGTGCCCAGTCTGCCAGCGGGCACCCCACGCGAAGGCGTTTCCGGATGGCTACGAGTTTGGAATCACAAGACACGCCAAGACTATCGCGGCATGGCTCCGCTGCACCTTGGCGTCGCCTATGTGCTGATGGCCGACGGATCGATTCGTGCGATTGCGGACAAAAACGGCGACGGCTACATCAACAACGGCTTTACACAACATCCCGATTACTGGACCAGCAGCGATGTCGAAGCACCCGAGATCATGTTGTCCAGCTACTACTCGCTGAACTCCAAAGGCAGCGAAAACTAAGCTGCCGATGAATTACCGAGACCTGTCTTATTTACCGAGATTCGATTTTCAACAACGAAGGAGGGGGCAAGCGGAGACGCAATACCGACGCACCCGGTGGCTTGGGTGGAGCTAATTCCATCAAGCGGACACGGTGCATTTTTCTAAGCAGTAACCAAAGAGCGGAGCGAGTGGCGTGAAATCGTCATCGTGTTGGTTCGTGACAACCAAAACAGCAGCCTCCCTTTCACAGGAAGCTGGCGACCACGCCACAACACTCCACCTAACTATTTCCATTCTGGACTGCTTCTGCGAAGCGGGTCCAGAGTCAACAAGGAACTTTACAAATGAAATTGTCGAAAAAAGGCTTTACCCTAATCGAAATGCTGGTCGTCATTTCGATCATCGCAATCCTGGCAGCACTGGCGCTTCCGGCGCTCGCCAAAGCCCGTGAAGCAGCTCGCCGCAGCACCTGCTCGAACAACCTTCGCCAATTCGGCGTCGGGCTACTGACCTATGCTGAACGCGATCAAATCGGTCGCTTGTGCACCGGTGCGAGCGACTACAATCGCGACGGATGTATGGACACCTACGGCTGGGTCGCGGACCTTGTCAATTCGGGTGCCGCACTTCCATCGGACATGCTTTGCCCGAGCAACGGTGGCAAGGGTTCGGAAAAACTCAATGACTTGCTCGGCAGCAATTCGACCAACGGCAAAGGCACCACGGCCGCCCGTTTGAACAAAGGGGCTTGCCGCGAGATCTTTGGTGCAACCCCTGCTTTGGCCGCAGGATCAGCCGAACGTGCTGCACACATTGGAACCCAATTCCTTGAAAAGGGCTACAACACGAACTACGCGGCCGGTTATCACTTGGTTCGTAACGCTCCGCTGACCTCGGGAACCGGATCGAACATCGTATTGAGCACTCGCTCGGCCAACCAAACCGACTTCAAACAACGCGAAGGCACGTACGGTCCGATCCAATTGTCGATCATCGACGGCAGCCGCATCCCATCGTCAAGCATCGCCCTGCTTGGCGACGCCGGTCCTGGCGATATCGACGAAGCGGTTTTGATCGTTTCGATCACCGACAGCAACGGTGAAGAATTGCTTCCTCAAGGCATGCTGTTGACCGAAGCGTTCAACGACGGCCCTGCTTACGTCAACTCGGCCGACTCGCTTTCGTTGGCCAAACAAGATGCCGCCGGTGACAGCTCGCTTCCGATCGCAGGCCAAATGGCATGCGAAAAGGGCAATGCGACGATCGCGGCTTGCTTTGACTTTGACAGCACCACCACCGGCACCTCCAACCGAGGTCCTACCGGAAAAGGCGGTAACAATCTTTACCTTCAAGACACGCGTGACTGGATGGCCGTTCACGGTGGTATCGCCAACATTTTGATGGCGGACGGTTCGGTCAAACAGTTCTACGACGGTCGCAACGGCGACGGCTACTTGAACCCAGGCTTCCAATTCGCCAACGGAATTGCCACCGACTCGCAAGTCAGTGGCTACGCCGACAGCGAAGTGGAATTGATGCCCAACGAAATGTTCAACGGCTTGTTCATCGATTCCGCAACCCTGAAGGGCACTTTTGAAAGTGCCTCGGGCAGCTAAACATCGTCTACCGCGCTGACGCCGCTTGGACGCTTTTCGTCTAAAGCGAGTCAAACCGGACGATGAGTCACAAACGACGGGGATGAGTGATGGTGAATCGCCAGACCTCATCCCCGTTCTTTCATAAACACGATTGATTTTGACGACGGAACTTTTCCCATGCTTTTACTCCGCGCAACAGGCCTTCGCATCGCAGTTGGCTTCTTGGCTCTGACGGTCGTTTTTGGTCTTGCCATCGCACTAGGTTCGGTGACCAAGTACAAACCGTACGGCGTACCGGATCATCGTCGTGCCGAGTATGACGCGATCCTGGCAAAGCTTGGCGCCGAAGCCAAGGCGATTGCCAAAGCGGAGAAGAGCAAGAGCCCGATCGCAAAAATTGAGCAAACGGAATTCGACTTTGGCTTGCTTGATCCTGGAACCAACGGAGCCAAACACGATTTCGTCATTCACAACGACGGACAAGATGAACTGCTGTTGACCGCGGCAGGCAGCAGTTGCAAATGCACGGTTGCCAAGATCGAAGACCGCATTGTTCCGCCCGGCGAATCACGCCCGGTCACGTTGATCTGGAACGTCGGCGAGGACGTCAGCGACCAATACGAACAGGTCGCCATCATTGAAACCAACGACCCACGAAAACCAACCATCGAATTGACCGTCCGTGGCAAGGTGCGATCCACATGGGCCGTCAACTCCGACACGCTCATTCATCTGAAAGGCAGCGTCGACAAACCGATCGAAGCTTCGTGCGTGTTGTACAGCCAAGTCTTTGATGACTTTGTCATTCTGGAAACCGAAACATCCAGCGGAGCGATCGAGGTTGCTAGCGAACCACTCGAGCCGCTTGATCTGCGTTCGCTGCAAGGACGTTGCGGTTACAAGCTGAATGTGAAATACCGTTCGCCCACCGACCGCATGGGGGCGTTCCAAGAGAACATTCGGGTCTGTGTGCTCGACACCAAGACAACGCAAACGGAGTGGATCGATCTGCCCGTCCAAGGAACGATCGGCAAACCGCTAATCTTTCACGGCCCGGAGCTTGATGCACAGGGACTCGACTTGGGCACAGTCGAAGTCGGCGATCCGAAAGAATGGTCCTTCTTTGTCCGTTTTCGTACGGAAACCGAGGTGACCGAAGCGATCGTCACGGATATGGCCCCGGCTGGATTGACCGCGGTCCTTGAACGCGTCAAACGGGTCAAAAACACGTTTCGCGTGACGATCAAGTTGGCCGAGGATGCCAAGCCGCACCGGTTCTATTTTGATCGCCAAGGCTATATCGAAATCGCGAACAAGGCGAATCCCGAGCAGAGCGACTGGATGCCCCTTTCGGGACAGATCATCACGCCCGCCGCCAAGGGCTTGGTGGGCCGCTAATTTTCGGCCGCAAATCGTAGCGAAAGTCGACAAGAGTTGCGGGCCTCCTTCACGTCCCGACCGAGACTCTTCGCGAGTTTCGCCACCGGAAACGCTTGTCCTGACCGTTCCTTGCTGGGGCGGAATCGTGGCCTTGATCGCTCGCCCGAGCCTAATTTCACTCGCGATCCCCCGGTTTTTCACTGCGAAACCGGCAATTTCGGCGTTGCAAGGGGCACAGGACCGCCGAAGATGCCTACCGCACACGATGGACATGCGGGTATCTTATTGGCATGTTCGCAGAAATGAGCCAGATAAGCATATCGCCACCCACTGTGTTGTGGCTCGTGTTTTCGTTAATCGCGGCAATGCTATTATTTTCGGGGCTCCATCGTCGACGCTCTCGACTGACCGACGCCCTGCGATCCTTCGTGCAGCGTACTCAAAACGCCGGCAGCAAAACCGAAAAAGAGAAATCAAAAAAGAAGACATGAGCAAAGTTTTTATCCACACCGTTGGCTGTCAAATGAATGTGCTTGACAGCGAGATGGTCATCGCCGATTTGAAGCGACACGGCTACACCGTCGTGGATTCGCCGCTGGAAGCCGATTGCGTGCTGTACAACACCTGCAGTGTCCGCGAGCATGCCGAGGACAAAATCTACAGTGCACTGGGCAAAATCCGTGCTGCCAAAGAAAACGCCCCCAGCAAAATGATCGGGGTGATGGGCTGCATGGCGCAAAAGGACCAAGAGACGATTTTCAAACGAGCTCCCTACGTCGACATGGTTGTCGGCCCAGGACAACTGCACACCATCCCTGAGCTGTTGCAGCGAATTGGTCGTGGCGAAGGCCGCCAGCTGGCCGTTTCTCTATCGCGGACCGAGGGATCGCAAGCGACGATCGCGCGAAGCCATGAAACCTTTGACCCGCTGCGTGATCCGACAATGCGGCCGACGCCGTTTCAGGCTTACTTGCGAATTCAAATTGGCTGTGACAAGTTTTGCACGTACTGTGTTGTGCCCAACACGCGGGGGCCCGAACAAGGACGACCACCGGCACAAATCTTGTCCGAAGCACGCACGCTAGCCGAACAAGGATGTCGCGAGATCACGCTACTCGGACAAACGGTCAACAGTTACCGCTATCGTGATGGCGATCACACCACCGACATGTCTTCGCTGCTCGAACAACTGCACGAAGTCGATGGAATCGATCGCATCAAATTTGTCACGAACTATCCCAAAGATATGACCGAACGGTTGCTGACCACGGTGCGTGATCTACCGAAATGTTCGCCCTACTTGCACGTCCCCGCGCAGAGCGGTTCCGATGCGGTGCTGAAGCGAATGAAGCGTGGCTACACGATCGCCGACTACATGGAGATGTTCGAACGGATTGAACGGATTTTGCCCGAAGCCGCCGTCAGCAGCGATTTCATCGTGGGGTTCTGTGGCGAAACCGAAGAAGACTTTCAAAAATCGGTTGCTTTGATTGAGCGTTGCCGATTCAAGAATAGTTTTATCTTCCAATACAGTGTGCGACCGGGAACACAGGCTTCCAAACGGCTCGAAGACGACGTTCCTCACGAGGTCAAAGTACGCCGAAACAACGAGTTGTTGGCGGTCCAAGATGCGATCGCCAAGGAAGACAACCAAAAATTGGTGGGCAGCGTGGTCGAAGTGTTGGTGGAAGGCCCGAGCAAGAAGGCGGCGAAGTCGGATCCCGATGCAAATGTCGTGCAGATGGTCGGCCGCACGCCGTGCGACCGCATCGTCGTGTTCGATGGCAATCGTCGCCAAGCAGGCCAATTCATGAAGATCGCGATCGATGACGCACTTGTTCACACGTTGATTGGTCGAGTACAAACGGTTGATGTCGTTTCGATCGACCTGGCCCGAAGCTAGCACCGAAGCGAGATGCCTGGGCAGCGATGCCCGAAACTCACTTTGATCTGAAACTCACTTTGAAGAGATTGCCCTGAATACGCTGCCTTCCTCGACCGATTCCATCCATATTGAAAAACTTGACAATGGGATGGCGATCCTTGTTCAATCCATGCCATGGCTGCGAACCGCAGCGTTTTCGTTGTCGTTGCGAGCCGGTGTGAACGCCGAAGCCGATGACGATGCTGGACTTGCATCGATGGTTTGCGAGATGGTCCAGCGTGGTGCGGGAAACTACAGCAGCCGTGACCTGGTCGCGATCCAAGACAATCTGGGGATGGATCGATCCTCGGGCGTTTCGACTTCGGCCGTGTCCTACGGCGGATCGATGCCCGCCGACTCACTGCAGGCCGCACTGGAACTGTATGCCGACATCGTGCGTCGCCCGCACTTGCCCGCCGATCAGCTTGACGATGCCAAGTCGATGGCCATGCAAGAACTGCGAGCGATCGAAGACGAACCGACCCAGCGGGTGATGATCCGGCTGCGTGAAATGCAGTACGGCAAACGACTTGGCCGCAACAACCACGGCACGCAAACCAGTTTGGCCAAAATCACACCGGACCATATTCGCGAGTTCTATACATCGCATTATCACGCCAGCGGCGCGATCCTTGCCGTGGCGGGCAACCTGGATATCGATGAAGTCGTTGGCTGGGCCAAACAGAATTTCGGCGACTGGAAATCAGGCCCAATCGCCACCGCAGCGAAGTTCGAAGGTACTGCCGGCCAAGAACATATCGATTCCCCATCGAGCCAAACGCACATTGGTTTTTCCTTTGACGGAATCCCCTTTGGCCACGCCGACTACTTCAAACTTCGTGCGGCGATCGGGATCCTCAGCGACGGCATGAGCAGTCGTTTGTTTGATCGCGTCCGAGAACAACGAGGGCTTTGCTACACGATCACCGCTGGCTGCCATTCGCTCGAGCAGTTGGGGGCCGTGTTTGGTTATGCCGGAACCACACCGGAACGAGCTCAGCAAACCTTGGATGTCACGCTAGGCGAATTCAAAAAGTTCACCGCAGACCTCCGCGATGATGAACTCGAACGATGGAAAGTCCGCATCCAAAGCAACTTGATCATGGAACAGGAATCCAGTGCGTCGCGGGCCTCGTCGATCGCTTCGGACTACTTCCAACTTGGCCGCGTGCTAAGCACGTCGGAACTGGAACAGATCATCGAGTCGTTGACGCTTGACGAGGTCAAATCCTATTGGTTGGACCATCCGCCGGGCAACTACCGAATCGTAACGCTCGGGCCTAAAAAGCTTGCTGCCCCTGAATAATTGCTGGCCGCCGCTTGCCGCTCCTTCCCACCGTATTCTCAAAGCTCAAATTCAATATGGCGCAGTTCCGACACCATACGCTTGCCAACGGTCTCCGCATTGCCGCAGAGATCGACAACCGCTGTTATTCCGCAGCAATGGGCTATTTTGTTCGCGCAGGATCTCGCAACGAAACGGATATCGAATCGGGGTTAAGCCATTTCCTGGAACACATGATGTTCAAGGGAACCGCGAAGCGATCGGCTGCCGATGTGAATCGCGAACTCGACGAGCTCGGCGGACAAAGCAATGCCTACACGACCGAAGAGCAAACGGTGTATTACGCCACCGTGCTGCCGAAGTTTCAAGACCGGATCGTCGAACTGCTGACCGACATGCTCAGCCCGACACTCGATCCGCGCGAATTTGAAACCGAACGTCAAGTGATTTTGGAAGAGATCGCCAAGTACGAAGACCAACCGCCGTTTGGCGCCTTTGAACGCGCGATGGAGCGTCACTTTGGCCCACGCGGACTCGGACGACGTGTGCTGGGGACCGCCGAGTCGATTGAAACGATGCGTGTCGAAACGATGCGTGACTATTTCAATCGCCGCTATCGAGGCGAAAACATTGTGCTGGCCGCGACGGGCAATGTCGACTTTGATGCCTTGGTAGATGCGGTCGAACATCAGACCCGCCAATGGGCCGATCGTCCTTGCCCGCCGGAACCCCAGGCGGACGACCCGCAGTCGCTGCCCGATGGCATTTCGATGGATGCGGAACTTGATATCTCTGACGCCGCTCAAGCTTACTTCGTCCAGATGAGCCCCGGCCCAAGCATGACCAGCCAGGACCGTTACGCTGCCCGCATCCTGGCGTCGATCGTCGGTGACGAAGGAGGCAGCCGATTGTTCTGGGACCTGATCGATACCGGACGCGCCGAAGCCGCCACCGTGTGGCCGCAGGAATTCACCGATTGCGGCGCGTGGTTCGCCTACTTGGTTTGCGAACCCGCCGCGATGCAGGGCAACCGCAAATGGATGGCCGACGTGCTTCGCCGCACCGCTGAACAAGGCGTCACGAGCGAAGAACTCGAGCAAGCTGTGAACAAGGCCACCGCCGCCTGTATCATGCAGAGCGAACGGCCCAGCAACCGGCTCTCCAGCGTCGGTAGCCGCTGGTTGATTTGCGAAGAGTATGCCAGCACCGATGATCTGCTCGAACGATTCAAAAAAGTGGACCAGCAGGCGGTCGCGAATGCGGCTAAAAAATACCTTTGCCAAGAAACAACCGATGTGTTGGCAACGGCCAGCGAGGCGGCGGTGTAGGTCACGCTGCACTGATTCCACAACCCGACGCGTCCGTTTTGAAGTTGCGCGTTTTTCACAACCCGAAGCGTCAGCGAGGGAATCTCGATCTTGACATGGTCCCGCGCTGACGCGGCGGGTTAGGATAAAAAAAACGCAGTTCCAATTGGAACTGCGTTTTTGAGAATGACGATTGTCGAAGAAAAATGAAAAAGCAAATCGGCGAAGTGAGCGGAATAAATCAGTAGCCAGAGCAATCGCTCGTTACGGCGTCTCACCTGAATAAAAACCCGATTGTTTCGACGTGGGTACGAATTTAGTTCATTTTGGTTCGTTAGAAAAGAGCACTTTCCTTGAATTTTTCTGAAACGAACGATGTCCCAGCGTTGCTGAGGATCAGTCCACGGTTGGCGGTCCTGCCCATCATCCACGGCAGCGGCCAATTTGCCCTGACGGTTCGCCGTTGGTTTCTCGAGTATTCGTTTGACTGTTTGGCGGTTCCGCTGCCGGAATCATTCCGCGAACCGGTCGAAGCCGGCGTGCTCGATCTTCCTCGTGCGTCGATTGTCCTGCAACCTCCGAAACCGAATTTCGCCGCCAGCGAATTTCGTTCGGAATGGGCCCAAAGTCCTTGGAACGAAAAGGATTCCGATGCCTCGGACCCTGAGGACGAGGATCCCGAAACGCCTCCGACTAGCTACGTGCCGATCGACCCTTGCCAACCGGTGATCATGGCGATCCGCGCGGCGATGGGAGAACACCTTCCGCGGGCCTACGTGGACCTGGAAACCGATCCGTTTTGCCCTTATTCCACCGTGATGCCGGACCCCTTTGCGGTGCGGCATGTGGCACCCGAAATTTTTGCCGCTGCGTTGCTGCCCAGCATCGCTCGCCCGCCGGACCACCAAACCCGCAGCCGGATCGTGCACATGGCGATGCGGCTTCGCGATTTGGAAACCCGTCACGAACGCACACTGTTTGTCTGCAGCGTGCTGCATTGGCCATGGATTCGCGAAGCGTACAACCAATTAGCGCCATCGACACAGCAGAGTTCGCGTAACGAAATGTCGGCGAAGATTAGTTTGCCCGAACATGACGTCGTGCAGCCGGCTGAACGCTTCGCCGTAAAGGACCGGACGCTAATGTTCTTGTACGGCGAGTTGCCCTTCATCACGGGGCTGTACGAACGGGCACGATCCGAACTGGAAAACGATGACAACATCCAGATCGACGGCGTCAAGGAATTACTGATCGCAGCTCGCGACAGCTATCGTCAAGAACTTGGCAATCGCGCTCGCCGGGTGACCCCGCTGTTGCTATCGAAGTGTTTGCAGTACATCCGCAACCTGTCGCTGATCCATCGGCGGATGACCCCCGATTTAGTCACGATCGTGACGGCTGCAAAACAGATCCTCGGAGACCAGTTCGCGCTGCACGTCGCCGAACTGGCCAACACCTATCAGCACGGGAAACAGGAACCGTCCATCGAGCAAAGCCAAGCCGAATCGCTGCCCGAAGTTACACTGGGGATTGACCAGGTTCGTTTGCCCGACGGCGAAACCCATTCGCTGGTCAGCCGATTGCCGGGCCCGCCGCTAACGTGGCAAACCATTCAACTGCAACGCCGTGCGACCAAGTATGAGAAAGAGCGTTGGAAATACAAATGGAACCCATACAGCCACTGTAGCTATCCACCCGAAGACGCTCGCATCGAAAACTTCCGCACTCGTGTGTTTGACCGTGCGCAAGCGATCATCGGTAACGATCTTGCCAAGACCGAGAAATTCACCACCAGCGTCAAAGATGGTATCGACATTCGTGACACGCTACGTCATTGGTACGAACGACAAATCTATGTCAAAGTGGTGCCGCCAAGTCGTGGCGTACTCGATGCCTGTGTGATGCTGTTCGATTCACCCGCCGACCCACGAAAGTACCCGTGGCGCACCACCTGGTTCGCCGAACACAACGAAGAATCAACACTCGCGTTGTTTGCGACCCATTACCAAGAAGAAATGGTTGGCCCGGGAATCGGACTTAGCATCTACGGCGGTGCACTGTTCTTGTATCCCCCGGTCGTCATCCCCGACGTCTGGGTCGACCCTCGCGTCGACTACGCCGAAACGCTCGAAGAACGTCTGATTGCTGCGGCTTGCTTGCATTCACGTGGACGTGAGATTGCGTTGCTATCGCCGCTGCCACCTGGATCGGGTTGGCAACGCTTGGCGAGACGTCATCACAAACGTTTGGTCCATGTCCCGTTGAGCTCGTTCAGTGACGAACAAGTCCAACAACTGCGAATGGTCCACGTGCTGAATGGCAGCGAAATTCGCAGTTTCGCCGCCGATTTCATTCGCCGCGTCTAAATCGACGATTTCCAGAGGCATCCCGTCTCTCCTTTTGGGATGGGAGTGTCGCCGATCTTCCCGTCCGGAAACACAGTGACCGCCAAAACGGAACCATCGCATTGCTCGACGGGCAAAACGCGACATGCTAGCAATCAGGGCGTCGGCCCGCAGGGAGCGGTACATTCGCTGTGACGACCGCGGTCTCACAGATCTTCCGAGGGCCCCGCTCACGTCCGAGTGACCGCTCGCAGAACACGAAACCGCCTCGCTGGCTGAAATTCCTCGAAATTAAGGTCGACAGGGGGGCTAGCTTCCTGATAAAGCCAATGGAGCTGGACGTTCGCATGTGACAACTCGTCACCGCGTATCAGCGTCAACCGTATTCGTTGACTTTATGTTTGCCATTCCATTTGGAATCGAAGATGACCGAGTTGTTTGGGCTACCGGCTGCTTATTCCATGCTTGCGTTTCTGCTCGCCGGACTCTTAGTAGGACACTTGTTGTGGTATCGCGATAGCGCCTCGGAACGCAAACGTCTGCGTGAGACCGAAGATCGCTATCTAAAATCACGCGAGGTGGTTCGCCAACACAAGCAACACGTCGCCGAACTCGAGTCACAGCTCAACGCCAAGTCAAGCGAACTGGATAACCGATCGTCTGAACACGAAAAGTTGACCGACCGTAACGCCGAGCTTCAAAAATTGTTGGACAACGCGCGGAGTGAATCCAGCGAAGCTGCGGCAGCCCGAGCCGAGGCAACCACACGTTTGGACGAAGAGGTCAGTCGCAACGAATTGCTTGTTTCGCAGCTTCAAGAAGTGCTGCAAACCCGCACGGCCCTGGACGCTGAAATTCAGCAGACGCGTCAAGAAAACGAGACACGCGGCCAACAGATCCAAGACCTACAACAAACCAATACGCAGCTCAACGACGAGCTGGTTCAATTGCGAGCGGAACTGCTCAAGCGGCAAAGTGAAATCGTCGAGACCACCGACCAAACGGTGACCGATTTGCGTCAGCAGCTCGAGTCCGCCCAAGCAAATTATCAGCAGGCTACCGAATCGAATCAGAATCTCGAGCAAGAACTGCTCGCTCGCGTCGCAGAAATTCAGCAACGTGATGCCGAGATCGCGGAACTAACCGCACAACAAGCTGCGGCGAGCGAACAAACCCAAGCCCAACAAGAACGTCTCAGCCAACTCGAAGAGGAAATCAAGAGTAAACAAACGTGGCTGGACCAAATGAGCGACGAGATCGAATCCCTGTTGCCATTGCGAGCTGAACTCGCGGACACCGCAGTGGCATTGGCCGAACGAAAAATGGCCTACGACCAGCTGGTCAAACAGAACGACGCCCAAGCCGAAACGATCGACCAGCTCACCGCTCAAAACAGCGATTCGGGTAACCGCTACGAGTCGTTGCAGCAACAACTGAGCGACAAGGAAACCGAGATCACGACGTTGACGGCGAAACACGATCAACTCGCCGAGGACTATCGCCAGCAAGCCGAAGCCATGGCCACGCTGACCGCCGAGAAGCAAGAGTCAGACGATCGTCTCGCCTCACTGCAACTTGAACTTGGTGACAAAACGAATGAATTGACCGCGTTGATGGACCAACACCAACGGTTGACCGAAGAAAATCAACGACAAACGGAAACCATCTGCAACTTGACCGCGAAACACAGCGACGCGGGCGATCGCTACGACTCGCTCCAGCAACAAATCAGCCAGAAGGAAGCTGAGATCGCCGGGTTGATCGACACGCAGCAACAACTAGCCGAAGAGAACCAGCAGCATCTCGAAACCATTGCCACGCTGACCACGGTGCACAGCGAAACTGTGGACCAAGCCGAATCGCTACAGCAGCAGATCAGCCAGAAGGAGGCCGAGATCGCTGGATTGATCGACACGCAACAACAGCTTGCCGAAGAGAACCAGCAACATCTTGAAACCATTGCCTCGCTGACCACGCAGCACAGCGAAACCGCGGACCAAGCTGAATCACTACAGCAACAGATCAGCCAGAAGGAAGCTGAGATCGCTGGATTGATCGACACACAACAACAGCTTGCCGAAGAGAACCAGCAACATCTCGAAACCATTGCCTCGTTGACCACGCAGCACAGCGAAACCGCGGACCAAGCTGAATCGCTACAGCAGCAGATCAGCCAGAAGGAGGCTGAGATCGCCGGGTTGATCGACACGCAACAACAGCTAGCCGAAGAGAACCAACAACACCTTGAAACCATTGCCACGCTGAACGCACAGCACAACGGCACGGGCGAGGACACGCAACTGCTGCAACAACAGCTCGACGAAAAAGACAACGCGATTGCCGAAGCGATCGCCTACCAAGAACAGCTGCAACAATCACTGCAGGCCAAGATTGCCGAAATCGCTCGACTCGAAGACGAGATGAGCGAACTCGCACCGCTGCAGAGCGTCGTCGCAGGCAAACAGAGCGAACTTGTTCAACTGCAACAACGGCTATCGAGCACCCTGATCGACCTCGAGCGTCAAACCGAAACGCTGCAAAGCCAAGAAAACGAAATCAGCCAACTTCAACAGCAACTGCTCGCCGCGGGCACGGCGACGGAAGAGCTCGAGCAAACCCAATCCGAACTGACGCAAACCAAGGCGGAACTGGAACAATCCGCGACGGCACTTGCAGAAACGCAAACCGTACTGAGTCAACGTCAACAAGAACTGGAACAAACTCATTCGCAACTCTCAGAAACCGTGCAGTTGTTGAACGAATTGAAATCCGAAAAAGAACAGAGCGGAATCGAGATTCAGCAATTGGCCAGCGAACTCAGCCAGACTCAGGCTCGGTTAAGTAGTAGCCAAGACGAATTGGATCAAACGAAATCGAAGTTGATTGAAACCACACTGCGGCTGGACGAATTGAAGTCGGAACGGGAACACCACGTTGCCGAGATCCAACAGCTCAACGCGATCCGAGAACAAACGGCCGCGATGTTAGAGCAGGCCAACGCCAAGTCAAACCAAAGCAAGACGCTGCTCGAGCAGCACAAGTCACAGCTTGATCAGGCGAAGGTCCAAATCGAACAATCCTCGGACCGAATCAAACGGCTCGCCGACGAGAACAGCCAACTGCGTGGTTCGATTCGACCACGCCAGGCTGAATTCGAGCAGATGCAGTCTCAGTTTGCTGACCTGCAGCGATCAGCTGAAGAATTGGTTTTTGCGAAGCAAACCATCGTGGAGCTTCAGCATGAAATCGCGGCGTTTGAAAAAACGAAGCACGAACTTGTGCAGCAAAGCGAACGTTGGCAACAAGAGGCCGAGACGTCCGCTTCGATTCGCGAGAAACTGCAAATCACCCAAGGACAACTCGAAGAACTTCGCCGCGTCAATGAAGAACGCCGTGAAGAGATCGCCGCTCAAAGCGACCAACTCGATTCGCTAAAGAGCCAACTGAAGGACTTCAGCCAACTGCGACATCAATTCGAAGATGTACAGCAGCAGCTTGATGAAACGCGGGAACAGCGAAGCGAAATCCAAGTGACGATCGACAAGCAACAAACGACGATCCAAGAACTGCAAGATCAACTTGAACAATCCGAGCAGCTTCGCCCCGAAAACGATGCATTGCAAACCCAGATCACGGACCTGCGTGAACATCTCAGCCGAGTGACGGCGGAACTCGAAGACAGTCTCGATGCGAATGCCAAGGCGAGCACTCGAATTCGCGATCTCGAAGGCGAGCTACACGAGCATGCTGAAAAGATTCGCGAACTGCGACGTGCACGCGTTGCGGCGACCGAAATCCAGCGGCCGATGAACGCCGACGACGATGTCAAACGAGCGGCATGATCCAGTGGCGAACGCCCCCATCAAAGCCCGGGCTGTAGCGGTTGCTCAGCCATGTCTCGGTACACACCCTGCAACGTATTGGCCGTGGTAGGAATCAGATTGAACTGAGGCAACGAACCGGGCTGCAATCGTCCCTGTTTTGACCTGCCCATTGCATTGGCTCCATTGATGGTCCCCATACCGAGCACCTTTTCGGGATCGATGTCGGGACGATGCTTTAGCAAAAACTGAACCTCTCGCCAAAGATTCAAATCAGGATTACTGGCTCGCGAATCGGTTCCTAGGGCGACGCGAATCCCGCGGGCCAACATCTCGCCGACCGGATGCGGCTTGTATCGGAAAAAGTGATGCGTCCGCGGACAATAGACAACACTTAGCGATGGATGCTTGGCGATTTGCTCGATTTCGCTTGGCTGAAAATCGTTGCCATGCACGAGCAAACCATGCGGCACCTTGGCCAGCAGATCGATCAACCAACGAAACGGTTGATCGTCCCATGGGAACAGCGATGCATCCCAAACTCCCAATTGCCGAAGCGTCTCGGCAAACGGTCCTGACCCGCCACAGAGCAACTCTCGTTCGGCAGGCGATTCGGCAACATGCATCGCCAATGGACGTTGACTTTCACACGCCAATTGGACACATCGCTGGATCAGCGGTCGAGAGGTCGAATAGGGTGCATGCGGACTGATTGCACCACGGGGCTGGGTTTGAACATGATGCTCGGTGAGCTCAAACCGCTCGTTGCCGCGTTGTGTTGACAACCCGATCGTCTCGGCGAACGTGACGAGTTCTGGGAAAGGGGCTTGTTGCTGAGAACCATCCGGTATCGGGTATTCGCTCGGAAGCGTGGCGATTTCGCCGACAAGCCCGACTCCGGATTCGGACGATTCTTTCAAGCCTTTGATAATGGCGTAAGCTTTTGCTGCAACCGTGGTGGATTGACGCGCGGCGATGACTTTGCCGACCCATTGGTACAGTTCTATGCCGGGTTCGCCAATCGGAGTCTCGCAATCCGAAAATTCGAGGTGCGTGTGGGCGTTGACCAATTTCGGCAGCAACGCGACATCGCCGAGATCCTCGGCATCCGCAGGCGGCGGTCCCTGTCCCACCTCGACGATCTGTTGACGATCCATGCGAACCCATCCACCATGAATAGGCGGATGCGAAATGGGAAAGATCCAACGTGCTGCGAAGGCACGCGTGTTAGCTGTCATGAAAAAATTGCCACTTCAAAAAAACCGTTTAACTCGCGAATTTTATGCGAGGCCGACTGAAATCGTCGCTCGAGAATTGCTTGGCAAATGCCTAATGCGACGTACGAATCAGCAATGGGTCGGTGGGATCATTGTGGAAACGGAAGCCTATTTAGCCGACAGCGATGCTGCCAGCCATAGTGCACGCGGGAAGACCCGAAGCAACGCGTCGATGTTTTCGGCCGCCGGCACATTGTACGTTTATCCCATTCATGCGAAATACTGTATGAATGCCGTCACCGAAAGCTCCGGTCGTGGCAGTGCGGTATTGATCCGCGCGATCCAACCTGTGTGGGGAATCGAACAAATGCAAAGCAACCGTCAAACGCAAGACCTGAAACGTTTGACTCGCGGCCCCGCGATGCTTTGCCAGGCGATTGCGGTGGACCGCAGTGATGATGGCATCGACTTGACGACCGACCGAAACATCTTGATTGCCCCCCCGAGAACTCCATCGCCTGCGGCCGACATCCATGCCACGCCACGCATTGGGATCAGCAAGGCGATCGACGAGCGTTTGCGTTTCTTCTATCGCGGCAACCCTTTCGTCAGTGGGCCCAAGCGAGATCATCTGTGATGCCTAAGAAAAGATTTCATTACTGTGGATGATTTGCACGCCCGCCGCCTGCATTTGATCGATCGCTTCATCCACCTGAATCGGATCTTGACTGACGCTACGGCATCCATCGATCAGCAGGAACGTCTCAAAATTTAGCATCACGGCATCCAGCGCCGTGAACTTGACGCAATAGTCGGTCGCCAACCCCATGACAAACAGACGCTCGATTTGATGTTCACGAAGATAGTCATGGAGTCCGGTGGCGTGTTTGTGACCATTGTCAAAGAACCCGCTATAGGAATCCATCGCAGCGTCAGTCCCTTTTCGAAAAATGGCAACGTCACAGCGGATCTCCAGTGCATCGGCGAACGCCGCACCCTCGGATAGCTGAATACAGTGATCGGGCCACAACACTTGATCGACATCGCCTACTTTCACGACATCACCGACGTGACGTCCTGGATGATTACTGACGAAGCTCGAGTGGTTCGGGGGATGCCAATCCTGGGTCACGATCACGTTGTCGAATTCAGGCACACATCGATTAGCCACCGGAATCACCTCGTCACCCTTGGCGACCGCCAAGGCACCTCCCGGCAAAAAGTCGTTTTGAATATCGACAAGGATCAACGCTTCACGCTTAGATCTCAAAATGGAACCCTTCCTTTAGACGCTGCTGATACTTGCGACGGTTGAATCGATACAAGCGAGCCGCGCGGTGTGATACGTTCTGCTCGAACTCGTCAAGCTCTTCTAACACATCCATGTTTAGCATCTTTTTGCGAAAGTTTCGCTTGTCGATCTCACGATCCAAAATGATTTCATAAAGCCGCTGCAAATCTCGCAGGGGAAATTTACGCGGCAGCAATTCGAATCCAATCGGCTGGTACTGCACTTTGCTACGAATTCGATCATGCGCCATGGCTAAAATCTGCTGATGATCAAATCCTAATTCGGGCAGCGAATCGACCGCAAACCAATCGGCATCGGCTGCGTCGTCCGCATGTTGGGGGCGATAATCCGCTTGCCGAACCAGCGCCATGTAGGCTACCGAGACGACACGTCCGCGGGGATCCCGATCGACGCTGCCAAACGTATACAACTGCTCGATGAATAGATTCTTGATTCCCGTTTCCTCCTGCAGTTCACGACGAGCGGCATCGTCAAGCGCTTCGTCCATGTCAACAAAACCGCCCGGAATCGCCCATTGCCCTTGAAACGGAGGATTTGCACGCTGGATCAACAACACATTCAACGAGCAATCGCTCAGCCCAAAGACCACGCAATCCACCGTCAATGCGGGACGTGGATGTTCGTAGGTGTACGACATACAAGATCTCTTCGTAAAAAAACCCTACCCATGAAACGGCGATGCCGTCGCAATCAGTCTGCGTTTTGTTTCAAATAACTGCACATCCAATCCGGTTGGATAGACCGCCGGCTCAACCAATTGACGCACGTCATCGGAAAACATGGCCAACTGTTTCTTTGTTCGCTGGCGAATCTGATGAATCGTTGGCCATTGGCCCACTCGGCTACCACCACGAAGCACAGGAACCAGCAAGTCTTCGCTTTGCCAATCCCCTTCGAATTCATCTTCGTCAAAAAGATGCATCTCGTCGCTGCCGATTGGCACCATGCGAGGCGAGGTTGCTGTTCCATCACGGATGTCGTAGATAACGTCGGCGACGGCTTGATCCGCGTTGCGATATCGCCGCACTTGCTGGATCCCTGGATTCGATGTCTTGACCGACTGCTCGGACAACTTCACACGGTCGTGCCATTGCCCATCCGAATCGACGATCGCAGATAATTTATAGACGCCGCCCAGTGCAGGCTGCTCATAGCCGGTGACCAGTCGCGTGCCGACGCCCCAAATATCGATCTTAGCTCCATCACGTTTTAGCCGTTGGATTTGGTGTTCATCCAAATCGTTGCTGGCCACAATCTTGGCATCCGGCAATCCCGCGGCGTCTAACATCGCACGCGTTCTTTGGCTCAGCGCGACCATGTCGCCCGAATCCAATCGCACCCCAATCATTTCATGTCCCTGCTTTCGCAATTCCATCGCCACCAAAATGGCATTGGCGACTCCGTGCACCGTGTCATAGGTGTCGACAAGAAAGATGCAATTGTTCGGCATGACGCTCGCGTAGGCCGCGAATGCCTCGTGTTCTCCGTCGAAGGACATGACCCAGCTGTGAGCATGAGTTCCTTTGACGGGAATGTCGTAACACTTTCCCGCCAACACGTTGCTAGTCGCATGACATCCACCGATATACGCCGCACGCGAAGCGGTCATCGCACCGTCGTTCCCTTGCGCTCGACGAAGCCCGAACTCGAGCACCGTATCGTCGCCAGCCGCCTGACACACCCGTGCGGCACGCGTGGCGATCAAGGTCGGGAAATTGATGCAGTTCAACAGCAACGTTTCGAGAATCTGGCATTGCAAAATCGAACCCTGAACTCGCAGCAGCGGTTCATTCGCAAAGACCACGGTCCCCTCAGGCACCGCGTCAATGTCGCAGCTCAACCGCAGTTCGCTCAAATAGCGAAGAAACGGTTCCGCAAAGAGTGGCTGATGATCATTGCCACGAAGCGTCTTGAGATATGCGATGTCATCGGCAGTGAAACGAAACTCGTCGAGCGTTTCCATCAGCGGCCCCAATCCCGCCATGATCGCGTAGCCACCGCTAAACGGATGAGAGCGAAAGAACAAATGGAAAACCGCGTTGCGTTCGTGCCGCTGTGTCTTCCAATAGCCATACGCCATCGTCAGTTGATAAAGATCCGTCAGCAGTGCTAACGATCCGTCACCGCGAAAGGTTTCGCCCATGCTCTTATCTCAGTTAGTGTTCGCAATACACTAAGAATAGACGTTGGAAGGTCCTTGCGGGTTCACGATTCTCAGCAGTCGCCTAAGAAGTGAACCTTTTTTCTAGCCTTGAGCATCCTGGTGACGTCGCGGCGGCCACCTCGCAAAACGACGATTTCCCCGAGGATGAGGCGTGTTTCCCGTCGCCCCATCAACACACACCCTGCAGGGGGGCCAAGCACACGAAACACGCGAAGACAAGAAAAATCTTACAAATTTAACGCCTGCTGGAGGATTGCGCACTAGGTTTCCAGTAGAGCCGGAATCCTTGCTTTGTGAACCGGCAACGTCCTTTTGTCTTTGATAGCCATGTTTAAACGATGCACCTCCGAAACTCGCCCGCCACGTCGCGGTCGGCTGGGAATGCGACGGCGCCCACGCCGCGGCGTTGCCTCGGTTGAATTTGCTGTATGCATCCCAGTGCTGCTCGTCCTGACGCTGGGCACGATCGATCTTTGTTCGATGCTGTTTCTGCGTGAATCGATCACGCTTGCCGCCTACGAAGGCGCTCGCCGCGGTGTCGGCCGAGGCTACACCAACAGCGATGCAACGAGTCGCGTGATCGAATTCTTGGACCAACGCAACATCCAACACAACGGCAGTGCCTCGGTCACCTTTAGTTCGCCTGGATTCGACAACGCCGACACGCTGGAAAACGTGACCATCACGGTCACGGTTCCATGTGCTGGCAATCTATTGGTTGCCTCGAGCATGTTTGACGATATGACGATGACCACCAGCGTCACGATGCGCAAAGAATACCAGAACCTCGGAAAAAAATAGACGTCACGCCAAGCCTCCCTTCAATTTTTCAATCGCACTTGTTTTCATGAAACGCCACCGAATTCGAACCGCTCCCCAACGTCGCGGACCGCGTCAAAAACGCGATGGTGCTGCGATGGTGGAATTTGCAATCGTGGCGAATCTGATGTTTGTCATGATCTTTACCTGCATGGAATTTGCGAGGATGAACATGGCTCGCAACTTGGCGCAGGACGCTGCCTACTATGCCGCCCGTACCGCGATGGTTCCGGGAGCCACGCGTGAGGAAGCCGTGGCGGAGGCCGATCGTATTATGGGTTCGCTGCTTGATGACAGCGGCTACGACGTTACCGTCAGCAACGTCACTTTTGACGCGCCCACGATTACCGTCACGGTCAGCGTGGATCTGCAGGCGATTGCGATGTTCACGCCGATGTTCTTACCCAATACAACGATCGAAACCCAAGCGGTTATGAAAACGGAGCGTTACGAAGGGTTCTATGAACAATAACGCTTCGCAACACCGACGCCATTGATTGAGTTAATTCCCACACACCTATCGTTTCTCGCTGCGATCATCCCATGACCACACGATTTTCTCATCGCACCGTTTCAACCATCTTCGCCGCCTCGATTGCACGATCGCATCGACAACGACGCGGAAACGTCTTCGCGCTGATGGCGCTGATCCTGCCCGTGTTGGCACTGCTTGCGGCGTTCTGTATCAATAGCGCGCAGATGCAACTGAACCGCACCGAATTGATGGTCGCTACTGATGCGGCCGCGCGTGCCGGAGGCCGTGCATTTAGCGAACACCAAACGGTCGAAGCCGCAAAAATGGCCGCAGTTGCAACTGCGGCGTTGAACAACGTGGACGGACAACCGCTGCAGATTCGCAGCGAAGATTCCGCTAACGAGATTGAATTCGGCATCACCACGCAGCCCAACGGCTTAACCGGCCGCTACGAATTCCAAAAACTACCCACGGCAGCCGTGCAAAGCGGGGCGTTGATCGCCAGTGCCGTTCGTGTCAACGGACGTCGTGACACAGGATCGCTGTCGGGTCGTGTGCCATTTGTCATCCCTGGCATACTCAACGCAAGCGACTTTGGTCCTCGGCAAGAATCGGTGGCCATGCAGGTCGACCGCGATATTTCGTTGATCTTGGATCGCAGTGGATCGATGGTTCCGAACTTAAATTTTGATTGGCCAGAGGGAATGGATCCTAACTCTGACTTGGCCAAAGAAGCTGCGGTGGCAGCCGGTGTGATGACCAAAACGGTGACAACCAAAGGCAACAAAAATGGAAAAGGGAACGGAAAAGTAAAGACCACGACGAGCTATGACTATGCCGCGGGCTACAACCAAATGACCTATTACCAATGGGTTTGGCAAGACCTTTTCAACCTGCCCGATTGCCCGATGCAGCCGTGGCAGGAACTGGTGATCGCAGTGGATGCATTCTTGAACGTGCTGGACACCACGGTCCAAGAGGAACAAGTCTCGGTGGCTAGTTATGCCTCGGATGCCTCGCTAGACGTTTGGTTGGTCAAAAATTTCAGCGAAATCCGGACCACGGTCGATGCGATCAATCCCGGTGGAAACACGGCGATCGGAGACGGAATGCAAGCGGGGATCCAAGCATTATTGGATTCCGCCGCACGTCCCTACGCCGCCAAGACGATGGTCGTGATGACCGATGGCAACCATAACCGCGGCACCGATCCGCTAACAGTGGCAAACTACTTTGCATCGAACTATCCGCTGACCATTCACACCGTCACGTTTGGCAGTGGTGCAAACCAAAAACGAATGCAACAAGTCGCTGCGGCCGGAGGTGGTAAACATTATCACGCCGATAACGGTGAACAGCTCGTTGCGATCTTCGAAGAGATTGCAAATAACCTACCCACCATTTTGACGAAATAACCTGCGACAATATCGCGATCACTGTCGCCTCTGGTGCAGCAAAACATGACCCCCGAAACGATCGAAACGACCTCGCTCCCGGCTCTCGAGAAACGACCTCCCATGCGTTGGATATGGCTGTCCATCGCGGTATCAAGTGGCATCCTTGTTTGGGCGTTCACGATTCCCATGCGGCATTCGCAAGACGCGAACGTCGCCTCGATCGACGAGAACATGGCCACCGCGACCGTGTCCTATCCACGTGATCCGTCACTCGACCAAGCACGCCGGTCCGAACAATATGTCGCCATGGCGTTGGAGATGGACCGCAAATTGATGAAGCTACAGCGAGCCAAGGACGCACGTCCTCCGCTGGCGTCGCTGCCGGGCGAAGAGGAAGCACTGCAGTACCAAGAAAACTACCGCAATTGGATGCTCGACGAAATCGAACGATTGGCGGACGCCCCGGAAGATTCGCCCGAATGGGAGTTTCGCCAGCAGTTGGTCCAGTCGCTCGACGCCCCGCAGTAACCCGGCTCGCGACGACGTCTCAGGCAATCCGCCGTTGTCGCCGATTTTCTTGATTATCATATGAGCGTGTCGCCCGGCGTTCATCCTGCAATCCACCTACGGTCCACATGTTCTGTTTCCCCCGCGCCATCGCCCTGGTTCCCTTGGTTGCCGCTTTGATTGTGGCCGCCCCATGGTCTGAAAATCTTGTCGCCCAAGACGGGTTCTTTGACGTACCTGCCGATCCCCCCCTATTCGGCGATGCCCTGGACGCGGCTCCGGAGCCCGCTGCGGCGGACGATCCGGCGAGCGAAGCGGCTGCGGATCCGTTGAGCGAACAGCTGCAAATCAAGGCCCGACGTGGCGACATCCAGCTTGCTGAATCGGTTTCGGCACTGGTCCGCGTGGGCCGCTGGAGCGAGGCAAACACGTTGCTCAGCGAAGCGGCGGCTCGCCAAATCGACGATTCCGTCTTGGCGGCCATGGCCGCTCAGATCGAGCCCTCGCTACGGCTAAAAATGGTTCGCTCGGAACAACTCGAGGAGCCGGCTCGCAAATTTGTTGAAAAACTTTCTGCGGCTGCCACCGCCAACGCGCAGTCCGAAACGCGGTTGACCACGGCGATCGACCGCCTGGATGCCGCCTCGGTTGACGTCCGAATTGATGCGATACGAACGCTGCTTGCCGGCGGAAATCATGCCATCCGAGCGATGGTCAACAGCGTCGTTTCGGCTTCGCCGCCAGCCCCTAGCGACGACATTTTGCGAACCATGTTGCGGTTGGGTGATGGAGGCGTCGACGCGCTACGGCAACTTGCCCTGTACGGCACACCTCCAGAACGGCTAGCCGCGCTGAAGGCCTTGGTGCGAATCAATCGCAAGGCGGCGACGAACGAATTGGTCACCGCATTGTTGGCAGCGGATTCCACGCAGAACGAAATCGATTTTGCTACAACCCAATTACGAAATGCATCCGCAGGCACGATCAATACGGCTGCAGGAATTGATTTCTTAGCCAACCGATTACAGCGTTTACGCGAGACGGTCAAAACGGTTGACAACGACTTTCAAACACGAATCTTGTGGAGCGTGAACGCGGATCGCAAGAGTGTCGATTTTCGCGAAGTCCAAACGATGCTTGCTGCCTACCGCGACGCCGCGGATGCGGCCGCACGCCTGCGCCGAATCGGGTCGCTGCCACGCAGTGTCGCCAACGAAGTCGTGGCAGCCGAGCTGAGCTACCGCGTGATCTTAGATCCCGATTGGGGTGACAAAACACAGCTCGAATCGTTTGCGTCCGAATTCGCGGCGACGCTACAGTCCGCTGCTTGGGTTGGCATCCTGGCCAATGCCGTCGATAGCGGCGATGTCCCTGCCGCAGTCGGCGTGCTGCGTTTGATCGGTTCGCTATCGGACGCTTCCCAGCAAAATGATTTGTTGCTATCGGCCGCCCCCAACCCGTCACCATTGGTCATGGCCGCGATCTCGGCCGAGCCCCGCATTCGCTATGAAGCGGCAACGGTGATTGCAGCAATGCCAGTTCAATACGACTATCCCGGCAGCAGTTTGGTGCTGAAAACATTGCATGAGATGGCGTCGCTCGAATCGCTACCGATGGCAATCTTGGTGGAAACCGAGGCGGAATTGATTTTGGCGCAAGAAACAATCCTGAAGCAACTTGGCTTCGCAGTTAGGATTGCGCACTCAGTGGCCGGAGCCGAACGAGCGGTGGCTGGCAGCAGCGATCTTCGTTTGATTGTCAGCAAAACCAACCTAGCCGATGCGAGTCCGATTGAGTTGATCGATCGCGTTCGCCGTCATTCCATTGGCGAAGCAGTCCCGATTGTATTCTTTGGTGACGTCGTCGCCCCCATTAACAGCGATCGCTGGTCCGCTGCGATCCGTTGGATGCCCACGCCTCCGTCGTCTCCGCAAGCCTATGCCGAACTGTTGGACGCGATCGCGCTTCGTAATCGATTGCCTGAATTGACACAGCTGGACCGCGAACTGTATCGGCAGACTGGCATCGCTGCATTGGAACAACGAAGATCCCAACCTTAGAGGCAATCTCGGGGTCCACGTCGCCGATGTTTTGCGGATGCCCGCCTCCGAACGGTATCGCCTACCCAAAGTTGGGTCGGCAAGCTATTTTTAGGAAACGAAAGCAATTTTCTAGAGATCCAAGACGGGGCGGCGTCGAAGATATCTTATAAGTAGAGGCTTTGAACGGCGATTGTCGCCGGACTGAGAAACACCAACTTATCTTCAATGGCGATGCTCGGCATATCCCCAAACGGTCCCGGAGAGCCACCGATCGCAGGCATCATTGGCAATTCGCCAGCGATGCAGCAGGTTTATCGCATCACGCGTCGTGTCGCCCCCAGCAATGCTTCGGTGTTGATTCTTGGAGAAACCGGGGTTGGGAAAGAACTGATTGCCAGCGCAGTCCATCGACTTAGCCATCGCAGCGGCGCCCCTTTTGTGCGAGTCAACTGCGGTGCCTTGAGCGAAAGTTTGCTTGAAAGCGAACTTTTTGGGCATGTTCGCGGGGCGTTTACCGGGGCGGTTGCCAACCGCGCCGGGCGATTCGAAGCGGCTCAAGGTGGCACAATTTTTCTTGACGAAATCAACAGCACCACACTCACATTGCAAGTCAAACTGCTGCGGGTGCTGCAAGAGAAAGAATTTGAACGGGTTGGCGATACCAGCACCTTTAGCACCGATGTTCGCATCATCGCGGCGAGCAATCGCGATCTGATGAACGAAGTTCGCGAAGAACGGTTCCGCGAAGACCTTTATTGGCGTCTTAACGTTGTGCCTGTGGAGATTCCGCCGCTACGACGTCGTCGCGAAGACATTCCCGCGTTGGTATCCTACTTCCTGGAACACTACAACGAAATCAATGACCGCTACGTGGTCCACATCGCGCCGGGAACGCTCGAAGCGATGCAGGATTACCATTGGCCCGGCAACGTGCGCGAACTGCAAAACTATATTGAACGCGCCGTCGTGATGTCCGAAACCGACGAATTGACGCTCGACCTGCTGCCGCTTTGCGTCACCAACCCCGATGTTGCCGTGGGCACCGAAAAACCCATCGGCGACATGAACGAACTGACTCGCGAAGTGGTGATGAAGGGGCTTGGCGAAGCCGACACCAACGAAGGCGGGGTGCACAGCTTGGTGGTCGACCGAGTTGAGAAAGAATTGATCGTGCAGGTGTTGTCCGCATGCGGTGGCGTGCAAACCAAAGCCGCCGCAATGCTTGGCATCAACCGCAACACGCTACACAAAAAAATCAAAGACTACGGCCTGGACGATTCAGACAACGGCAACAGCTAGCCAGGAAACATTGGCAAAATCCTCTGTTACCAGTTTGCGCCCCTGCTAGAAAGCATTCCGTAGCGGAACTCGCCAAGAGTTTCGGGGGCCCTCAGTGTGGATCGAAAGCCGTTGACGGCTTGTTGATTATTGAGCCGCGACGCGTCAGCGGCCGGGTCCCACGCACGACCCGGCGCCTTACGGCCCACGGCTCACCATTGCGATTTGCATTTGGACTCAATCAACAAGCCATTGACGAACTAAGAAGTCCATCATACACCCCTTGCCGCAGGAAACTTCACTCAATCAACAATCCGTTGACGACTTCCGCGACGATCAGCCTTCATATTCAATGCGACGAAGCGTGCCGTCGCTGGCTCAGCCGGGGCGCGTGAACGGTGGATCGTCGTTCCATCGATTCAGCAGCCCGCCGTACGCGTCAATTCGCCGGTCGCGAAGGAACGGCCAATGCGTGCGGACGACATCGATTTCGTCCAGGTTGCAATCGGCGATCAGCAGCCCTTCGCTCTGGTCACCTTCGGCCACCACTTCGCCGCGGGGCGACACAATGATGCTGGATCCCCAAAACTCGAGATTATCTTCGATCCCAACTCGGTTTGGTGCCCCCAACCAAATCCCGTTGGCAATCGAATGGGCTCGCATCGTGGTTTGCCACGCACTTCGTTGACCGGCACCAAATTCTTCCTTCTCTTCGTGGATCCATCCGATCGCCGTCGGGTACAGCAGAATTTCGGCGCCAGCGAGCGCGAACAACCGAGCCGCTTCGGGGAACCATTGGTCCCAGCAGATACCGACCCCGAGTTTGGCAAAGCGTGTTTGGATCGGCCGGAACCCCAAGTCACCTGGCGTGAAGTAGAACTTTTCGTAGAACAAGGGATCATCGGGGATATGCATTTTGCGATACACGCCCGCCATCGACCCGTCGGCATCGAGCACGACGACGGTATTGTGGTACAGTCCAGGACCACGTTTTTCGAAGATCGGCGCGACGATGACCACCTCGAGTTCCTTGGCAAGCTTCGCCATCGCCTCGGTCGATTCGCCGGGAATCGTTTCCGCCAAATCGAACATCCGATGGTCTTCGCTTTGACAGGGATAGGGTCCATTGAACAACTCTTGCAAACAAATGATCTGAGCTCCTTGGCTGGCGCTTTCGCGGATCCACTTTGAAGCGTTTTCGATCATCGCTGACTTCGAGCCAGCGTCTTTCATTTGCACGAGTCCGAGTTTGACGTTGCGTGTCACGAGCACTGCATCCAAAAAATTAATAAGGGGCTAACATGAATCCAACTCAACCAACGACGGTCCACCCGTCGTCCGAATCGGGCGTTCGACCGACACGCCGATTGTTCATCTCCGGCACCGATACCGATGTGGGAAAAACCTTCGTCGCGTGTGCGATGGCAAAGCACTACCGACATTCTGGCATGCAGGTGGGCGTCTACAAGCCGGTAGCCAGCGATTGCCATGCCGAATCAGCGGAAAGCGGGGCGGAAATCGTTGCTGCCGACGCGCGGAACTTGTGGAACGCCGCCGGAAACCCTCGCTCGCTTGACGAAGTTTGCCCGCAGCGGTTTCGCGCCCCGCTGGCTCCCACACGTGCCGCTGCGGCCGAAGGCAAGTCCGTCGACGCGGATCAACTGCACCAAGCCGCGGCAGTTTGGCTAAGCGGATTTGACGTCACGATCATCGAAGGCGCCGGAGGACTGCTCAGCCCGTTGGCCGACGGCATCTTGAACCTCGACTTGGCTAAAAAAATGGCGCCTGTCCAACTGGTCATCGTTGCCGCGAATCGCTTGGGGGTGATCCATCAAACGCTGGCGACCTGCACTGCGGCGATCCATGGCGGGCTAACGCCAGCGGGGATTGTGCTCTGCGATACGTCGGAAAACCTCGACGCCTCGGCAGACGAAAATGCAGCCGAGATCGCCCGCTACAGCCCGATTCCAATCCTGGGGCGAGTTGGATTCGGATCGTCTGAGACGCCATGGGCCGACCAGTTGCTCGATTAGCAGCGACGATTCACCGTCATCACCAACGTCTTTTCTTGACGATCAAGCCTCGGATTACTATCGTAGAGGGAGAGATTTACCAACGAATCTCGCCCCGCCTGCCCGTTCTTGATAGGGCTACCTGCGTCAGTGCCAACTCTGCTGGTGCTGGATTGGCGTGCCGTCTTGATTTGATCTTTGGATTGCCCCGTTTGCAATCGCTATCGATCATTTCCCACTCCCAAAAGAGTCTTGACTGCCCCCGCTAGCAGGAAACTTATGAACGTTGTTGCAGTCTTTCGTTTCGCGACGAGCGTGTTTCTTTTTGCAGTCGCATGGGTTGCGGTCGCAAGCACCGGCTCGGCCAAAGATCCGTCGGGATCCGCTGCCCCGTTGCGATTCAACTTTGACGTTCGCCCGATCCTCTCGGAAAATTGCTTTCATTGTCACGGATTTGACGAGGCATCACGCGAAGCCGATCTGCGATTGGACACCGAAGCAGGTGCCAAGGAGTACGCGATCGAACCCGGCGATGCGACCCAAAGCGACGTCTATCTGCGAATTATCTCGGACGACCCAGATCATCGCATGCCGCCGGCCAGCTCGGGACGCTCGCTCAGCGAAGAACAAATCGAAGCCATACGGCAGTGGATTGACCAAGGCGCCCAATACGAAGGCCACTGGTCGTTTGCTGCCGCCCGGCGCCCTGAGGTCCCCGAGCACAGCGAGGGACAGCGAACCTACAACCCGATCGATGCTTTTGTCCAAGCCAAACTTGCCAAAAACAATCTTTCATTCGCACCGGAGTCTGACCGCGAAACGTTGATTCGCCGTGTCACCTTTGATCTGACCGGATTGCCGCCCACGATCGAGGAAATCGACGCGTTCTTGGCGGATCAATCCGCGGATGCCTATGAACGCTTGGTGGATCGATTACTGAAGCGGGAAACCTATGGCGAACGCATGGCTGCCGATTGGCTTGACGTGGCACGCTATAGCGATACGTACGGTTTCCAAGTCGATCGTGACCGATTCGTTTGGCCTTGGCGAGATTGGGTGATCCGAGCGTTCAATCAAAACATGCCCTACGACCAATTCATTACCGAGCAACTTGCCGGTGATTTGCTGCCAGACGCCACTCGCGATCAGATCTTGGCAACCACCTTCAATCGATTGCATCCGCAAGAGTGCGAAGGGGGCAGCGTCCCCGAAGAATTTCGTATCGAATCGATCGCCGACCGCACCCAAACGGTTGCAACCGGAATCATGGGACTGACGATGGAATGTTGCCGTTGTCACGATCACAAATATGATTCGCTGAAACAAAAGGAATACTTTCAGCTGTCCGCGTTTTTTGACAACATTGCCGAAGCCGGCTTGTATTCGTATTTCACTAACGCGATCCCCACTCCGACGTTGCCGCTGCCAACCGCGACGCAAGAAGAACAACTCGCATCCACCGCCGCTGCTGTGGACGCTGCCTTGCAAACGCTTGAAAACGCGATGGCCTCAAGCACAGCGAAAGCAGAAAAATGGGCGAGTGAAATTGAATCCACCGTCACTGAAATTCCGCTTGCCCAACCGATCTTGGCTCTCGATTTCGAGGACGCACCGACCGCCCCCAATCAGCATACCGACGGTGTCGTCGGCCATGCGGTGACGCTGACCGGTGACGACCCGATCGACACCAAGGTTGGCAATTTTTCTCGCTTTGCACCGTTTTCAGTTTCGTGCTGGATCAAAACACCCGACGTCAAAGAGCGAGCCGTGATCTTTCATCGCTCGCGTGCTTGGACCGACGCCGCCAGCCGCGGCTACGAACTGCTGATTGACGAAGGCCGGCTCAACTGGTCGCTGATCCACTTTTGGCCTGGCAATGCGATCAGCATCCGCAGCGTCGATGCGATTCCCACTAAAGAGTGGATCCATGTGGTTGTTTGTAACGATGGATCCAGCACCGCCGCGGGATTGGCCATTTACGTCGACGGCAAACAAGTCGAAACGGAAACCGTTCGTGACGCACTGACCAAAAACATCACCGGTGGTGGCGGCGACAACATCGCCATCGGGGAACGATTTCGTGACAACGGATTCAAACACGGTTCGGTCGACGAATTTCAAGTTTACGACACCGTGTTAACCCAATTGGAAATCCAGCGGCTCTTCGCAACGATTTCCCCCGACGCGAAACCGGCGGTCAAAACAACCGACGTTTTTGTCGACCATTATTTAAGACGCATTGACGAAACAGTAAACCAAGCTCGACTGAAATTGAAGGAAGCTCGCAAGAACCGCTGCGCAGTCCAGGACGCTGTCGCGGAGATCATGGTCATGCAAGAATTGCCTGAACCAAAACCAAGCTACCTACTTGAGCGTGGCGTGTACGATCAACGTGGCGAGGCAGTCCAACCGGGCACGCCAGGCACCCTGCTGGACTTTCCCGAAGATGCTCCGCGCAATCGTCTCGGTTTGGCCCAGTGGTTGACGCGGGACGACCATCCGTTGACCAGTCGTGTTGCCGTCAACCGGCTCTGGCAAATCTGCTTCGGCGAAGGACTCGTGCGGACCCCGGAGGACTTTGGCAGCCAAGGCGCACCGCCGACGCATCCAGAACTGCTCGATTGGTTAGCCGTCGAATTCATGGATTACGACTGGGACATCAAACGGATGTTGAAGTTAATTGTGACTTCGGCCACCTATCGGCAATCGAGTCAAAATCCTGATCCCCAAGCAGTTGCGTCCGATCCTGAAAATCGGTTGCTGTCACGCTTCCCCAGCTATCGACTGCCCGCTGAAATGCTTCGTGATAGCGTGCTGATGATGAGCGAACGCTTGGTTCCGACCCTCGGCGGGCCTCCTGTGAAACCCTATGACATCGAAGAATCGTTTAGTCCTTCCAAACGAGACAGCGGCGATGCCTTGTACCGCCGCAGTCTTTACACGTATTGGAAAAGGACCGGTCCGGCCCCCACGATGATGACGTTGGACGCCGCCAAACGCGACGTTTGTCAAGTCAAGCGAGAACGCACATCGTCGCCACTGCAAGCGTTTGTATTGATGAATGGGCCTCAGTTTATCGAAGCGGGGCGGGTCACTGCGGAAAAGCTAATCCAATTGCACGGCGATGACACCACCGCAATTCTCATCGACGCGTTTCGCAAAACGACCAGCCGCAAACCAAACCCAGCTCAACTCGACACGTTACAAACGCTGTACCAAACTCAATTGGATTACTTCCGTGAGCACGGTGATCGCACACGCCAATTTTTGGCCATCGGCGATGCGGAAATCAACGAAGAGATGGACCAAGCGGCAATTGCGGCAACCAGCGTGGTTGTCAGCACTTTGATGAATTTTGACCTTTGCGTGATGAAGCGATAACCAGCCATGAACAAGAACCAAACAAGCGGTTTTGGACTCAATCGCCGCAACATGCTCAGTCAAATGGGAATGGGTTTCGGAGCACTGGCGGCAAGCCAGATGCTGCACACTGAAGCGGCGTCGCAATCAGGCAGCAGCGGAGTCCTCAAAGCCCTGCATCATGCCCCCAAAGCGAAACGGGTCATCTTTCTGTTTCAATCGGGTGCACCGTCGCAATTGGATTTATTCGACCACAAACCGCTGCTCAACGACAAACATGGCAGCGAATTGCCTGACGAAGTCCGGGGCGGACAACGGTTGACGGGGATGAGCGGAAACCAATCGAGTTTACCGCTGGTCGGATCGCCGTTTCAATTTCAACAGTACGGCGAAAACGGCACGTGGATGAGCAACTTGCTGCCACACACCGCCGGGATTGCCGACGACATCTGCGTTGTCAAATCGATGTACACCGAGGCAATCAATCATGGCCCCGGCGTCACGTTCATGCAAACCGGCAGCCAATTCCCGGGGCGGCCGAGCATGGGAGCGTGGATGGATTACGGGCTGGGTACCGAAAACCAGGACTTGCCCGCCTTTGTTGTGATGGTTTCCAAAAACGGCAAAGGCCAACCGTTGTCGTCGCGGCTTTGGGGCAACGGTTTCTTGGCCAGCAAGCATCAGGGGGTCCAATTCCGCAGCGGCAAGGACCCTGTGCTGTATTTAAGCAATCCCGATGGAATTGACAGCCAAAGCCGCAGGGCTGCGCTGGACGCACTGAACCAATTGCACGAAGGACAACTCGCCAACGGCGCGGATCCTTATGTCGAAACTCGCATTGCTCAATACGAATTGGCATTTCGCATGCAGAACTCGATTCCCGATGCGACCAATTTTTCGGATGAACCCGAGTCGGTATTTGAACTGTATGGCGAGGATTCGAAAAACCCCGGAACGTTCGCCGCGAATTGCTTGCAAGCACGCCGGTTGGTCGAGCGGGGCGTTCGCTTTGTCCAACTCTACCACCAAGGTTGGGATCACCACGGCGGTTTGCCATCCGGGTTGCCTCGGCAATGTGCGGCGACCGATCAAGCATCGGCCGCATTGGTCAAAGACTTGAAACGCTGCGGGCTACTCGAAGACACCCTTGTGATTTGGGGGGGCGAGTTTGGCCGCACGAATTATTGTCAAGGCAAATTGACTGCAAAAAGCTTTGGTCGCGATCACCACCCTCGCTGTTTTTCGATTTGGATGGCAGGCGGGGGGATCAAACCGGGAATCTCGTACGGTGAAACCGACGAATACGGTTACAACTTGACTGAAAATCCGGTGCACATTCACGATCTGCACGCCACCATCCTGCACCAGATGGGAATCGACCACGAGCGATTGACGTACAAATACCAAGGCCGACAATTTCGTTTGACCGATGTCCACGGCCACGTCGTTCACGATATTCTCTCGTGATTGCGGACGGTTGCCAGATCATGGTGGCTTTCACCATAATGGCGCAATCGGTATCACGAATTTTGAAGTTTTTAGAAGAATACGAATTGAGCGGTTTGGTATGAGCGACTCGAAAGTCAGCGGCGTAGTCCATTTAATCGAAGACACCAAGACCTATGGAAACAAGGGTTTTCGCAAGCGTCTTGTTGTGCTCGAACAAGAAAAGGGAAGCTTTACCAATTACGTTCCGCTCGAATTTATCAAAGATGGCTGCGACGCCGTCGATGACATCAAGGTCGGCGACGAAATCGAAGTGACCTACCGGCTGAACGGACGTCGCTGGCAAAAGGACGAGCACAGCGAAGCCAAATACTTCCTGAACGCCGAAGCACTATCGTTCCGGCTGGTGGGCGATGGCGGCGGAGCCGGTGGCACGATGACCGAAAAGGTCTCGCGTTCAGCAAACGACGCGTTCGACGAAGCCAACGAAGACGACGCCCCGTTCTAGGGCAATGTCGTTGATCCAATGTGGGATAGGCTTCCAGCCTGTCGTGGATGTAATGAAAGGCTAGAAGCCTATCCCACTTTTTATCACTCCAACTCGATGTAGTCCGCTAACACGGCGGCCATCCTTGGTGCCGCGGCTGGATTTTGCTTGACCACTGCCGCCGCTGCGACGGCGAGTTTGCCGAGATAATCGTGCTCGGCAAACATCTTGGAATGCTTGTTCAAATACAGCAGATTCTCGCCAGCCACGCTGGCTCCGGCCGGCAACGCACCGTCATTGGGATTTTTCATCCGCACAATCAACAGCGATTGCTCAGCGGTCGTGAAGAAAAATCCGCCCACCTTTTCGTCCCAGAACAACTCGATCTGCTTCTCGGTCAGCGACTCGGCAGCATCGATCCACTTTGCGTCTCCGGTCGCTCGATGCAGTGCGATCAGCCCCGAGACAAAGAACGCATAATCGTCGAGATACTCCTCTAATTTCTTGGCGTCTGCGGCGTAGTCGCGTCGCAGAACTCCATCGTCGGCCGCAAGCTTTGCGAGTATGAAATCCGCTGCCTTTTGGGCTGCATCGACGTAGTCGGGCCGATCAAGCAGTCGGCCACTGTCGGCAAGCCCCGCGATCATCAACCCGTTCCAGGCCGCCAACACTTTCTCGTCCCGCAGCGGCCGTTCACGTCGCTCACGAATCGAACGCAACTCGTCTTTCACGCTCTGAAGCGAATCTCGCAGCCCCTCATACGACTGCCCTTTCTGTTTTGCAATTTCGGTCAGCGAACGTTTGGGCTCTGGCGCAAAGAACTCGCCTTCAAAATTGGGCTTCTCGCGTAACTGATAGACCGAGGCGAACTCGCCGAAACCACTTAACGATTTTTCGAGTGCCTCGATTTCCTCTTTGCTCCAGCGATAGAACTTGCCCTCTTCGCCTTCGGAATCCGCATCAAGCGAACTGTAGAATGTCGCGTCATCGGACTTCAGTTCACGCAGCACGAAATCACAGATGGCGATGGCCACGTCGCGGTATTCTTGACGCTTCGTGATTTTGTAGGCGCGTGCGTACACCGATGCCAATTGGCCGTTGTCGTACAGCATCTTTTCGAAATGAGGAATCTGCCACTGGCGATCGACGCTGTAGCGATGAAACCCGCCTCCGATATGATCGAACATCGCTCCGCTGATCATTCCATCAAGCGTTCGTGTCAACATTTTCAGCGACGCCTCCCGCTCTTCCTCGGATGTCGATTCTCGTTCGATTCGGTCCATCAAAAAATACAGGTTCGAGGGTTCGGGAAACTTTGGCCGGTTCGGCTGCGTCTCGGAGTAACCAAAACCGCCATAGACGGGATCAAATTGCTCTTTAAGTGCCTCGGCAACTCGGTCGATCAAGTTCCGGTTCAGTGCCGATGCGGCTGCCTCCGATTCCTCCTCGGCCACTCCGCTGCGGTTTGCTTTGATCATCAAAGTCAATGCGTCCGCTTGGGCTTGCACTGCATCACGCTGTGTCGTCCAAGCTTCGTCGATTTGTTTCAAGACACTCATGAACCCCGTCGCTTGACCACGATCGCCAGTTCTCGCTGGGAAATACGTTCCTGCCCAAAACGGTTTACCGTCGGGCGTCAAGAACACCGACATCGGCCAACCACCATTGCCACGACTGACAATCTGAACCGCCAACATATAAATCTGATCGACATCCGGACGCTGTTCGCGATCCACTTTGATGCAAACAAAGCGATCGTTTAGTAGTGCCGCGATTTCAGGATCGACGAACGATTCACGCTCCATCACATGACACCAGTGGCACGCGGCGTAGCCGACCGACAGAAACACCATCTTGTTTTCACGCTTGGCCTTCTCAAACGCCTCTTCGCCCCACGGATACCAATCAACCGGGTTGTGAGCATGTTGCAATAGATAAAGACTCGATTCCCCCGCAAGCCGGTTGGCGGGACGAGCCTCATCGGCCGCTTCCTGCTTTGACGTTTCTTGCCCGTGACACACGCAAGTCAAGAAGGTCGTCAAAGTGGTAATGATTAACGCGTTATAAAAGGAGGTCATCGGGCAGGATCCTGAAGAGGCAATGGCGGATGATCGTTCGCGTCGCCGCAGCAACGGGAGCGCATCACATCCAACCATTCTAACGCACACCCCCGTAGTGGATCTTGCTAAAGATCCCAACCGCCACCGATGCGAAAAAAACGTCCCGGCAGTTGGATACCCACGGGACGTGTAGCCACGTCCACTACGCCCCCTCGTAGTGGATCTTGCTAAAGATCCCGTCCGCCACCGACGCGGAGGAAAAACGTTCCGGCTTTTGGACACCCACGGGACGTGTAGCCACGTCCACTACGACCCCTCGTAGTGGATCTTGCTAAAGATCCCGACCGCCACCGACGCGATGAAAAAACGTTCCGGCAGTTGGATACCCACGGGACGTGTAGCCACGTCCACGACGACCCGCCGTAGTGGATCTTGCTAAAGATCCCGTCCGCCATCGACGCGGAGGGCAAACGTTCCGACGGTTAGATACCCAGCGGGACGTGTAGCCACGTCCACTACGCCCCCTCGTAGTGGATCTTGCTAAAGATCCCAACCGCCACCGACACGGAGGAAAAACGTCCCGGCAGTTGGATACCCAGCAGAACGTGTAGCCACGTCCACTACGCTCCGCCGTCAGGAAAGAGAATGGAGGTCTTTTTTGCGCGACGAGCGTTTTCGGGGTCTTCCTCGTGGGCGGATCTCAAATCGAGAGACTAACGCACAATAAGTCCCCATAATTACGATGAAAGCCCCAAAGTCACGTGGTACGCCCAAGATCTACATCTGAGCTTGCGACCAATGGTCGAAGCTCCTCCGTCGTGCACTGCACAACCTCCGGCAGTAGCGCTGTTCGCGAACGCCGCTGCAGTACGAAGGTGACACGCAGCATGAGTCGCGGCTGTTCACCATACGAATGCTTGTGGTAGCACACAGTGTCCTCGAAAAATGTTGTGCCACATTTTCCCAAGACGGTATGAATTCGGCTGCCAAACCGTAGTTCCGCTTTGCGGTCGTCAAGACAGCGTCGCATCATCCGCAGCCAAGACTTTGATTTGTGTGTTCCAAGGATGACCACATGGGGTCCACTATGGGCGTCAACATCGGTTAAATAGCAAAACAACTGAAGCGATTTGAAGTCACCGACGTCGTAGTGAAAACGACTCTTTTCCACTCGTTTTGATTCCTGGCTCTGTTCATCAGTCGGTGAAAAGGTCCAGTACAACAAGGTTTGATAAAGGCGTGGTTCGGCACCAAGATACTGTCGCGCCACCGCTAGCACGAATGGATCGAGAATGAGTTCACGCAGCACAGCACAATACACGTGCGGATTGTCGTAGTGGGAAACCGTTGTGTCGGAGCAAATTGATAGCAGCTCGTCCACACGGTCCTGCGACAATCGAGGCCCAGCAGCAAAGCCCTTCGCATTGAGTGCGACGACGTGACTGGCGACATTGAACTCGGGGAACATCGAATTGCATCCCTGCGGCAGTCTGGGATTGCAATCACGCCATTGGAAGTAGCGAATCGCCGATGCACGCCACGGCCCCAACCAAAATACGGCACTCATCGCACGAAGTACGAAACGAAACTGACGCTTCTCAAAAGTGCGTTTGTATTTCATCGGCAGCGACATCAATACCCGCATCAGTCCACTCCATCGTGCAAAGGGAAAAATGACTTGCGTGGGAACCTTAGAGTGGACGCCGGAATGGATTGAGACCATATTTTCCCAAAAAATACTTCACCAACAATCGAAACGGTCTCAAAACCGAGTGTAAGAAACGCAATTTCTCAGGCAACGGAAGAATTCGTTGTTCGTTCTCACTCGGACCAAACACCCACACAATACCACGGTAGCAATACGTAAATGCTTTGTCTTGCAATCGCTCTCTTGTCCGGCAATGAAATCGAGCGCGTTGCAGAAAACTGTTTCGCGAATAGGAAGGCCTGCCCCCACGATCGCTGAGCTGCTTCTCTATTTCTTTAACTAAAATCCCGGCGGAGCGATCCGAACTCATCGTAAGTATAACAGAGTCGGGTACTGGCGCATCGAGTAACTCGTATGCAAGCAGCACTCCCAGAGAGAGCATTCGCATGCACCCCATCTTTTTGGCCCTATCCATCAAGCCTGTCCAATCCAAGTCATCTGTCGAAGAAACCAATTCCGCGATATCGCACACTTGCTCTAACCGAACCTTGTTTTCAGTGGCATCCTTGACCAATTGCCCGCATACAACGAGAAGATTATCAGGTGCGGAAAGCCCAAGAGTCTCGGAACCAAACAGTTGGATTGGCTCAAGGCGACGCAATGAAGTCGCAAAATCAAACGGAAATGGAAACATGGCAGGTAGAAGACGGCGGTGCAGGTCGATGCCAACTCCGACTTCGTGTTTCGCGAAATGACATTCCCAACCCAAATCAAACAAAAGCTTGAATCCGTGATCGCTTAGCAGTTCCTTGGCATTTCTGTAGCGTTCCTCTGCCACGAGAATATCCAAGTCACCAAACTGTCGTAACGCGACGCTTTGATAGGCGCTCGCCGCCAACATCGGACCCTTGAACGGAATAATCGCAAGATCATTGTCTTGAAATAGTTTAATAAGCCGAAGCAACTCGCCTGCCAAAAAAAGATTTCCGGCAGCGATCTCCCTGCACTTTGCGGCCATATGCAACATCGAACATGAATTCACTAACTCTGAATCAATCTGCATTAGACCACGATGAACGAGTGGCATGACACCATGAGACTCGGCAATCGCGACGAGCCGCCCCCAATCTAGTTCAGAATGAAGGAGTGTTACAATTCGCCGGGCTGTTGCCGCAGAGATTACTCTACGGGAACAACAAATCATAAGCTCAAACTCAGGTTCACGATGCTGTTCCACCATCCTGGACATCAGCCCTCCATTTTTTAGCGGCAAATCTATCAACGAGTTCATTCTCATTGATCGACCTGACGCGCACTAGCATGTCGAATGATTTCTGCGGCGGGTGAAAGGGAACGTTTTATTGCCACGGACGTTTTCGGGGTCTTCCTCGGGGACGGATGGGAGACCAGAGACCAAAACGTGAGCGTCATTCTGAATCGGAAAAATTTTAATGCGAGACTGGTATAGATGCCCATCGCCAGAAGTGTGGTAGGGAGCGTGATATCGCTGAGTTTGGGTGGCGGTTACCCAGCGAAGCATCCGCCCCATCCGCCTGTCTTGGTTGGCCGCAGGACAAGGTGCCAGCGATTGAGCATGAGGCAGAACGAGAAAAGAATCGACCAGGTACCGCTCCAGGCCTTCGGCAAGCACGCATAGAAACGCCTCATAGTCTTCGTCTTTACGAAAAACCGTCTGTCGACTGTTGCCACGATTGAGAGCAATGTAAATGCTCCCAGCTTCGTCAGCTCGATTGCGTCGCGGCATTTCTGTGACTCTAAAGTAGACCACTGTCCAAAACGAAAAGCACACCACTCAAACCGCCAAAAAGACCCTTTTTTTTAAGCGGCCCCCTTCTTCTGGTTGTTTTCTCTAGGGGGCAGCGTATTGTCCACCATTGTTCGCAAACCAAGATAACGCTGAAAAGTCCTTAGTAACATCTGATTGCATGGAAACGTATCCGCAGCTCACACACGCATCGAATTGCCCGAAATTCCCGATCCGCTGAAGTAACGTACTTGCCCCAAATAACTCACCCAGCGAAACGGTATTCATTGTCCACCATTTTTCACGCTGTACCCATTTAGTAAATTCATTCTCCGACATGCTCAACGTTCCTTCATCAAGCATTGCATGCACTTGCCACCCGAGAGCGTAAGACGATCTTTGGATTGTTGATTCCAATCCGCCATGCGCACTCCACTCGTGGAATTGAGCTCCTGCGACAATATCCCAGAATGAAATACCTGATGTAACAAGTCTCGACACAAACCCGTAGAGAATGTTGTTTGGTTGGTAAGAGTTGATACATTTCCCGGCAAGCATCACCGTGCCTTTGCACCTGTCTGTGCCGCACCCTTTCTCAGGATGTGGTTTAACCTGAAAGTCGATATTAATTCCGTTCTTTGCGAGGAATGAAAGCCCATCGACCATCCCCCGATCACCTGATGTCAGTTGCTTTTTCGCTCGCGACGCAGTGCGTTTCAAAGCATTCAAAAATACGGCAGTGATATCCGGACCACACTTACATTCTTTTAGACCAAATGGATCCACATACAGGACTGGGTTATTGGCTAGGTATGAATACTCGTTTACTCCCGCATAAACTCCAATTGGATCGCGTGATACGAACCTTCCCTGACTGACATGCAGATATCTGTTGCGGTAGTTGTAGAGTCCTGTTTCTGCGTCTGAACGACGCCCCTCAACCAAATATGGATTGCCAACTTTACTGGCGTCCCCAACCACAATCACATCATCCCCACCAAAATCAACCACGCCGTTGGCCCCGGGTTCAAAGACGGTTTGTCGTCCGTAGGCATCGTATTGATACCCTTCGAGGATATCGGCTGACGCATCGGTCAAGGCATGTACCGAATACAGCGTGTTCTGGTGATAGAAAAGTCGCTGGTCCCCGGGGCCGGTGGCCGTGTCATCGCCTCCGAGGTTGCGATCCAATACGAGTGGCTCGTCGATGTAGTTGCCGTAAACGTACTGCTGTGTCAGTGCGTTGGCGGCGTCACGTTCCTCGAGCACTTGCCAGCCGTCGTAGTAGAAATCGGTCGTGCCATCTAAAGCCCCGGAGTTGCTGACGTCTTTGCGAATGCGGCGGTTCGCAGCATCGTACGCATAGGTGGCGACCAGATTACCGTCGGCATCGGTGACTCGTCGCAATCGATTGCGGTAATCCCACTCGTATCGCAAATCGCTTGTGCCATCGACCGTTTGATTCCCGTTGTCGTCGTAATCGAACGTCGTTCCGTTTTCGGTGAGCAATTCGTTGAACGAACTGTGCGTTCGGTCCAGTCCATCGACCTCGTCCCAATTGCCGACGCCGTCGAGATCCCACTCGCTGTGCAGCGGATCAATCGCTCCGGCATCCGGCCGGTCGAAGTTGATCAAACGATACGTCGAATCGTAGGCATACGTTTCGCTGTTGACTGGATCGTGCAGTTTCTGCTCATTCAACTTGTTGTTCATTCGATCGTAATCGTGCGTGAAGCCAACGATTAGCGAGTTGTCGCCGCGGAGATGGCGCAGTTGGGTCGGGCGGCGGAGTCCGTCGTAACCATCGACCGAGTTGCCGGCGTCGTTCAAGTACGTCATCCGCGTGTCGTTCTGTGGATAAGCTCGCACCAATACACGGAAAGCACCGATGTAGTCGTAGTCGACAATGCCCGTTGTCGCACCGACATCCGCGATCGTCTGCACACGATCCAAACCGTCATAGGTGTAACCGAGTTGCCGGTCGTTGGGATACGTCAGAGAAGAACGCAGATTCTCGGCTCGCCAAGCCGACGTGATTGCTTCGGCACCGAGCGGGCCGATCTGCTGCGTTTCTTCGATCACTCGGCTGAGTGAATCGTAAGCATAGGTAATAATCGAGTCGTCATCGGCTGATTCCGGTTCGTTGTTGTCGGTCGCGTTGACCAGACGCGAAAGACCATCATATTGGTAGTTCTCAGCATTGGTACCAATCACGATCGGCGGATTGCGTCGGTCGGTTGGATTCGAGCGATCACCTCGCGGGAAGGGATTGAAAATCGGATCGAATCGATGAATGTCGCGTTGCCCGGATCGGAAAACACGGACCGCGATCGAGCGGTTGATCGCGTCGTAGTCGGTAAAGACTTCGCTGTCGTTTTCGTCTTCCAGGATCAGTACGTTGTCGTCCGGGTCATAGCCCCAAACGATCGTGGTCGGCGGACGGTCGTCCACGCGATCGGCCAGCGATTGGAACAACGGGGCAATCACATCAATTCGTGACTCGGCCGCGGACAACTGTCTTTGTACCAGCGTTCGCGAAATCGATCGGGGGCTGTTGATCGTCGCCGCACTGGGCGTGACAACCGTTCGCGACCCGAGAATGTTTGCGTAGGTGTACAGCGAGTCGACGGTTAGCCCCTTTGTTTCACTGACGCGGCGATTCAGATTGTCATAGAGATAGACCGTAACGTTCCCCTGGTCGTCGATCAGCGATGACAACAGCGAGTTGTCGTCATACGTATAGCCGGTGCGGATGATCCCGTCGCCGCCACCCTGCCCATCGATCGGGTCGTCATCCGGTGGCGGCGTGAACGATCCGGGGACCGCTGGATCATCTTTGACGCCAAAGATCGATGCGCCGACGTGCTCGCCATCACCCGAGAAGGTTTCGCCCGTCGACGCAAGCAGGTCCGTTAAAACAACTTCTTGAAGTGTTTGACGATTGATCCCGTCGTAGAGGTACCGTGTGACGTTTCCAAAGTCGTTGATCGCGTTGACCGTCAGCGGGCCTGGCGCGAACGCACGTCGCACGATCGATTCGCCAGTCAGCGGTCCTTGAGCATCCGCCATCGCGACGAGGTTATCGCGGCTATCATAGCGGTAGAACATCGTCTGGCCGATGTTGTCCGTCGTTTGCTGGACACGGTTCAAGCTGTCGTAGAAGTAGGTGGTGATAAAGATATCGTCCGACACCCCCGGCACCTGCGAGACGTCGATCTCACGCGTTTCGATCACGTTGTGATTGTCGTCATAGGCGGTATTGCCCAAGTTGCCTTCGGGGTCGCGAGTGCGGATAACGCGGTCGACACCGTCATAGAAGTATTCATAGGTGTCCTCGTCGTCTTCGACTAGAAATTTGGTGCGACTGTTGCGATCGTATTCATTACGGGTGCTGACGCGGCCGATGATGGAAACTCCAATCAAACCTGGAATGGCACCGTTGTCGCCTGGCGTCAGTTTACCACCGCCGATGTCGGTCGCACCGTCCTGCACATCCGGCACCCTCACCATTGGAATTGTGTTCACAAACAGCACGCGATCAGTTTGAAAGTTGCGGTTCAGCTCGTCATGCAAACTCTCGGTCGTTTCCAACAGGTTATCGTTGACCAAGTTGCCGACTTGGATCACGCCCAATGTTGAAACAGGAAACGCCAAGTCATCAGGACCATCCGAGGTTGGGCTCGGTCCACCGACCGGTCCAAAACGCGTTGTCCGCACGACGTTGCTGACCGGGTCGTATTGATAGACCGTCTGGTTACCGACGCTGTCGATGACACTGGTCAAGCGATCGAAACCGTCGTAAATGTAGCGAGTGCGATCCCCGGGACCGACATCAGAGTTATTATCCGCTGACAAATCGGTATCGTCGGCATCGGAGGTTTCGATGACGTTGCGATTGCCATCATAGACGAACGTCGTGCACTGACACGGGAATCCGCCGCGAACGTCGTAGCGGGCGGGATCGAGTCGCGCCAGCAAGGTCTTTGCCGTACCTCGCGGATTTTCACGAAACCGTTCGGCAGGCACGGTTGCGCCTCGAGTCGTCCGGAACAACAGATCGCGTTCGTCATAAATCGCCGTCGTTGCGTTGCCTTCGGGCAGAATCGTCAACACTTGGTTCTCATTCGCATCGTAGCGATAGCGAGTCCGCAAAGCATGAGGATCCGCACCGCCGGTAACCTCCTCAAGCATCTCGATTTGGTTGTCCAAAATGTCATACTTCATCAGCGAGTCGACAAATGCGGTATCGCCGAATGGATCGGGATCAGGCAGGATCACATATGTCGACCGGGAATTGGGACGGGCACGCCAGCGTGAGTCCAAAACCAGTTGTGTTGCCGAATTGGAGACAATTCGGAGGACCTGCCCCGCGCCCGCGCCGCCCGTAATTCGCACCAATTGGCCGACGAACTGGTTAACCGCCCATGTCTGAGTTGTATCATTCAAGGTGTTCGTGCCATTGCGTCCGCTCGATTGTCCCGTCTGGCCACTGATCAATGCCGGCAAATCTTCCAGCGGAAGATTGCCGTCGACGTTTGACGTATTGCCTCGGTCTTCGACTTGCCGCAACACGACGTTGTCATTGAAGTCGTAGAAGACGTTTTCGAGATAAGCAAAATCGGTGAGATCCAAAGGCTCGGCGGGATCGGGCGGATCAGGAGCAAATCCATCATGCGCAGCGGCACGAGTGATTTGCACGACTTGATTTAATTGATTAACAGCGTAGTCGGTGACAATCCCTCGACCGTCGACCTCGCGAGTCACGTTCCCGACGGGGTCATACGAATACTGCATCCTGATTTCCGTGATCTCGGGATCCGTGCCTGAATTTCGCAGCGGATTCATCTCGGTATCGCGGATCGTTTCCTTCAAATAGCCGCCGGTCGTGGTGTCGAGCAGGCGGCCGTCGGCTGGCGGATCGCTCAGCGTGCCATCGCCATCGGGGTCGTCTTCGCGGTTGTAGACGTAGACGTCGACGTTGCCTTCGGGATCGGTCATTTCAATCAGTTGCCCGAACGCGTTGTAGACGTATAGCTCGACAATCTCCTGCGCGGTATCTCCTTCCAGAAGTGCTTGATTGGATCCGGGGATATGGTTGACGGTCGGGTATTCGATGCGAATCACGTTGCCGTTGATCTGATTGGTGATCCCGTCACCATTGACATCCCCCAAATTCATCACGATTCCGGCGTCATTGAGACGTTGTTGGACCTCGGGGATCGTGATACCTAACTCGGCGGCCAATCCAGCCAAGTTGTTTCCTTCTTGGTAATCAAATGCATAAGTCGTGGTGTAGCGACCGGGATTGGGACTGGGCTCTCCCGCGAGCGGAATCGGCGGAACGAACAAGTCGTCATTTCCACGTGCGTCGGTGCTCGTACGGATCTGGTTGTAGATCGGCTCAAACGTGTTTGTGCTGACGATGCTATCCTGGTCACCGCCGCGAGCATCAGCCGTTTGAACCGAGGTTGTCAGGTTGCCTTGCTGGAATCGATCAAGATTGGCGACATCATAAGTTTGCTCGGTGGTGTTCCCTTCGTGGAACGTCGTTCCCGCTGGTTCGTAGTCACCGTTCCAGTCAAACCGCGTTTCAAAGAATTCAGGATCATTGGACCGGATATCGCGGTTGGTAAACTCCTTGACGCTGAGAATGTTGTTCAACTGGTTGAACTGATACTCGGTCTCGTTTCCATTGCGGTCGGTCACCGTGGTTTGCCAAACAGGCGTGGTCACATCGTCGGGCGAAGCCGGCACACCAATGCCTTCGTACACGTACTCGATCGTTCCTCCCGCCGGCACGCCCGAATCATTGGTTCCGCCCAAGGTTTGCTGAATGACTTGGCCGACATTCCCCGAACGAAGGCTGGTTTCGTATTCGAGTTGGATGCGAGGCGGTCCACCGCTGGCAACTTCGTTCGGTGCCGTCACGGACAACAGGTCGTGGTTTAGCAGCGGGAAATCGAAGCCCGACGAGTATTCATATATTTCCGTCTTTCCATTTTCAAAGTCGTTGCCGGTCGGAGTCTCGGTGACCGCGGGCGACGTGACGGCGACCAGATCATCGTTGTCATCGTATTCAAAAAGGATGCTGCGATCAAAGAAGTCACGAACTTCGATTAAGCGGTTGTCGGCGTTATAGAAGTAGTCGATGGGGCGGCCGAGCGTGTCCACGACGCGCTGCAACAATCCGTCGCCGTTGTACTGGAAGGTCATCGTGTTGTCGTTGCGATCGGACCAGGATGTCATCCGTGCAATGCCGTCGGCATCGGGCGTGTCGTAAGTAATGACCGTGCCATCCTGGCGACGTTCGCTGAAGCTGCCATCGCCCGGATTTTCGACCAAATTGGTGTAGTAGCCACGCGGCGAATTGAAGGAGCCATCGGGATTCTGGACGTAGATGTCAGAGCGGTTTTCTCCTTCAAAGATCACCACGTCGCCCGCTTTCGCGTCCGGGAAACTGAACTGCACGACACGCTCGTTCGCTGCACTCACTTGGTGCAAACGGCGGTTGTAGTTATGGTCCCAGTTATGCCCCAAGGGCCCATCGAGACTAACGTCGCTACGATAAGTCCGCTCAAAACGCCAATTGAACCCGCGGCCTGGAATCTCCAAATCGACCGTGGTGTAGCGGTACTCCCCATTGTGCAGAAAGACGGAGGGTTTCCCTGTGTCATTCTCGACTCCCGGCACCGCGTGACAAACGGCACAAACCGGCGTCTCCGTAACGCCGGCAATCACATCAACCTCAAAGAAAAATCGCTCCGGCAGATGCTGTCGCACATCGACATTGACGATGAACTCAAATGACTCGCCTGGATCAAGGTAGCCGTCGCTCAGTCCACCAACTCGGGCGGGACGAAACTGAGCATCGACGCCCCGGTTCGTATCGGTGTCACCTCCGGGGTTGTGCAATTCGCTTGCATTCTCGGATTGTTTGGCTTCATCTTCGATGTACGGATCCAATGGGTTTGCCGGTCCGTCGTCCACTTTGCAGGGATCCGGTGAACAGCTTGGACCATCGAGCCGCCGTACCTGGACGATGGGGTTGATCAGCCGTTGCTTGCTGGAATTGGTAAAGGTCGCGACGATTGGAAACGGCCCCAAATCGTCGGGTGGATCGATTTCGGGGCCATGATGGTGACCGTTCGGACCTCCGTGATGAGAAAACCTGCTCGTCAAATTGTCATCCAAGAACGAATTCACAACGACCGGAACGTAAGGTGTATTTGCGTCGACCTCGAACGGGTCGGCTGCAGCGGTAGATGCCGCAATCACAGTCGGTGTCGTCGAGATGACGTCGTTTGGCGTAACGGTTGAAACGGACGCGACTTGCATTTTTTGCGTTGGCAATGAGTTGATCACCAACAAAGCATCAAAGGCGGTGACGACACCGTCGCCATTGATATCGAATTGTCCTTGCCGTTGTGCTAGCGACGCTCCGGATGACGATGAATCTGCGGTCCGTCGGTCCAGCGCGTTGATGATCAACAGGGCGTCCAGTGCGGTGACCGATCCGTCGCCGCTGGTGTCGAGCAAACCGGCCGCCAACAACCAGCGGGCTTCGAGCCGCTCGAGTATCAAGCGACGCTTCCGATTCACGTTTTGACTTCGCTTCCGCTGCGTGGAACGACGCTTCGACATGATCGCGACTCCCGGAATCAATAGCTTCGGTAGCGATCCGATAAATCGGTCCGCTAGTCAATGAGAAGGCGTTCTATCAAAACGTTTGTTTTGATTCGTTTCGGTCGCAGAGTCCCCCAGACATCCTTGCATCGACGGCCCTTGCTAATCCAGCTTACGTCCGTGCCAGCCGCACTATCGAGATCTCATCACCAATACTTACCCCCCGCCTTCGCTTTTCTGCTTTCTATAGCGGTTCGTCGGCAAATCAATAAAAACCCAAGCATTTTCACGAGAATTTCGAATGCAAGAACTTCTCTTTGCATCTACGCCTCGCCACGTTCGACAATATTGGGCTATCCAGTCACACTTCGTGCCAATTTGTACAGCCAAATCCCTCGTTGCACCGGTGCGACTCGTATTGCACATTCACACGGATACCAGCAATTGTCACTCGATAAGGCGAAAGCCCACTACGACAATCCGAAGAACCTCAGCAATTGGACGATCATGTGTCGGGGATTGCGATAGACATAGATCCGACGAAACGGTCGAAACACGTGGTACAGAAATCGCAAGCGAGTCGGCAGTCGCCTCGGATAAAGCATCGGTGTAAACGCATACACCATAGCGGCCACTGGTCCTCTGAAAAAAAGTCCAGAGTAATTCGTCGGCTAAGCCGCGCACGTTATCGTCGCGGGCGATTCGTTGCTTCAGTTGGTCCGGCAGACCAGCGTTAAGCAAACCGAGAGCTAGTGCACATCCGCACCGTGCTAACAAACAAGTTGCACGTCGATTCTTCACCGACTTTGTTTGCCTCGCTCTCCGGTGAAGGCTAGACTAGCTGCATCAACAAATCGCGTCCACCAAAATGATTGTAGGTTTGGGGTGAGATTTTTCAGGATACCGCCGGATCGACGCAAGCTACTGTTACAGGCAATCTTTTGGTTGGTTGCTGATGGCGTCTCTCTTCGTTTATTCCCAACACGGACGCTACGAGCTTCGTACCGCAGACAATGTCGGCCGATTAACCGTGGCCGAGTCGACGCAAAAAGTGTCGCTCGCGCGGTAGCGATTGCATCGGATTACGTGCCATACCATACCTGTTTGACTCGCGCGTTGGTTGTTTCCCGCTTGCTACAACATCATCGCCTACCATCTCGGATGCAGATTGGCGTTGCCCGAATCGACGGAGAGTTTCGAGCCCACGCTTGGGTCGAATCCGACGGCGGTGTCGTGATTGGCAGAACGAGTGATTTGGAACGTTTTGTTCCGTTGCAAAAGAATGGCAATGTGATCGCACAGTGCGTCGCATGACAATTTCATCCGTGATTCATTGACAAACTGGAACGACCTTATGAAAGAGTTGTCGAAACCTCAGAATTCTCAAAGCACCGATGACTCGCCAAGCGACGCATTGGTGAAGCCGCCGTTCGAGAAACCAAAGTTGACCTTTACGCCGCCAAAATTGGTCAAACATGGCGAAGTGACTGAGTTGACCGGGTTCTTCGGTGCGTTCTCTCCCTGAGGCTTCGTTGGTGAAATCCTCAGTCACGCTCGATAATCGGCTAAATGCCCCGAACAGCACCTCCGCACATACGGACACAGAAACCGCCACAGTGCACCCGAGGTTCGAAGTGGGTGGTGTTCGGATCGCGATCGAGCATGACGCCCCGCAGCAATCCGAGAAACTACACCGTTTGTGGCGAGAACTGTTTGTCGTCTCAGCAGCAGATCCCGCCCAACATGCTGCGTTGCTTCGGATCCATTTTTCGTCGGAGCGTGGAGTCAACTTTGGGGCAGATGCAAAACTGCTTTGCGATGCGAGCGGGCTTCGCGTAGCGCGTCTTGAAAGCGGCTTTGTGCTCGACTGCCGAGGTGCAAGACTTCACATCAACACGACTGATGGTGTTGGACACGGAGACCTCCAGGAATCCTTCTTTTTCTTGCCCTCGGACCAGCAGCGGCGATTCCTGCTGCTGGCACTCGTGATGCTGATCCGCCGCCATCAGCGATTCGCCCTGCATGCAGGGGGAATTGCCCGAGCGGGACAAGGCTGTCTCATCGCCGGACGCTCCGGATCCGGAAAGACGACGTTGGGACTGAGTCTGATACAACAAGGCTGGAGCTACTTGTCCGATGATGTGGTCGTGTTGCGGGAGGGTCTCGAAGGAATTGACGCCCTCGGCATAAATCGTGGTCTGGGTTGCACGCCTCAGACGGCCGAAAGATTCCAGCAGTTGCTTCATTGCCGGGACCGGATTGGTGAGAAGTGGATCATGCAGCTAAACAGCAACACGTCCGTTCCGGTGACAGATTGCCGACCCAATTTGCTGCTATTTCCGATTATCGGCAACCGATCGGATAGCCGTTTAATCCCTCTCGGTCCGTGCGAGGCGGTGAATGAGTTAATTCAATTCAGTGCGGGAATCATGACCAGCCACGAAGAGGCGGGACGGCAACTTCAGATCCTCAATCGTCTGGTGGCCCAGTCCCGGGCATTCCGTATGATCGCCGGCCGGGACGTGATCGCGTGTCCTGAGCGAGTCGACGACTTGATCCAAAATTCAACGGAGGCGTAAGAGTATGCCGCGAATCGTGATCGAATTGACCAACCGTTGCAACTTGAGCTGCCAACATTGCTTCTCGGGACGGCATGGTGGAAACACCGATTTGCCACTCGCGATTCTCGATCACGTATTGGCCGAAGCCGGTCTGCTTGGCTTTGACTTCATCGCCTTCACCGGTGGCGATCCCACGGTGTACCGCCATTTCGCCGACGCTCTGGCTCGCACATCGCAAGCCGGTTTTCAGTTTGGCATGGTCACCAACGGCCAGAACTTCAAAATGGTGTATCCAGTCTTACTTGAGCATCGCGACCATTTGAATGTTGTTACCTTTAGCGTGGATGGTGCAACGGAGTCATCGCATGACAAGCTCCGCGGCAAGAACTCATTTCGCCGCGTCATGCAAGCCGCCAGCATCTGTATGTTCAAAGACATTCCGTTTTCGATCAACATGGTGGTGACCCGCAACAATCAGCACGAGGTTGCAGAACTAGCTGAACTTGCCGCTCATCTGGGCAGCCGCGGGGTTCGCTTCGGCCACTTAATGCATTCCCCAATCACCACGGCTGATGGTCAGGATCTTTCATCGGAGGAGCGAAAACGGGTGGAAGCGGAAATCGCGGACCTGCAACGTAACTCGGCAATCGCCATTGCGATGGGACCGGGCTACTTTACCGATTCCTTGTTTCCATGCGCACCGCTGCAGATGCAGGAGGTCAACGTGGATTGTCACGGCAACCTGACGAAGTGCTGTCATTTGTCAGGGCATGGTTCCCCGAAAACCCAGAGAGATGTGATCGGAAACCTCGCTGAGATCACATTCGGTGAAGCTTACCGGCGGTTAGTCGCCGAGAACGATGTTTTTCGCGAAACGAAAATGCGGCATCACGCCAGCGGGCAATTCGATGAAACCGACTATTTTCCATGCTGGTACTGCTCACGATATTATTCAAAATTGGACTGGCTTCGATCGACGGAGCCCAATGTTTGGCAACTTGCCCTACGGTAGCCAGTGATTGGGAAAATTTTTGATCCGAGCAGACCTCCCCGCCTCGATGGACACGACGATGACGATTGATACCAGCACTAAAGTTGTACCGCACAACGACACCCTGTTCACGCAACTGCATGACGGCGAAGCCGTGTTGTTACATCTGGAAACACATGCCTATTATGGGCTGAATGAAACAGCCGCCCGCATTTGGCAGCTGCTTTCCGACGGACTCACCTTGGGCGAAGTCTGCTGCCAACTTCAGAGCGAGTTCGACGTGGGCGACGCGGAGATCCTACAGTATGTTGTTGCGTTCGCTGAAGAATTGTCGACCACAAAACTGGTGGAGCTGAGTTGCTGAACTCCAAACCCCATTCGCACCGAATCGACGTACGGACCGCGGTCGATGGCGACACCGCAGAGTTGGCGGGCTTGTTTCGAGATCAGGCCGAATACCAGCAACAATTATCACCCCACTTTGAAATCATCGAAGGCTTTGACTGGTCGACACTGGTTTCAAAAAAACTTAAGCAACACGAATCCGCAATCTTTGTGTGTCAATGCGATCAGACGATTGTCGGCTATATCAGCGTACGTCATATGCGGCGGAACGGTGGCCGATCAAAACGAGATTTGCGTGGTTGGATCCATCAATGGATAAGGTCGCGTCCGAATCGACCGATCACGCCGATCCAAGCTCGCAATTACGGTTTTGTCGAAGACTGGTATGTCGCCGCCGATTGGCGGCAACAAGGGATCGGCCGCAGGCTTTGGGAAGCGGCAAGAAAATGGTTCGAGCAGCGAGAGACCAAGGAGATTGATACGACAATCTGGGTCGATAACGAGCCGTCCATCCAGGTTTTTGAGCATCTGGGCTTTGCCCCCGTTCGTGTAATGATGCGTAAATCGTTGACCTAGGATTGAACTTGCAAGACTCCCACTGCAAGGAAAAACGTCTCGGCAGTTGGACACCCAGAGGGACGTGTAGCCACGTCCTCGACGACCCCTCGTAGTGGATCTTGCTAAAGATCCCGGCCGCCACCGACACGGGGAAAAACGTTCCGGCAATTGGATACCCAGCGGGACGTGTAGCCACGTCCACTACGACCCCTCGTAGTGGATCTTGCTAAAGATCCCAACCGCCACCGACGCGGAGAAAAACGTTCCGGCAGTTGGATACCCAGCAGGACGTGTAGCCACGTCCACGACGACCCTCCGTAGTGGATCTTGCTAAAGATCCCGACCGCCACCGACACGGAGGAAAAACGTCCCGGCAGTTGGATACCCAGCAGAACGTGTAGCCACGTCCACTACGCTCCGCCGTAGTGGATCTTGCTAAAGATCCCAACCGCCACCGATGCAGGAAAAACGTCTCGGCAGTTGGACACCCAGAGGGACGTGTAGCCACGTCCACGACGAATAGTGGCCACGCTCACGACGAATATTCGTAGAGATTTTGTCAAAGATCCTTCAATTGACGCCAGAAAAAATTCTATGATGCAAGTTACGAACGTATCGCTTCGCCTACGGCTCAAAAGAAGACCATTGCAATGTCCAAACGCGATCACTTGCATCGGCTTGCGGCTCACTACTATCAAGCGGATGCAGCGGTCCATTGGTCCGTCACGATTCTCGAACGTCGCCAAGGATGGCTTTCCGTCTCGTTTCTCTATCGTTTTCGCGAACTCATGACGCATACCGTGTTTCGCTACGGATTGGTGTGTCCCATTTTTTGCCTGATGCCCGATCATTTCCACATGGTGTGGATGGGACTTTGCTCGGGGAGCGATCAGTTGCTCGCGATGAAGCATTTTAGAAAAACGGTCAATGATTCGCTGAAACGAATTGGTTTTCAGCTACAAGATCAAAGTTACGATCATGTCTTCAAAGAAGACGAACGACGTGAGGAAGAATTCCGTAACGCGTGCGAGTACATCGCTCGAAATCCCGAGCGTGCTGGGTTGGTGGATGTCGATGAATTCGCCAAGTACAAGTTTTCGGGCTGCGTTGTCCCGGGCTATCCCGAGCTACGGGTGTTCGATACGGACTTTTGGGATCGGTTCGACCACGTGATCTCGTTCCTTCGTAAACGAGGCTTGATGCAGGTGGGACAGAGCGGACCGGGATGACGAGCACGCTGAGAATGCGGAGTTCAGGGGAGTGCGTAGTGGATCTTGCTAAAGATCCTGGCCGCTGAGACGGGAAACGTCTGGGACGATTGGGATGTGCGAAGGGACGTGTAGCCACGTCCACTACAGGGGTGCGTCGTGGATTCTGCTAAAGATCCCGACCGATGAAACGGGAAACGGCTGGGACGATCGGGGTGCGTGCAGGGACGTGTAGCCACGTCCACTACAGGGATGCGTCGTGGATCTTGCTAAAGATCCTGACCGCTGAAACGGGGAACGGCTGGGACGATCGGGATGTGCGAAGGGACGTGTAGCCACGTCCACTACAAGGGTGCGTCGTGGATCTTGCTAAAGATCCCGGCCGCTGAGACGGGAAACGTCTGGGACGATCGGGATGCGTAAAGGGACGTGTAGCCACGTCCACTACAAGGAGTGCGTAGTGGATCTTGCTAAAGATCCCGTCCGCTGAGACAGGAAACGTCTGGGACGATCGGGATGCGTGAGGGGACTTGTAGCCACGTCCACTACGGGATCGATACTCGCTGAGCGGGGGGCGATGGTGGATTGTCCTTCGAGCCTCCGCTAGATTGTGCGAACCACGTCACGCCTGTCTTAAAGCCCTGCCACGCGAATCTACGGAAACATCATGGAATCAATCCAATTAAAAAGCGGACGCTCCGTCCCTAAGATCGGACTTGGACTTTGGAAGATCGACCAAGCCGAAACCGCTGAGGTGGTGCAAGCAGCGATCGATTGCGGCTACCGACATTTCGATTCCGCCTGTGACTATGGCAACGAAGTCGAAGCGGGCAACGGACTGAGTCAAGCAATGCGTGATGGCAAAGTCACGCGTGAGGATCTTTGGATCACTTCAAAGCTGTGGAACACCTACCATCGCCCCGAACATGTGCGTCCCGCGCTCGAAAAGACACTCGCCGATTTGCAACTCGACTACCTCGACTTGTATCTGATCCACTTTCCGATCTCGCAGCAGTTTGTCCCGTTTGACCAGCATTATCCGCCAGGTTGGTTCGCGGACCCAAACGCGGAATCGCCAAAGATGGAACCGGACCATGTGCCGCTGATCGAAACCTGGCAAGCAATGACCGAATTGGTTTCCGCGGGCTTGGTTCGCGAGATCGGTGTTTGCAATTTTAATATTGCACTGATCCGAGAATTGATGAACCAAAGCGATACGCCACCGGCGATGCTGCAAGTCGAATTGCACCCGTACCTGACTCAACAAAAATTGCTGCGATTTTGCCGCGAGTCCGAGATCGCGGTGACCGCGTTTTCACCGCTTGGGGCTCAGTCGTATTTCCAACTGAACATGGCCGAGTCGGGAGAAGCGGTGATCGAGCAAAACAAAATCAAAGAGATCGCGTCACATCACGATCGAACCCCGGCGCAAGTCGTGTTGCGTTGGGGAATCCAGCGTGGTACCGCGATCGTGCCCAAAACATCAAAGACCGAGCGATTGAAAGAGAACATCGCCCTGTTTGATTTCCAGTTAAGCGACGCCGAAATGAAAACGATCGATGCGATGGACCGTCATCGTCGTTTCAACGATCCGGGTGATTTCTGTGAAGCTGCGTTCAATACTTTTTTCCCAATCTACGAATAGCACCTGAGACCACGAAGATGCATCAACACGAAAAATTGAACTACGTCGAATTCCCCTGCAAAGACCTTGCGGCCACCAAGGCGTTTTTTGGCAAAGCGTTTGGTTGGACGTTTGTGGATTACGGCCCGCAGTACAGTTCGTTTGCGGACGAGGGACTCGACGGCGGCTTCTTTCAATCAGATCAAGCCGCCACGACCGCCAATGGCTCAGCACTGCTGGTTTTCTATAGTCAGAAGCTCGAAGAAACGCAGACCAAGGTCGAATCGGCTGGCGGGACGATTCTTAAGCCGATCTTTTCATTTCCCGGTGGACGCCGATTCCAGTTCACCGAACCAAGCGGCAACGAATTTGCCGTCTGGTCGGATCAATAGCGGCGTGCGACTTGATGAGGCGAAACCAATCGGCGTTTTGACGGTTGAATCAGGGTGAGTGGATCGAGCGAGGTTTTGTCCATTTTTAAAAGGCGGCGATTTCGGCGTCATTGAAACATCACCGTGCAGGTTCCCTTGCTGGGTCGCCAAGATATGATGTAAACACGGTACAACGTTCGATTTGCGATCGACAGCCCACCTTTTTGCCGTCCTCCCACCCCATTTTCGAGCCTGCAATGCAGCCTTTTGACACCCAAAGCCGAACGCGTGTGGTTTTTGGCGCAGGAACGCTCTCACGACTCGGCGAATTAGCGAGCGAATTCCGCCCTAAAAGCGTGATGGTCGTCAGCGACGCTGGATTGATCAAAGCAGGCCATTTCGAACACGCCGTCGCCTCGCTTGAAGCGAGCGGTTTGAAGGTCGAATCGTTTCACGATTTCGCCGAAAACCCCACCTCGGACATGGTCGACGCCGGAGTCCGTCACGCGGCCAAGGTCAAACCCGACCTGCTGATTGGGCTCGGCGGTGGCAGCAGTATGGATTGCTGTAAAGGAATCAATTTCGTTTATTCATGCGGCGGGACGATTCACGATTACCAGGGGGTTGGCCGAGCGACCACCGATCTATTGCCAATGATCGCCATCCCAACCACCTCGGGCACCGGCAGCGAAGCTCAATCGTTTGCGCTGATCAGCGACGCCAAAACGCATGTCAAAATGCCGTGCGGCGACCCTCGAGCGGCTTGCCGAATCGCGATCCTGGACCCCGATTTGACCATGACCCAGCCCCGATCGGTGACCGCATTGACGGGGATCGATGCGATCTCGCACGCGATCGAAACCTACGTGACCAAACGTCGCAATCCGATGTCGACGACCTATTCGCGACGCGCGTTTGGACTGTTGGCACAAGGTTTTTCGCGGGTTTTGGCCGATCCGAATGATCGCGAGGCACGCAGCCAAATGCAGCTCGGGGCCCACTTTGCCGGCATGGCTATCGAAACCTCGATGCTCGGTGCCGCCCATGCGACCGCAAATCCGCTGACCGCTCGGCATGACATCACGCATGGGCAAGCCGTCGGATTGATGTTGCCGGCGGTAATTCGGCTGAACGGGCTGGATCATCCCGATTGGTATGCGGAACTGCTGCGAGAGATCGACCCAACCGCCTCCAACGAAAACGCTCCTGCACGGTTGGCCGACAAGGTCACCGAGTGGCTTCGTGACGCGGGGCTGGCCACGTCATTTGAACAGTTGTCGATCCCATCGTCCGAGATCGAAGCGTTGGCCGAAGAAGCACTCCAACAGTGGACCGGGACGTTCAACCCCGTCCCGCTGGACCCCGAAAAAGCACGTGCACTCTACCACGCGGTCGCTTAGGAATGTGAACCACAGGTTGCGAGAATACGTCCTCACCGATATTGTCGAGCACGCCTATTTTCGCACGGTTCTTTCACATTTCTTCCAAAAGTCATTGCCTGTACCACGATGATCACCATTGTTGACTATCAGATGGGAAACCTCCGCAGCGTTCAAAAAGGAATTGAACGTGTCGGGGGCTCTGCACGAATCAGTTCCGATCCTCAAGAAATCGCTAACGCAGAGAAGCTGATCCTGCCGGGTGTCGGAGCCTTTGGGGATGCGATGACCGAGATCCGTCGCCGCGATTTGGCCGGCCCGATCCGCGATTTTATCGATTCCGGAAAGCCGTTCCTTGGCATCTGTCTGGGGCTGCAACTGCTGTTTGAACGGGGTTTCGAGCACGGTGAACACGAGGGACTTGGCGTGTTGAAGGGAGACGTGGTTCGATTTGAATTACCGTCGTCCTACAAAGTGCCCCACATGGGCTGGAACACGGTAACGCACCAAACCGAACCACCGCTGCTGAAGGACATCAGCCCCGAAGCCCACTTCTATTTCGTTCACTCGTATTACGTGCGTCCGGCGGATCCAGCGGTGGTCGCACTGACGTGTGATTACGGCGGTCCGTTCTGTGCGATGGTTTGGCGAGACAACCTGTTCGCGACTCAGTTTCACCCCGAAAAAAGCCAAGCGGACGGCCTGAAATTGTTGTCGGCGTTTTCCAGCCTGCCGACTGGAAATGAGGTGACGGCGTGACCTCCGCTCCTCTTGCCCTGACGTCCCCCGATGGATCGCTGCGAGTCGAATTCCGTTGGTGCGAAGACCGCTTCGTTCACCAGATCCTCGGCGGCGAAGCATCCAGCGACGAAAACGCTGTGATGGCCAGCGTCAACGGCACGGCCGACCAAGCGTGGCCTTGCTCACCGCCGATCCAACAACTTTCGCTCGAATCGCTACCGGTCGGTGATGCACTGCTGGGTGTCGGATCCGCTGGCGTCAGCCACTGGAGCGTCAGTGTGCATTGGCAGGAATCGGCCACCGAGCCCACGCTTTTCTTTGATTTCGCCTGTCGCTGTAAACAGACGCCCGAGTTTCTGGGCAGCACCTACCACACGAACCCGCGGTTCAAAATTGAGCCCGGCGACGGTTCTGAACTGAGCGTCGAAGGTGACCGAACGCTGATCCGTCCCGCTGCGGCCGACTCATCTGGCACCCTCCGCTGGACCTACTGCATTAAAGGATGCTAGCACACGCATTCTTCCTATCTTGCGAGCCTTCTCTACCTTGCCGAGCGATTTCTCCGCCGCATCTCGCTGTTGTAAATCGTGTGTGGCAGACGATTTAACATATCTACAAAAATAAAACTCTGGTGAAACTCGCCCCTTCGACCCTACGCCCCCCTTTCGCCCAATCGGCAAAGTTTGCATTTTCGTTGGCTCGTTGATTGGCTGAGATTCTGGGCACGCTCGTATCGAACACCAAGACCGTGCCACTTTCTCGTTCGGCCAACGACTCTCGTCAAATGAAAGTTCTTGGTTCGTAGAAAAGGGAAGTAGTATGCTTCGAATGCTGTCTGTGGCTTTGGCTGGACTGATGACCGCCAGTGCAATGTTGGCAACCAACGCGGCCGCCAACACCGTGGTACTGGCGTCCAACCAATACGTGTGCCCGAAGTGCGGAAAGGTGCACTCGCACACCACCCCGCCTGCGTCGGTCACGCAAACTTCGTGGACAAACCCCACGGAAATCCAATCGTTGCCAGGGCAAATCGAGTCGGCACAAATTCAATCTGTGCCTGGGCAATCGTATTCCAGTACGATTCCAACATCGACGATTGCCCCCAGTGGTGGGACGTCCAACGTGTTGGCAACGCTGAACGCCCAGCGTGCTCGCAACGGAATTGGAACACTCGGCTTTGATCCGCAGTTGCAAGCGGTTGCCGAGCGACGTGCCGCACTGATGGCCTCGCAAGGCCTGAAGAATCATCCTCCAGGATCGTTTGCTCCTGGCAGGTACGAAGGGGTAGGATGGTCGAGTTCCTATTCGCCCTCAGGAGTATCGGCTTGCTTTACAAACGATCCACGCATGCGAGTCGCCGGCGCCGCGATGGCCACCGGTCGCGATGGCGTCTACTTCTGTGTCGTCTACCGCTAACATCACCCCGGCGCACTAACCAAGCAGGGTTAGCGTGTCGAGCCAACGTCTGCTCCGAGCCGCAGGGAACGCGGCTTGGACGAGGGCCGACGCTTCTCATCGCCGTCCTCGCCACGATCGCTGTGAACGTGATGGCAGGTGACGCAAGTGCACAGCAATCCATTGCACAGCCAACAATTGCACAGCCAACAATTGCACAGCCAACAATTTCACAGCCAACAATTTCACAGCCAACAACGGCGCAGGAAAACATCGCCCCGAAGGTCCTCTCGGTTTCAGAAACTCAAGCCAAAGAGTCGCTGCAATGGCTTGCCACTCGAGCGATGCAAGAAGTTCCTGCGATCTACCAAGGCGACAAGGACTGGGGCGAAACAAAGGAAGTGTGGGCCGGTGTCCGAGCCAAATTCGATGGGCTGAAACTCAAAACGCATCGACGGTTCAAAGAAGTAAACCACGGACGATGGATTCGCTACGAAATCAAGCTGCCCGAGGCAAACGCTGCGAATGCCGCCACCACTAAAATCAATTCGGCAACGCTTACGGACGAAGATCGATGGCGAATCGATTCCGTCACGGAAACCCCGATGCAGTTCACTGCTAAAGTGGAACGTTGGAATCTGGGCATCAAACTCTACAGCGTCACTGTCACCGGGCGGATGCGAGTGCAACTGCAGTTAACTTCGACGATCGGACTGTATCTGGATTACAGCGAAATCCCTCCTGCCGTTGTGGCACAACCGGCAATCGAAGGCGCCAAGTTGACCCTGGCGTCCTTCGAGATCGATCGGGTCAGTAAAATCGGTGGTGATGCGGCCGAAGTCTGGGGCGAAATCATGCAAGAGATCATTGTCCAACGATTTATCGAAAACCAGAACGATCAAATTGTGAACAAGCTAAATCGTGAAATTGAAAAACACCGAGCGGATCTACGATTTTCCTGGTCGATGCTGTTCGATCGCTAAGTGGGACCTTGACGTTTTGTTGACCGCATTCCGCCGGTAATACACGTCTGTCTCGCAATGACCATGGTTTCCCAATACTTTGAAATGTTCTTCGTCCGGGTAAACCAACGCCGACAATCGTTCTACAATCAATGGCCTCAGCGGTACTGGCGTCCCAACTTTCATGGAACCGATAGATGATGTTGCGTGCTTTTTGCGTTTTTCAGCTGTTAGCGACACTCTCCATTCTTGGTTGCTCGTCGAGAGAGTCCGCGACTTATCCGGTCTATGGTGTTGTGCGATTTCCCGATGGCAAATTGCTTCGCGAAGGGACAATCGAATTTGAAATTACGGGAGTCCCCAACCCGATCACCGCTACTGGTGAGATCGCACCCGACGGCAGTTTCTTTCTTGGCACCTACCAGATCGACGATGGTGCAGTCGCGGGCACCCACCGAGTGGTCGTGATCGCCGACACAGTGATTGGCACCGGAGTCGAGCGTCCCGGACTGCTGCCCAAATCAATTTTGCATTCCAAATATCGCGACTTCAACACTTCGGATATCCTGGTCGAAGTACGCCCCACCACAAACAATCTTGTGATTGACGTCGAATACGCTCCGGCTGACGAAGCCGAATGACAACCCCACTCCGTTTCGAACTTTCCCCTCTCCTGAAACCAACTCACCATGCTTTACTTTCTTGCCATTTGGATTGGACTTTCGACCAGCACGCCGGACGCTTGGCCGGCGTTTCTTGGTGCCGGATCGGAACCACGTGACGCCAACGCATTGCCGCTGTCTTGGTCACCCAGCGAGAATATCGTTTGGCTAGCCCCAATCCCTGGGCACGGCCAATCGAGCCCGGTGGTCTGGGACGACCGAGCATTTGTAACCAGTGTCGAAGGTCCCGAGAAAAACACCTACCACGTCGTCTGTTTGAACACCACCGACGGAAGTGAACTTTGGCACAAACAAATCGAAAACTCGGCGCCGGAAAAGAACAGCTATTACATCAGCCGGGCTGCCCCCACGCCGGTGGTTGATGAACATCGCGTGATCGCGGTCTTTGAAAGCGGCGACTGCGTTGCCTACGACCACGCGGGCAAAGAACTGTGGACACGAACGCTGGCGAAAGACGAAGGCCCCTTTATTGCCGAGTTCGGTTTGGGGGCATCGCCATGCCAAACCGAATCGGCGCTGTTTGTTTTGCTGGAACATGATGGACCGAGCAGTCTGTTGGCGATCGATAAACAAAGCGGCAAAACGCTGTGGATGGCGTCGCGAGAACCACGCCGCAGTTGGAGCTCGCCGGCCATCATCGAAGTCGAGGGGGAACCGCAAGTCGTCGTCAGCTCGGCTGGCACCGTCGATGGCTACGACCCCAAAACCGGAAAATTACTGTGGACATTCAAAGACGTCGGAGGCAACACATCGACGACGCCGATTGATATAGGCGGCGGACGTTTTCTGATTGGCGCCTCACCCGGTCGCAACGGCGAGAATGCGGGATCAGCAGCCGATTCCAATGGCTTGATGCAAGTCACTCGCGATGGTGACACTTGGACAGCGACCCGAAAATGGACAGCCGCTAAAGCGACGCCCACCTGGGCATCGCCGATCGTGCATGAGGGGTTGGCTTACTGGATCAATCGTTCAGGCGTTGTTTACTGTTTTGATGTCACCACGGGCGAAGAGGTCTACACCGAGCGAATCAAACAATCGAGTTGGGCGACGCCTTTCGGCGTGGGAAACCGCGTCTATTTCTTTGGCAAGGACGGACTGGTCACCGTCTTGGCCGCCGGCCGTGAGTTCAAAATCTTGGCCGAGAACACGACTTGGAACGACGACACGTTGCCGCCGGAAGCCAAGTTGGCCGAAGAAACGAGCGAAGAGCGTCAACGCGCCGCGGCGATGTTTAGCAAACCGACGCTGTACGGCGTCGCCGTCACCGACGACGCCTTCCTATTACGCGTGGGCAACGCCGTCATCTGCGTGCGCTAAGGAACTCGGCATGGGGCTTCTAGCATGATCGATCCTGATTCTAGCGTTAGCACCGCTTAACTTCCGGAGCCGTTGCTAGTGACTTGTTGATTTCGTGAGCCGGGATGCTCAATAGAGCGTCCGACTTAGGCCGGAGGCCGATACATCGAATGCGGAAATGTGTCGGCCTCCGGCCTAAAACAAATTCTCATGCACTCCCCGGTGCTTAATAGTCAATGTCAACTACATTCGTAGCGGCAAGGAGCCTCGCCCGAACAATGTCAGCTTTAGAAATCTAGAAACGCGCAACATCTTTCCGTCGAGCCTGTCTCGGCGGAGGAAACAAATGGCAACTCCGAAAAGAAGTTATTCAAAGCAGTACTCCGCTTCGGGCTTGCCCCTGCGGTCACAACGTCTTGATTCTTGTGTTCCGCCGATACATCTCTGCAGCGAAGGCGTATAGACTGAAATATCGCCTATCCGCTTAATTCAGGTAGCTGAATCACTCGCCTTGTGCCGCTAAGTTGATATTTAGCAATAGCTAGCCACGCTTTGCTATACCGTACTTCATCATGCGAAAGCCATTCGCCAAGTTTCTCTCTGAAGCACAGCACGCCCAGCATTTACCGGAACGAATGCATCGACCTCGATACTGTTCGCAGACGGGAACAGGTGTCATTCGCGTGTTCCCGGCCACGCGATTTCCGTGAATAGGCGTCGCTATCGCCGTAAGCTTAAAACGAGCATTTTTGGATCAAACTGGTTCTTAGTCGTTTTCTAAGAGTTGCTAATTCTAGACTTATCAGTTGCGTCGTGGCCCCGTACAAGCAATCGATTCGGCCACGTGGCATCGCTCATTACCAGATCCGAAAAGCAACTTTACGCAACCGATTGCACTCACTCGCACATCAATTCACTGCACCAGTAGTGTAAAACGCATCTTTCTAGTAGTGAAATACTCTTCCCCTTGATACAACCTGACGTTACGAAACAAAATTAGAACAGCGTTGAGCCCCTGCCATTTACGATCTGCCAACGCAACGATTGCATTTCGCGTAAAACTACACCTCGTTGACACGAAAGATGCGAATGCAGTTTTCCCTGGCAAAAACCTCTGAATAGTTTCCTGATTTCGCGACATGACCGGAACGGAACTTAGCCAAAACATTCAACCTCTTTTCTAATCACCAAATCGATTGCATAAAAGTTGAACGACATACCAGAAATTGATGAAATGCAGCCAGATGACGCCGATAGCCTCCAAGCAAAGACTTCTTGGAAAAACCCGTCTGTCATTCTTTTCATTGTGAGCCTAGTGTTCACCAATGGATTTTCCGTTTTTAACTCCTGCACTCTTGTGCGAAATGGGGTTCTAGATGCAAAAGAGCAGAAACTTGAGCAACAAGAAGGGGCATTGGACCAACGAGAACTCTCAATCAAGAGAGAAGCACTCGAGCTCTCGAATAGCAAAAAGAGTCTAGAAGCTGCTCAAACTCGCTTAAATAATCAGACATCTTCTTTGAAACGCCAAAAGCAAGATATCGAAGCGGAAAGTGCATCTATTCGGCAGGAATTACAGTCTATGGAAAAGCTTAGAGCGTTGCATCTGAACATGCATTCCGTTGATCGCGGAACTAATTTCGCTCTACATATTGGCAATGAAGTTTCAAGGGACAAGATTCTAACGGTTCTGCCGGAGCTTCAATCTCTTAAGACTGTCAGCCTAATCGACCTTAATACTCCCGATATCAGTATCGAAGACCTTAGTCGCGCACTAGGCTCTCGAACCATTCAGATCAAGCACTTGAGCTTTACCTGTAGCCCCAGCGATTACTTCGCTAGCATAAAGCAATTCTCGAACCTACAAACATTGAAAATTGACTTTCAAGGACCCACAAATGCGCATGGTCTACTTGATGCTCTAACTTCGCTACCCGAGTTAAATTCACTTGTTATCAATGGACAGGCAATACGAGCATCTGATGAGCAAACCAGTTTTCGGCTGAGCAAACTTGAGCATCTTGGCTTGGATGGAAAAAACCTGACCTACCTGTTTCTAAAAAATGCCGATTTTGGAGTAGAGCTAAAAACGTTTGTCGCACCGTCCTCACTTTCGAAGTCTGCTCAGCTGAGGAATCTTGCGCGTCAACCAAACCTGACTACTCTCGATATTGCGGGACTGCGATCAATCGAAGAAGATGACTTAGCGATTCTCTTCAACGGAGCGAGGCTTGAGCAGTTGCGAGTATCAAGTTGCGATCTTCCCCAAAATTGCATTGCGAAACAGGTTGAAGCACTCCAAAAGTTGAAATACTTAGATATCTCCTATTGCAACCTGTCAAACGCCGATTGGCAGGCTATTGGCAACTTGCCACAGTTAGAAACATTGATTGCACAAGGATGCGATCTTGGGGACGGTAGCATAAACTACTTAGCAGCCTCGGCCACCTTGAAAAATCTTATCCTTAACCAATCACGGCTTGACGAAAGCGGCGTCCAGTCGTTTGACCACCATCGTACGCTGGAAAGAATACACCTCGCGAATTTACGTTCGCCTGGAGCAACCGCTCCTATGGCACCTCGATTAAAAGAAATCGTATTATCAGGGAACAACGTCGACACAGCTAGTGTCGCATTGAAGCTTTCGAGGCTTCCAAATCTTGAAAAAGTTTATTGGGCCTTCGCGAATATGCATGGATCAGAAGACCTGGAAATTCTACTTAAGATCCCTCACCTCAAATTGCTAGCGATGCCATTTCTAGGACTACCCGCGGGAACTAGCATTCCTGAGTATCTGCACGCTCCAAAGTTGGAATTTTCGCAAGTTTTGTGGCCCCGTTCTGATTTTGCTTTGTTCGTACGGCAGGATCAATACCATGCACGTCAATACGAACTCACGGAATGGGCACCGACTTTAGTTGCACCAACACTCCTGATGACTTGGAAATGAAGTCTCAAAAATCACTAACCATAGACTTGCGGAACACAGGAAGAAGGTCTTAAAGTTGAGATAGCAATCGACATTTTCACAAGTCATCAGTTGACCATTGTGCCGACCGCTAGTGACGCAGACAAATATGCCGAAATACACCCGCTGGCGTGCTTACCTACGGTCGCCAGCTGTCTTGACGCCGTCGGGAAGGAATTGGACATCGCGATCGTTCTTCAACAGCTCCCCTTCGGTACAGCGTCCACATTGGACTTCGACCTGCAGAAGACGCAGTAGCGACTGTACTTTTTCAGGATGCTGGGCTACCAGATTATTCCGCTCACCCGGATCCGCGTCGAGATCAAATAGCTGCATCGGCGGCAATCCCTGCTTTTTGGCTGCACCTTCATTCGGAGCACTCCATCCGCCACTGCCGCCCGACAAACAAAGCTTCCATGATCCCTCGCGAATGGCGAAAAATCCGCCGATCGAATGACTGATCAGGGTCCGACGCCCGGAAGTCTCGGCTCCCTTGAACACCGGCAACAAGCTGAAGCCGTCTTCACCCCCAAGAGCCTGCTTTTCTTGTCCCGTAATTGCCTCGAGTGTCGCATACACATCGGTCAAACACGCCAGTGCATCGGTGGTACGCCCTCCCTCGATACGCTCTGGCCAACGGGCGATAAAGGGAACCCGATGGCCGCCTTCGTAGATGTCGGCTTTATGCCCACGATACCTTCCACTGGGGTTATGCCCATGTTCCTTCAGCACTCTAAAGTTCGCCTCGGGTGAACATCCGTTGTCACTGGTGAAAATCACGAGCGTGTTGTCGTCGAGCCCGGCTTCTTTGATTGCGGCGAATAGCTGCCCCATGTGGGCATCGACTTGCATGACAAAGTCGGCATACGGATTCATCCCGCTGGCGTCCTTATACGGCGGGACAGGAACGATCGGCGTGTGAGGTGCGGGTAGCGGCAGGTACAGAAAGAACGGTTTGCCCGCTTTGGCATCCGCCGCTCGCTCTTTGACATACGTCATCGATTTGTCGAACAGATGAGGCAGCACTTCATCGATTTTGAAATCAGGACTGATCGGACCGTTGCGGTACCAACCGTATGCATCCTGCTTCTTCGTGACGCCTTCCTCGCGATCGGGTTGTGCCGTCACACGACCGGTGTCGACCCAAACATAAGGCGGCATGTCTAGCGACCCGCAGTGACCATAATACTGATCGAAACCGTTGATATCGGGACCGTTCTTCACCGGCTTCGTAAAATCAATCTGCTCGCCATCCTTGTGCCAATCCCAACCGAGATGCCACTTGCCAATCATCGCGGTGTGATACCCCGCTGCTTGCATCAGATGCCCAAGCGTGGGGCGGTCGGCGGGAATCAAGTGCTCGCTGGTACCGCTGAGCACGCCGCGTGCGAGTCGCGAACGCCAGTTGTAGCGTCCTGTAAGCAAACCATATCGAGTCGGAGTGCAGACGCTGCTGGGGGTGTGAGCATCGAGAAACGTCAGCCCCTCGTCTGCCATCTGTTGCAGATGCGGAGTTTTGATTTTGCAGTCGGGATTGGTCGGCGAAACGTCGCCAATCCCAAGATCGTCGGCCATCACGACAATAACGTTGGGATGGGCCGAGGACTCTGGCGTCTCGGCCGCCGATCCGATCGAGCAGGTTGTACAAACCGAGACAATGGCCATTCCGATCCATCGGCTGAAAGGGGCCAATCTTGAGCGACGTTTTATTTGCGAGTGGGGCATGGGCAACATGGACTAGTAGAAGGCTAGAGGTCGAGGAGAGCGTTTTCGTGAGACAATTTAACCGATTCAGCGACAACGCGGGATCGCCAACCGCCCCCTCATTGTGACTCAGACGGCAACGGACCGTGAAGAGTCCCTCTGAAAATTTCCAATTTTTCGACCTCAGGGCTCGCACGCGGCGGAGTATAAGGGGGGTGTGAAGAGTCCTCATGACGCCCTTTGAATACAGATTCTCTAAGTCTTATGCCGGAATCCGATGAGCAATTGATCGATCGGTGGCGCGAGCGGGGAGAGTCTTCCGCGTTGGCGGAATTAGCCGAACGCTATTTGTCGCAGTTCTATGGGACGGCTCGGGCAATGATGCTGAGCGACAGCCAAGCCGAAGAGGTGGCACAAGAGACAATGCTGAAAGTCGTGCGATGGATCGATTCCTTTGACACGCGGGCAACCTTTCGCACATGGTCGTACACGATCCTGGTGAACACGATTCGCAGTGACCTTCGTCGCCAAAAGACTCGCTCGAAGCATTTCGACGCGGCGGCGGATGTCACACGTGTCGCAGCAACCAATCAATCACACGACATTGTGCTCACCCAGCAAGAGACTCGAAATGAGATCGAACATGCACTCGCACACTTGACCGACAAGCAACGCACCGCGTTGGTGCTGATGGTGATCGAAGGATTGTCGGCTGCGGACGTTGCAGAGATTGAAAACTGTTCGGTCGATGCCGTTTATCAACGTGTCAGCGAGGCGAGGAAATCACTTCGTAACATCCCCGCATTGCGACAATTGTGGCAGGAACATCGGTAACAATTTACCGGAGAAATAAATGAAACCGTCCGACGACGACAAACTCGATCAAACGCTTCACAATTGGCGAAGCGGACTGGAACCGACTCAAGCACAACGTGATCGCATGCAATCACGTTTTCTTGACGAGTTTTCGGCAGGCCCAGACCCGAGCACTGCGTCAGTGACGCTGCCGCCCAACGGCACCTCGCCCTACGCAAGTGGATCGTGGATTCGTGTTGCCGCGTGCCTGGCTGTGGGCGTTTGCATCGTGTTTGTGATGTTCGCGTGGCAATACCTGAGCAAACCCAACCCCGCCGGAGCAATCGTTGATTCCGAACCGGCCCCACAATCATCTTGGTCGTTCACGCCTGAGGAACTTCGTCGCAGCGAGGTTTTGGTTTGCGAATTTGATCGCGTGTTTGAGCACCAAGTTCGTTCGATCCATCAACGTGGCCAAACGGTCGAAGTGGATCTGGTCAACCAAACAGTCGCCCGGAGTGAAACGCCGCGAGTCATCGTGCGGTTTGTGCTGCAACAGCGAAACACAAACACGGCCTGGAAAACGGTGCAAAGCGAAGAGTGGATCGGCAGCCAAGACCATCAATTTCATCTGTCAAACATCTCGGATATCGAGGTCCAAACGTGGTCGCACCTGCTTCCCGACGATTCACTGTGGATCGAACTTACAGTTTCGTCGCCCGATGACGTCGCAGAGCAGCGGACCCGACACTGCATCGCTAACCAGCCGGGGATAGTGTGGCAGCGAAACCGTGGCGACCAGCAATGGCAACTCGTCGTCGTGCACGAACTGCTAAAGCCATGTGATGGAGAGCTGATCTGATGCCACTTCGCATGCTGCCACTCGTCGTCTTTACGCTGATCGGAACGGTTTTTGCGCTAATCGGAACCGTCGTTTCGGCTGAACCGATCTCGGTGGCAATAACAACAACGCTGCGAGACTCGCAGACGCAGACTCAACAGGATCGTGCGAATGCGTTCCTTGATCTGCTTGAGTTTCAGCTCAGCCAAAACGATTCGATCATCGTCGTCGAGCGGATGCGAATCGAAACGGCGATACAAGAACAGTTGATCAGCCAAACGTTGGGGACACCGCAACACGAGGGAACTCCGTTTGGCAAATTGCTTTCGGCCGATTTGATTCTGAACGCCCAATTTCTATCGGCCGAAGGGGAAATCGATTCCACGCGGATGATCGTGCGAGTCGTCGAAGTAAAAACCGGGACGATTCGCGGCGTCAGTATCGCGGCGGTGGACGAGATCTCGGTCGAGGAATCAGCTGTGAACACGGCTCGCTACTTATCCGCAGTAGTCGAATCCCCATCGGAAGCTGCGATCTCCGTCGCCGTCGCCGCGTTTCAGTGCGAAGCACGATTCGTGCGACTGAGACCGCTTGAGCTGGGGATACGCGACATGCTGACCGCGGAATTGCTGAACCACCGACGGTTTCATGTCTTGCAGCGATCTCAAATGAGCGAGCTGGTGCGTGAGATGGAACTGATCCAGGCGGGGTTCGTCGAGTTGACATCGCTGCCAGTGAAAATGCCAGAGCGATCGGCTGGCTACTTCGTCACAGGAACGTTGAACGAACACAACACCAACGGCAGTTTGCAAATCGAAGTGTCGGGGCAAGTGACTCAGGCCGGGCAGCAAGAACCGATTCATGCGTTCGGGTTCCAGACCACGCCGAACCAATTGCCGCATGAATTGTCATTGGCGGCGATAAAGATTGCGGGCGTTCTGTCCAAGGCATCTCGTTTGCCCGAGCCTGCCCGACTCGCCGAACATCATCGATCCGCGGGCGCTGCGCGCGATGAAACAAAGCGGCTGCTCGACCAAGTCCTTCGCGATCTGTACCGGTTTCGCCCGCGATCTCCCAGCTCGGGCGGCGAACGCAGCTTCCGCGTGCCCGGCATCGATCTGCGTGAAAAGGTCGACGCGAACGCCCTCAAGTACGAATCACGTGGCTATTGGGCCAGCGTGGTGAGCGCCGACACTCCGCTGGGCACTCATTTGCTTCGCAAGTCGATCGACCGGCTCGAGACGATTCTATTCATTGATCCTGATCACGCCGTGGCGGCATACGCGTTAGCGTTTTGTTTCAGCCATCACATCGACGGCATTGTCAATCACGAGCGTGCCGGCGAGCTGCTACGGCAAGTGACGCGGCAAAATCCCAACAGCGATTTGGCAGCGGCGGCGCTACATTTACTCTCGGGAATTGGACGGCATCACGCCTTCGGCATCAGTCGCCCCGTCGATCCGAACCTCAGTCGGATGTCGACCGAGAACGTGCGATTTGCTTTTGAAAGGATGCCGCCGCAACATCGCGATTATCGTTGGGGACGGATCCTAAATTTGCTCAGTGCACGGTACTTGCAACCCGAGGACATCCAATCATTGATGCCGGTGCTGCGAATCGCGGCGAAGCGAATCGACGAGGTCGACGATGCCATGGTCAAGCGGTTACTGGCCACCGAATCGAGCCGCATCGCCCGTCTGCTCGATACCCCCGAATCCGAAGCGTTGATTGCCAATTGGACAAGTGACGAAAACCGGTGGAAGCGACACGCAGGTTGTTTGTACTTTGCGGAATCCGCTGCCCGAGAACGCGAATACGAAGAAGCGGCGAAGTGGTACGAGCAAGCCGCAATCGGGTTCGCCGGAATGAAGGAACATGCCGAGCGACATGCCTTTGAAAACTTGCTGATTCACGCCGCGGAATATTGGCGACGAGCCGACCGTGTTGATACTGCGATGAAAGTCTTGGATTCGTTTTCACCGAGTCTGCCTCGCTCGCTGAACCGCGGCTACTACGACCTGCAGCGTGGGTACTGCTTGCAGCAACTCGGTCAAAATGAGCAAGCGGTGGCGACATGGGTTCGCGCAGCCGAGTCGGTTCCTCACTTGATCAATCAAGCCTCGGTGGCTGGGGCAATCAAGTCCGCAGGTGGCGTCCCGTTGAATCTGGACCGAGAAATCAACGTTCGCTATCTGGCAAACGCGGACAAACTCCCGAAGTCTTGCGTGGCATTGGCAACCGACGGATCACGGATTTTCTGTGGCGGGCGAGGAAAGCAGGGGTACCAATGTTTTGCATTCGACATCGCCACTGAATCCTGGGCGACCATTAAAGCAGAGATTGGACGCATCACGTGCATGGACAGCGATGCCGGTTCGTTGTGGGTTGGAACCGACGACGAGGGACTGTATCGCTACGACATCACGTCCCAACAATGGCACCACTGGGGACTCGACGAGTCGTTACCGGATCTGCATATCGAATCGCTCCGTACAGTGGCCAACGAGTGTTACGTCGGCGTTGGAACCGCTCGCGGCGGCGGATTGGTGAAGATCACCAACGACGGATCCGTGACCATCTTCGAAGGCAAGAATGCTCCCGACCAAGCTCCGACGCACATCATTGTCAGCGACGACAAGATCCTGGCACGCTCGATCCAATCGATTCGGCAGTACGATCGAAAAACCGAAACGTGGAGCCCGCTAGAACTGACTTCGCTAAAATCCCCATTCCTATTTCCCGCTGAAATCGGCTACTGGGCGTCCACCAGTCAACGTGAATTATACCCGCTTGATCAACCTGGGATCCCGGAAGATTGGTTCAAACAGGCTTGGTATCCGCACGGGCGTCAGAAGGCGGGGTATCAAGTGAAGTTCTTGATTGAACACAAAGATGAAATTTGGTTTGGCGGCACTCCTTATGAGAAATTTTTATGCAGTGGACTCTATCGAGTGAATAAACATACCGGCGATTTTTCGATGTATGGTCCCCGCGATGGATTCAAAATGGACGGATATTATTCTTCGGATGATGGCGTCTGGGCAGCCGACCGACTGTGGATCGCCACCCATGCCGGATTGGCAGAGGTGACGAAAAGGCCCCATGTATTCGAGGTGCAATCCAGTGACAACTAATTCACCCGAGCGTACCGCTCACTCACGACCACATTCCGCATGCTCGCGTGGTATTCGCGTCACGGCGGGGGCCGTCTTTCTGCTGGTTGCGTCCATCGCCGGCCCATCATGGGCCCAATTGAAACCGGGCCAATCGGACCAGTTTGCCGGCGAAACCTGCACGCTAACGCTCGCACCTGGGGTGGCATCTGCGTCAAAAAAGGCTCACTGGCGTCTGAACACAGCCAATCGTACGCTAACCCAAGGCGTCAGCGAACTGAAACCGGCTAATGACTTGCAATCATCAAATACCGGCGATGCCGCCGAACGGTCCTTTGTGATCAAGACTCCCGAAGTCAAATCAGATGTGATGCTGGAGGTGGACCTGTTTCTGCACTTTGGCGATCCGCTTTCCGAAACACGACATCCTCTGCGATTGCATTCGCCCGATTGCTTTGTGAACCTCCGTCAAACGCTCAGCGATGGCGGAATTGCATTGTACGATCCCGCCGGCATCACGGAGGATGCATTGGAACAAACAGGCCTAACCCTCAATGTGGCCGCGTCTTTGAAACGCATCGATAGCGAAGCGATCATCGTGATCGGCGAAGCCATCGCGTGGGACAAACGGATCGTCAAAGCGGCCGAGCAATGGGCCAGCGACGGAAAGTGGGTGATCGTGCTTCACCCCGCTGATGCATCAACGTGGCCGATGCAGACGTCGGCCGCTGATCGCGTGAAGCTCGCTTTCACAAGCATTACGAACAGTCGCTGGCGTCCCAAACAACTCGACCTCGATTTCTGGTCGTCGCACGCCGAACACGCTCGCGGCTGGGAATTGCAAGTTTCAAACAACCAATTGCGAATGACTCCGGCAATCGGACCTCAGGTTTGGCAACTTGCCGAGTATCAATCAAGAGAGACCCACGGCGGTTGTCTGTTTGTCGGTGTGCCGTTGATCTCGCGGTGGAACGAATCCCCCGTGCCGCGTGAATTGCTGACACACATCTTGCTCCAAACACTTCCCCATCCACAACCAGATCCATGAAAGAATCGATGATGTACCGAACCTCCATACTCTGCGACTGTGTGCTCAGTCTGCTGATCGCGTTTAGCCATCCTGTGACCGCCGCCGATGCCAAACAACCGATTCCGACCGCGATACTGCCCTTTGAAAGCCGTGGCGATGTGCAAGAAGAAGCCGCTCAGGTTGCCGATTTATTGTTCGCGAACCTGATCGTTTCCGAGCATGTGATGCTGGTCGAACGCCAAACGATCGACGACCTATTTGAAGAATTGAAACTTAGCAAAGCCGGCATCGTCAAAGCGGACGAGGCGGTGCAAGTTGGAAAATTGACGGGTGCGAAACTGCTCATCACTGGATCGGTTTTGCAAGTCAACGACGATTTATATTTGGTCGCCAAGGTGATCGGTACCGAAACCAGTCGCTTGGCGGGCGCGTCGGTAAAAGGTTCCTCCAACGCGGATTTGGGTGAACTGGTCGAGCAATTGGCTGCGGAAGTGGACAAAGTGGTCGCGAAGAAAGCCAAGCTGCTGCTGCCGAAACCGGTTGCGGTCGACGATTGGCTTGCGAGCACTCGGAAATCGCTTCGCGGCAAGAACAAGAAGCTGCCGAGCGTTACGGTCGCCGTCACCGAGCAACACGTGGGCCAGCAAACCTTTGATCCTGCGGCCCAAACCGAGATCGAGCGACTACTCACCGAGCTAGGATTTGACGTGATCGCGTCGGACAACGCAAACTCGGCTCGCGCGGACGTCCTGATCAAAGGAGAAGGCCTTTCTCAATTCGCCATGAGCCGCGCTGATCTGGTATCGGTGCAATGCCGCGTCGAAGTTCAAGTGATCAAACAGTCCGATGGCACGGTGTTAACCTCCGACGCCGAGACCACCCTGTCAATCGATCTGGCCGAGCAGATCGCCGCGAAGTCCGGTTTGCAAGAAGCCGCCCGAAAACTGGTCAAGCGATTGATTCCAAAGCTGGCGAAATGAAGCACAGCGAGAGTTTGGATTTGTGAACACGTGCCATGCGAAATCACGACGATGTTATCGCGGCTTCGCCCGGCGGAAAGTCGGGTCCAGAGAAGGCAACCGATGCACGCCTACCACCCTAGTGCATTTTTATCTTTGATGTAGTTACCGTCGCGTTCGCGGTGGACCACGTTCTGGCGAACGTAGCTACTTTTTTAACCTACGTCATTTCTCAAATTGCTCTAGCTTCGTGATGGTGGCCTGGTGTCAACGATCTGAACGGGTTTTGCGTCGAGATCAATCGATCCAATCGACGACTTGGGGATAATGCGACGTCGTTTTGACGTCGAATTTGCATCAACCTTAATGTCATCGTCGATTTCGATCATGAGGTAGTCGTCGCCAATCGCCTCCAGCGTTCCAAATGTCGTTCGAAAAGCAGAGATAACGTAAAGACGGTCTACGGCTTCCTCCGCAAGGTTGTGACGAATCATATAGGCGTCCAACTCACGTTGGATCGCTGGATGGCTCGCTGCCGCATCCTTGGCGACAGCCCCTCGTCCCGCAAGCTTCGATGTAGCGAGCGCCGTTTTGTAGTCTTCGTCCGTGTAGACAAAAATTAAAACACTTGCGGTGCCGTCCACGGATTTGACGCCGACACGCATTCCCGTCGCGAGGTATGCGAACATCGTTTTCGGTGAAGCAGGATGGACCTCGGCGTTTGAGACTTCTTGTGCCGGAGAGACAATTGCGAACACGAACTGCGTAAGAGTGACAAAGACGAACGCGAAAATCACAGCACCAACATGAATCGATCTCATCGAAACTTCTCCGAGCTAGATAGGGTGGCGAACGGTGTGATCACGAGGCGACCGCAACTGCATCTGCCGCATCAGTCGCAGCCCGTCGCTGAGTAAGAAGCTGCGGCTTGAGTATAGCAGCGTATCCAGTCATTCGCTCGACTGCCGCCGGGAATCTGGGGCGTCGGTGACATTCCGATAAACCACCCAGCTGGAAGCCTAGGCTACGTAGTTGTGCAAAGCGGAATTACTCGGCTGCTGGAATTTGATTCAGCGTGTAATAGGCATGGGTATGTAGCAGCGGTTCACCACCTCGACCTCGCACCCCGATCGCGTTCAGCTCGTGGACGAACTTTTCACGGCACCCATCGACGACCAAGTGAACTCGCAAACCATCCTCGGATACTCTCGCTTCGCGAATCGCCAACGACTTCGTTTGAATTTCATCACTGCCGTACGAGGATTGATACAGGTAGGTGTAACCCGACATCGTGTAAGACGCGGGATCCGCGGCGGTTTTGACGTCGACCGGTTTTGTAAACGTCAACTCAAATCCGTCGTGCTTGGCTCGCATCTCTTTGATTTCCAGCGGCGTTTCGCCAGTCCACACCAACCGCTGCAGACCGTACGACGCTGCCCCCAGACTGCTCCAACCTCGGTTGGTCAGTCCGACAAACATGCTGCCGTCATGCCCTTGGGCCATCCGCAACACCGCCGACGCAAACCCACTACGAAACGGGAAACAGGCACCTTGGTATTCGCCGTTGACCTGTTCTAGGAACACGCGATGAATCGACGCTTGCGTGAACTCGCCGACAAACAATTGGCCTGCGAACGGACCAAACTTGCCGCCGCTTTCGTCCAACATGATGTCGGTCGCTGATTGCCCCATCTTTTTGTAAGGAAACCAAACGACCGGCGGAACGAGTTGTGGAAACGCCTTCAGCGCGTCTGGGAACGGCAACCCATCGGGAACCGACGCGACATCCGTGATCGGTGATTCAGGATGATCGATTGACGCCAACGATTCCGCATGATGGAAAAACGCACCCGACCGCATGTGATGCAGCGTGTTGGTGCCGACCCAGTTGCCTTGTTGGTCGGTGTAGAACATCTGGCCATCCGCGTTCGCTCCCAACCCTGATGGCGATCGCATGCCGGCACAAACCGGAATCAGATCTCCATCAGCAGCAACCTTCATTCCCCAACCACGCCACAGGCCTTGCCGGTAGCCAAGCGTTTTGTTTTGAACGGTTCGCGTCAGCTGATCTCCCTTCAATCCCAATCCGATGTTCAACGTGATCCATAAATTGCCTTCATGATCCAGTTTGGGTCCGTAGGCATATTCATGGTAATGCCCGGTCACGCCCCAACCTTTAGCGACGGTCAAATACTCGTCCGCAACGTGATCTCCATCGCGATCACGAATCCGAGTCAGCTCGGATCGCTGAGTCACATAAAAAGAATCGTTGTGCCACAGCAACCCGAGCGGTTCATGCAGCGCCGAGGCAAACTTTTCATATTTCACATTGCTGGGCGGATCGTCATAGACGCCGTCCATCATCCAAATTTCACCCTTGCGAATCGCAACAGCAATTCGCGAATCGTCCATGACCGTTAAGCCACTGACCTCCAGCACCAAACCTTCGGGTGCCGGTTGCCAATTCGCCGACCGCGAATCACTCGCTTCGGCAACCTCGATCGAAACGATGCGGTAGTAATCACTTTCGTCGGCTGCGTTTATCGTTTGGGGTGTCACCAGGGACGCCCCCAGCGCCAGCACGCATGTGTTCCAAAGCACGCGAACTACCATGAATAGTTAACCTCAATTTTAAAGGGAAATTCGCGTACGGGGACACGCCACTCAGTTATCTCATCGCTCTGGTAAATGTGAGCGTCACGTGCAAGCGATGGCGGAATTGAAATGGTCAAACCGGCACTGTTTTGCCCGGCTCCGTTTTGACCAGATTCGTGTCGCATTGTGTGGTCATCGATTCGTGTGAGCCGATCACCTTGATGAACACGAAACCAAAGCGGAGCGGCCGTGGCGTTCGCATGCGACTCGCCTGACGTCAGCGTGATCGTCCGTCGCAGCCCTGGTTTGTGATGCGTTTCCGATCGATCCTGTGCTGCCAAAGGCTCGATATGGTCGGTGAATTCCACTCCGGCATAGCGGTACAGGAATTCGGGCGATCCATCGGCATCGATTCGGTAGCCACCAAACCGCACTTCCGTCGACGAAGGCCAAGGCTCGTTTGCTTGATTCAATTTGGCAAAGGATGATCCTTCAGGAAGCTCAACAACCTCGTTCCCAAGTGGCTCCGCTGGCGGTGCAGAGCGAACAAACCAAGTTCCTTGAGCATCAAGGAACCGCCCCCGCCACATCGTCGCCAGGCGAACTTGTTCGGCGTCAAAGGCAAAGTGGACCTGTTCCGGAAAGCCGACTGCGATCGCGTGCGTTCCGGCTCCTGGCATGAACGTCCGCAAGATCGACGGGCGATCCGTCGGGGAAAGCTCGTAATTTTCGGCTCGCGACGTTTCAATCTTGCTTGGCAGGGAATGCTTTGGCAATGCGTTTAAATAGGCCCACATCGCTGCGATTTGCCGTTTCGGATCGCCATCAAGCAGATCGGGTCTCGGGCTTTTGCCATCGACAAAAAACGTCGGCATCCTTGTCCGTTCTTTGACATTGCCCGGATTCAGCAGAAACGTTTCGAACCATGCAGGACGAATCCGAGAATGAATCTTGCTCAGATCAACGCCCGTCACTCCGGGCAACGCATTGCCACCAAACGTATGACACTGAACGCAACCGATGTCCATCAACTCGCGTCCCGCATCGGCCAAGTCTATGGTGTCGCCAAAGACCCGCGTCGCGTCGGCAGTATTGGCATCGTCGACTTCGGCGAACAGTTTTGGCAATGCGTGAGCAACCTCCTGCGAGAATCGCGGCATCTGGATTTGCATGTAGGGACGGATCGCAGGCGTTTTACCCGAGACAACGTTGGTAAGGTGAGTGGAGATCAGTTTTGCACCGACGCCGGTCAGCGGAGGCGGCAAGCGGCCCTCGTCACCTAAATCGATGTGCCCCGCGGTTTCAAAATAGGGTTTTCGATAGCGTCCGATCCCTCCGAGTTCGTCTCGCTGGTGGCACCCAAAACAATTCGCTGCCAACAAGATGCCATCAAGCTGTTGCGTTGCTGAAACCGTCTGCCCCGACTTGGCATTCGCGATCGCTTTGACGATGGCGTCTCGCTGCACCGAGTCGAGCGGGTACTGCACCCGGCGTTGCGGCGAATCTCCCAAACAACCATTTGCGGATTCTGCATCGACCGCCAACAACGGCATCGCATTTGGCAAATCCGTTTTGATGGACGAGTCATGACAAGCCGCGCAATTCAATTCGATGAACCATTCGCGTCCTTGCTGAACCAGTGCTGGATCGTTCGCGTGTTCAATGCTCGGTTGATCGGCGGACGCTTGCTTGCCGACGGAATTTCTATTCGATGAGTATGCAGTTAACAAATATTCGGCTAAGTCCGCGGACTCGTTGCTCGATAGTTTGAAATCGGGCATCCGCAGAGCAGGCCGCGTGTGTGCTGGATCGTGCAAGAAGTGAGCCAACGATTTACGACTGTACTTGGCCGCCAGATCGCCGAGTGGAATCGATTCGACTCGCCGTGCCGCGGCGGCCAACCCCATGTCAGCGAGTTCTTCGGGGTCAAGTTCCTCTAACAATGCATCAACCGGCGATGTGATTGCCCCGGTCACAACATAGTCAGCGTCGCTGGAATGGCAGGCAACACAGCCGCGTGTGTGAAAGATCTCGCTACCACGATCCGCATCGCCACGTTTCCAAAACTCGAACATCACCGGATTCGCCCCGGTCGCTTTGATCTCGGGATAATCGGCACGCTCAGTTTCGACAAGGAAAGCTGCAATCGCGGTGCTGATCTCACGTCGCTGCTGTGGCGAACGATTGCCCAGCAAATCGGGCATCGTCGTCCCCGGTTTGACCTGGTGTGGCGAAGCAATGAAATCAGCCAGCCAAGCCTGCGAGTAACGAATCCCCGCACTGTGCAGTCGTGGACCTCGCTTCGGCTCAATCGCTTCCGCGGTGTTTTTGCCTGCGGCGGTATCACCACTTGCGTGACACGCCGTGCAGCTCAGCTCGCCAAGCAACAAGCGTCCACCGTCAACGGCATCGATATCCCCGTGCCGGGCGAATCGATCGAAACCCGCGACCACAGGCGGAACCGACGGATCATGGAGGGACGCCGAATCAGAACGCAATTCTTCCGCCGCCGCGATTGCAGTCCATGCGACGGTGACAACCCAAACAATAACAAGCAAGTTTCGCATCAAACTACCACGACGCCATCGCGTGCTTTGACCAACAAATCAATCCACGGCCCTAGGTAGTGACCGTTGTCATGAAACGTCCGGCCGCTAACCAAATTGCCATCGACCACACAGGCTTCGTCAACAAACGTGCCGCCACAAACCTCGAGGTCAAATTTGCACTTGGGAACGGTCGCCATGCGGCGGCCGCGAACGCAATCGGCATAGGCGGGAATCTCGACTCCGTGACACACCGATGCGATCGGCTTGTTGGTGGCAAAGAAATGCTTGGTGATCCGCACCAGATCTTTGTCGTAACGAATGTATTCCGGTGCTCGTCCGCCCGAGAACATGATCCCGGCATACTCTTCTTCATTGACTTCACTAAACGGTACGTCGCAATCGATCGTGTAGCCTTCCCATTCTTTGGTGATCGTCCAACCCGCTTTGACTTCGTGCATCACCATTTGATAACGCCGTTTTTCGGGTGCGGTGACCACGGGTTGGAATCCCGCTTCTTGCAAACGGTAATATGGGTACATGGTGTCCAGCGTTTCGCTGGCGTCACCAATCACAATCAATACTTTTTCCATGGTCATTTTGAGCCTTCGAAAGAGAAGAAAGAGGTCTGTGGGTTCGTTACAGTGATGCCAAGTAATCTCGAGCGCGGTTCACATCGGCGGTGACGGCGGCGGTCGTGTCGGCGATCGCGGTTCCTCGCGGGAACGAGTGCATAAAAATCTCGGTCCAGCCCGAGTAACTCTCTTCGGCAAGTGCGTGCATGATCGGAGCAAAGTCGAGCTCGCCACGGCCAGGCATTTGCTGCATCTCCAATTCACGAGCTTGCTTTGTTGTGCTGCCCATCCCATGCTGCCACGCATAAAACACTTCGATCCGCGGACACAATTCGTGAATCAAACCGGCCAATGCATCAGGATCTTGTGGCAAGTGATAGGGCGCCAACGCGATTCCGAGATGCGGGCTCGGGCACAATTCAATCAACCACTTCATCGAATCAGGCGATTCGATTAGATTGTTGGCGTGATTTTCGATCGCGATCGTGACGCCGGTTTCCGCGGCAACCGCGAGATGCGGTTTCATTTTTTCGGCGAATTCGCCAACGGCACGCTTCAGCTCGCTGCCCTTCAAGCCTTTCGGGCCCGAACCGCCCGCGACAATCGTTTTACAGCCAAACTTTTCTGCAAAACGCATTTCGTCCTGCAAACGAAACGGTCCCAATCTGTACTGCGTCAAACAGCCAAGTTGGACGTCATGCTTGGCCAGCAATTCGGCGAAAGCGTCGGCTCCCATCGCATCAATCTGCTCACGCTGGTTCCCGTGCACTTTGGGCCAAATGTCGATGGCCTTGGCGCCGGTCTTGCGAACCTCGGCCACCACGTCGGCCACTGGGGCGTAACCGTATAGACACGAGCCCAGCAAGTATTTCGGTCGCCATGCGGCGGAATCACTCGCCAACAAGGGCGATGCCATGCAGGCGGTCGCAGTGGTCGCAGCGAGCTGGCAAAATTGACGTCGCTTCATCGAAGAACTCTGGGTGGGGATCGGTGTGGGGCAGGAGAGCACCGTGCGGCATCAGCCGAGGCGGGAAATCGCCGGCCGACGAAGGATCTGGCAATTTTAACATGGACCGGCACGAATCACGCATACGCTTTTGCGTCATTCTTTTACACTATATTGCGTTACCTAATCGGCCGATTAGGCTGAGTCTGAATACATCAAAGGAGACTGTTGTTCTGCGCCGCGTTGCTCTGATCATCGAAACCTCACGCAGCTACGGGCGCGACTTGCTCAGTGGCGTCAAACGCTATGCTGCCGAACAAGCATCGTGGTCGATGTTTGTCGAACTACGTGACCTCGAATCCGAACCGCCTCCTTGGCTGCGAAACTGGGACGGCGATGGAATCTTGACACGTTCGGGCAACCCGGCGATCGAGCGTGCGGTGACCCAGGTGGGAGTGCCGACCGTCGAGCTTCGATCAAGCCGACTTGCCAAGCGATTCCCCTTTGTCGGCGTCGACAATCATGCCGTCGGCAAGTTGGCTGCGTCCCACTTTCTTGAGCTTGGCTATGAACACTTTGGCATTTACCGACTCGACACCGAGCAATTTTTTATCGACCGCCGGAACAGCTTTGTCGATCACCTCCGTGCCGCTGGATTCGCATGCGAAGAATTCCATCAATCCGGTGCAACGGAGAAACCGAGTCAATGGGAACGTCAACAGGCTCGGTTGTGCCAGTGGATCCAGCAGCTTCCTAAACCTGCCGCGATTCTTGCCTGTACCGACCAACTAGGATGTTGGCTTCTCGATGCATGCCGCCGCGCCGACGTCCGGGTGCCTGAGCAGATCGCCGTGGTCGGTGTCGAGAACGACGAGACACTGACGACCATCAGCACGCCGACGCTTAGCAGCGTGCAATTGGACGGGCATCGCATTGGTTACCAAGCGTCTCGATTGCTGGACCGAATGATGAGCGGCGGCAAACCACGCACGACCCCACTGCTGGTCCCACCGATCGGCGTTGTCACGCGGCAATCATCCGACATCGTTGCCACCAGCGATCCGCTGCTGGCAGCTGCCATTCGATTCATCCGACAACACGCTTGTGAGGGGATTCGAATCGCAAACGTCTTAGAAGCGGTTCCGCTTTCACGCAGTCAACTCGAACGCGGGTGCCGCGAGTTGTTGCAACGATCGCCCAATCAAGAAATCAACCGAATTCGCATCCAGGCTGCAAAAGAGTTACTGCGAGACACCGAACTGAGCATCGAAGGGATCGCCGAACGCAGCGGATTTACGACGCAGCAGTACTTTGTCCAGCTGTTTAAAAAGCATTGTGGCATGACCGCCACCGCATATCGGAGATCGATTCGCGAGCCCATGACGCAATGAGGATGATACAATCGGCAAGCCCCCCCAATTCGATGGACCATTTTGCCGCAGGAGCGTGAAGAAACGGTGGAACTATGCGCAAAATGTTCAATTGAGGGATTTTCCAGCCAAGTAACCTGAAATGCCCACCGCTAGAATATGCACAGTGTCATGCTGAGGAGGCCCTGATCTATAGGATTAGACGCATTTGCGGCCCTTCAGCGAACGTTCCCCAACAAAGACACCTTAGCTTGGCGGCGTGTCGTCAAACCGAACGATTCGACAGGCCTGCTCATTCACAACTCACATGCCGCGTTCTCTTTAAAGAGCCTCTATCAATGAAAATCACAGGACTCAAGATTTACCAAGTCGACCTTCCGCTACACGAAGGCAACTACAGTTGGTCCGAAGGCAAAAGCGTTGACGTTTTTGACAGCACTGTGGTCGAGGTTCAAACCGATTCAGGAATTAGCGGTTTTGGCGAAGTATGCCCACTCGGCCCCGTCTATCTGCCTGCGTATGCCGCCGGTGCTCGAACGGGTATTCAAGAGTTAGCGCCCCATTTAATCGGAGATGACCCGACCGAATTGATGGCTTTGAACTTGAAGATGGACCGTTTGATGAAGGGCCACCCCTACGTCAAATCGGCAATCGACATGGCATGCTGGGACATTCTCGGCAAAGCGGCTGAAATGCCCGTCAGCACGTTGCTCGGTGGTCGCTATGGCGACGACGTTGTGCTTTACCGAGCCATTTCACAACGACCTGCAGCCGAGATGGCTGAAAATGTAGCCAGCTACCGCGCCGAAGGTTACCGACGATTCCAATTGAAAGTGGGCGGCCGAGCGGATGATGACATCGAGCGAATTCGCGCCACTCGTGCCGTTTTGCAACCGGGCGACAAATTGATCGCCGATGCGAACACCGGATGGTTGATGCACGAAGCAATGCGAGTGGTCAATGCGGTCAAGGACGTTGACGTCTACATCGAACAGCCTTGTGCCACCTATCAACAATGTTTGAGCATCCGCCAAAACACGACGCTGCCGTTTGTACTAGACGAAGTGATCGACTCGGTGGACGCCATCCTAAAAGGGGTCGCCGATCGCGCCATGGACGTGGTCAATATCAAGATCAGTAAATTTGGCGGCTTGACCAAAGCTCGCCAAGCTCGTGATCTTTGCGTTTCGCTTGGGATCGCGATGACGCTCGAAGACAGCTGGGGTGGCGACATCATCACCGCGGCGATTTCGCATCTGGCGCACAGCACTCCGACCGAATACCTATTTACGTCCACCGATTTCAACAGCTATGTGACGCAGTCGATCGCCGACGGCGCGCCGCAACGCGTCAATGGACGGATGGCAGCGTCGACCGAACCAGGACTCGGTATTTCACCCCGATTCGACGTTCTCGGGGACCCCGTCTGGAAGTACCAAACGACTTGCAACAAGTCGTACATTTTGACGACCTAAGCATCCAGGGAATGGATTTTCGTGAGAGTCCAGCCCTTGGGCTGGACACCGGTTTTAGAATGAACCTGGGCTTCGGGATCGATATCACGTCTCTCAAGCCAGCAGGATGATTCGATCGCCGTTGTGGGTTACGATAGTGGGGGTTGCCATTTGGCACCTAAAACGCCCGCCCCCCATCCTAACCCAGAGGATCCTGAATGACTCGTTCATTTGCCTCGACGATGACGCTCGGTCATCGCATGCCCACCCCACAACCGCATCACTGCCGCACTGGTTTCCGCGCCACCACGCTCGTGGCCGCCGCACTGATTTGCCTCGCATCCATCGCTTGCTTCCAACCGCGAATTGCTCTGGCGGCGGAACACCCTAATGTTGTCATCATGCTTGCCGATGACCAAGGCTGGGGTGACCTCAGTGTGCATGGCAATACAAATCTGTCGACTCCGAACATCGACTCGCTAGCCACCGACGGTGTTTTGTTCGATCGGTTTTACGTCTGTCCCGTGTGCGCCCCCACTCGCGCCGAATTCTTAACCGGGCGTTACTATGCTCGAACCGGCGTGCGAGGCGTCTCGACAGGCCAAGAGCGAATCAATCCCGACGAAGTCACGATAGCCGACATTTTTAAGCAAGCAGGGTATGCCACCGGCGCGTTCGGAAAATGGCACAACGGATCCCAATTCCCCTATCACCCCAATGCGCGTGGGTTCGAAGAGTATTACGGTTTCACCTCCGGACACTGGGGTCATTACTTTGACCCAATGCTCGAACACAACAATGAAATCACTCGGGGGAAAGGCTACATCACGGACGATTTGACAACCCATGCGATGGAGTTCATGGAATCGAATCACAAGCAGGGCAAACCGTTCTTCTGTTACCTGCCCTACAACACACCGCATTCGCCAATGCAGGTTCCGGACGAGTATTTTGACAAGGTCGCCAATCGACCGCTAAAGATGCACAACCGCAATCCCAAACAAGAGGACATGCCTCATTTGCGAGCGGCACTGGCGATGTGCGAAAACATCGACTGGAACGTCGGCCGAGTGCTGAAGAAGCTTGATGAGCTTTCGATTGCCGAAGATACCATCGTCATTTACTTCAGCGACAACGGCCCCAACGGATGGCGTTGGAATGGAGGCATGAAGGGCCGCAAAGGAAGTATCGACGAAGGCGGCATCCGAGTCCCGATGCTGATGCGATGGCCTGGCCATATCGTCCAAGGCAAAACGATCAAGCCGATCGCCGGAGCAGTTGATTTGCTGCCGACGTTGACCGAACTCGCCTCGGTTTCTTTTTCGCCAAAGAAACCGCTCGATGGGCGATCACTTGTTCCGCTACTGAGCGGCGAAACACCCCAGTGGGACGATCGGATGTTGATCTCGTACCAACCGCCACGGGGCGGAAAAGGCAAAACGCCAGAACCGCGGGTGAGCGTTCGTAACCAACGATTCCGCATGGACGCCGCAGGCAAACTTTACGACATCACTGCGGATCCCGGCCAGGACACTGATGTCTCGAAACGACACCCAGATGTGGTCCGCGAAATGAAACAAACTGCGGACCAGTATGTCCAGGAACTTGGCGATCTCGTCAAACCCGACGAGCGTCCGTTCCCGGTCGGCGAAGCCCCGATCACGTTGCTGCCAGCCCGTGACGGGGTGGAACACGGCAGCGTCCAGCGAAGCGGCCGAGCTCCCAACTGTTCATACTTCACTCACTGGGTCGGCGCCCCCAACGATGCGATCACTTGGGACATCGAGGTTTCCGAGACGGCAACGTTTGACGTCGAGATCTTTTACACATGTGCCGCCGATGACGTCGGAGCCGAGTTCCAACTCGATTTTGGCGATGCAAAACTGACTGGCAAAGTCACCCAGGCCCACGATCCTCCCGCGTATGGCGCCGAAGCCGACCGGACACCCAATCGCGGGTCCGAATCATACGTCAAAGATTTCAAACCGATGCATGTTGGCAAAATCACGTTGGCCAAAGGGCGTGGACCGCTAAAACTTTCGGCGATCAAAGTCCCTGGCGACGAAGTGATGGAAGTGCGACTTTTGCGTCTGAGCAAGCAAAAGTAATTTTGCAAGATTGCAGCTCAAGCAACATGTGAGCCGCGGGCCGTAAGGCAACGGGTAACCCGCGGCAAGGATCGGACGCGCACAAGAGCATTGCTCCCTTTCCCCCCTCGCCGAAACTCTTGGCGAGTTTCGCTACGAAAAGGGTATTCTGCAATGACTGGCTGGAAGCCTATCCCACATCCCCAAGCGCTTGGCGAATTTGCGACGAGATGATGCCGCTGCCATCGTCAAGGCTCTGAAAATGGATACGATGGGCAAAATGTTTTTCGCTGCTGTCGCTTACTTGTAACCATTGCCTGATCCATGACCGACGTCATTCCACTGCATCGATTGGCGTTTGCGTTATTGCCAGTCGTGCTGGTCCTTGCCCTGATGATCCGCTGGTCGCTCGGGTTTCGAGCGGCCTTGATCGGGGTGATCCGCATGCTGCTGCAATTATCGCTGGTCGGTTATCTGCTGGGATTCATTTTCAGCACGGACACATCGCTTGTGGTGATCGGGGTGTTTACAGCGATGCTGGTTGCGGCCAGCTGGATCTCGCTGCGGTCCATCCCACGCGACCGCGCGAGAAACTTTCAGTTCGCCTTTCTGGCAATCCTGCTCGGCGCAGGATCGACGTTCTTGGTGATGACCCAAATCGTGCTGGGGCTGGACCCTTGGTTTGCCCCGCGTGTTTTCATCCCACTGGCAGGCATGACGCTTTCCAGCAGTATGAATTCGGTCAGCTTGGCGGCCGAACGCTATTATGCAGAGTTCGAGCGAGGGTCATCCGATACTCAAGCTCGCGAGGTCGCGTTGAAAGCGGCGTTCATTCCGATCACCAACTCGCTGTACGCAGTCGGAATTGTCTCGATTCCCGGAATGATGACGGGCCAAGTCTTGGCCGGAGTATCGCCGCTGATCGCGGCGCGTTATCAAATCATGGTGATGTGTATGATCTTTGGTTCGGCTGGATTGTCCGCAGCCCTTTTCCTTTGGTTGATCGGTCGCTCGGAAAACGATTCTCAGCAAAGCGAAGAAAGCAAAATCGCCTGAGCGTTTGGCGATTCACGTCTCCTCACCCTTTTTAGGAAATCCCATGCGTCCGTATACAATTTCGAGCATCGTGCTGTTATCGGCCGTCTGCGTGACAACCGTGGTGGTGGGCGAAGATTGGCCTCAGTGGCGTGGCACTCACCGAGACGCGGTGCTCCGCGAAACGGGACTGATCAAAGAATTGCCTGCCGGGAAGTTGCAACACAAATGGTCGGCCCCAATCGGTGCCGGTTATAGTGGTCCGACGGTCGCAGAAGGCCGTGTTTACGTGACCGACCATGGCGACGGCAACGAAGACAAGGAAGTCGAACGCGTGCTGTGCTTCGATGCCAACACGGGCCAAGAGCTTTGGAAGCACAGCTACGATGTCAACTACACGATCAGCTATCGTGCCGGGCCGCGGGCCAGCGTGACCATCGACGACGGCAAGGCCTACTCGGTCGGTGCGATGGGCAACTTCTTTTGCTTTGACGCCGCCACGGGTGAAATCCTTTGGAAACGTGATCTGGCGACTGACTACAACGCTCGTATGCCAATTTGGGGCATCACCACGGCGCCACTGATTTACGAAGATACCGTGATCCAAATCGCCGCTGGTGAAAAAGATGCTTGTGTCGTTGCCATGGATCGCAGCACGGGCAAAGAAGTTTGGCACGCGCTGGACGAACACGCCGGATACAGTTCGCCGATCTTGATCAAGCAGGGCGACCAAGATGTCCTGGTGTGCTGGACCGGCGAGTCGGTGAGCGGATTGAATCCTAAAAATGGCGACGTGTTTTGGAGCATCCCGATGCTACCGCGAAACATGCCGATCGGAGTGCCAACGCCGGTGGTTCAGGACGACAAGCTATTTGTTTCGTCGTTCTATGACGGCTCGATGCTGATTCGTTTGCACCACGACAGACCGGCCGCTGAAAAGCTTTGGCACCGCGTGGGTATCGACGAGAAGAATACCGACGCACTGCACTGCACTGCATGATCAGCAACCCGTTTATCAAAGGCGACTTCATCTACGGCGTTGACAGCTATGGTGAGATGCGTTGCTTGGACTTAGCTACCGGCGACCGAGTTTGGGAAGACCAAAACGCGGTCAATCGTGCTCGCTGGGCCACGGTCCATACGATCCGCCATGGCGAATCGGAGATCATGCTCAACGAGCAAGGCGAATTGATCTTTGCGACGGTCGCACCGGATGGTTACCACGAGCACTCGCGAACGAAACTGATCTCGCCGACACGTGAGCAACTCAATCGCCGGGACGGCGTGGTCTGGTCCGCACCCGCGATCGCCAACGGTTTCATCTATGCCCGCAACGACAAGGAACTCGTCTGTGCATCGCTGTTGCCCTAGCAGTGCTGGCCAGTCCGTTGTTGAATGCAGGACGAATGTCGGGACGTCAAATCAATGACTGGATTAGGGGATCTCGTCAACAGTCCTTTCGTGAAGGCCTATCGCACAGGGATCTTTAGCAAGATCCACTACGTTAAATGCTTCAGTAATAGGAGCGACGCTCCCTGTGATCCTCAACGATCGAATCAGCGACAATGGCTAATCCATCCGCACGCCGACGGTCAACAAGATGTTGGCGTAGCGTTGTTGGTCGGCGGTTTGAATCGTCAGCACGTGATCATTCGTGGAAACCGCTTCGTAGAACGCCCATTTGTCGACGGGCTGAATTTCTAGATCGAGCCCCTCGTTTTTGATCGTTTTGCGGTAGTCTTCCCACACCGGCGGATCGCCATCCAAGGCGTAGGGGCCGCTCGTTTCGGTTTGCATTGTCTGAATTGCTTCGACCGGAATCGCCGACAACAGGGCTTCGAGCACTTGGTCACAGGTGGGCACCCCCGGCATCAAATTCAGGCTGACCAGTTCCGCGCGTGGGCCGCGTTTGCTGGCAGCCGGATAATTGCCGTCGGCGATCAGAATCGTGCTGTGGTGGCCCGCAGCGGCAATAATCGCGGTAATTTGCGGATGAATGAGTTTATGTCGAAGCATAGACCTACACGCTCTTTTGAAGGTTCAAGACGGGGGAGGGATGAAATCAACTTATTTCGCTACGATACCTGGTAGCGAGCGATGACAATTATGCCAGAAACCAGATTCGTTGTAACGGAGCCAATGTGTTAGAGCGCCGACTAAAACTAGGCCGATTCCTCGGCATTGGGGTCTACGTGCATTGGACGTTTGGGCTGTTGGTCGCCTACGTTGCCTACGAAACTCAATCCCAGGGTTTGTTGGGCATTGCATTTGGAATGGCACAATTATTTGCCGTCTTTTTCTGCGTGACCCTACACGAATACGGGCACGCTTTGGCGGCTCGCCAATTTGGAATTCCCACGGTCGACATCACGCTGCTGCCGATTGGCGGGGTCGCTCGATTGCAGCGGATGCCTCGTATTGCGTGGCAAGAATTGGTGGTGGCGGTCGCCGGACCGGCCGTCAATGTCGTGATCGCGTCGCTGTTATTAGCCGGGTTTTACCTGTTCGGCGGCGTTGAAATCTTGATCGAGATTCTTCATGCGTTCGTGGGTCCCGTGGAAACGGTGGCAACGGCCCAAGCGAATGGCGAGTTGGCCGAAATGGAAGCGTCCGCCGAGCCCTCGTTCCTGGCGTTCTGCGTGATCCTGTTAGCGGTGAACATCATGCTGGTCGTGTTCAACATGATTCCAGCATTTCCGATGGATGGCGGTCGCGTGTTGCGAAGTTTGCTAGCGATGGTGACTCACTATCGCCGCGCCACCTTTCTCGCCTCACGCATCGGGATCGGCTGTGCCGCGTTAATGGCGATCGCAGGCGTGTATGCCCAGGCACCAGGGCCGGTGTTGGTGGCAATGTTCATCGCCTATGCCGGTATCTCCGAAGCTCGCCAAGTCGAGATGATGGAATCGGTGCGTGGTTTGAGCGTTTCGAATGTCATGACCCACTCGCACCAATCGATCCCGATGGACGCAACGCTTGATGAAGCGGCGCATCGCTGGCAATCGATCGACACGACAAGCCTGCCGATCACAGCGCAGGGCGATATCGTGATTGGCATCCTGCGGCTTAAAGACCTACTGGCTGCGATCGAGTCCGATAAATACTCTTTCGCGACCGTTGGTGAGATTGCGGATCACAACGCTCCGTTTGCCCGCGAATACGAAACACTTGAAAGTGCGATCCTTCGCAGCGGAGGCCAATACCGGCGAATTCCCGTGGTCAATTCCGATGGCAGCCTCGTCGGATGCCTCGACATGGATTCGATGATGACCCGTGGCTCGCTACGCAAACATCTGGCCAATCGCGCGCCGGTGGTCGACCGGTTTGATGCGGTGACGTAGGAAACAAAGGGTAGCTACATTCGCCAGAACGTGGACCACCACGAACGCGACGTCGCCTCCATTAAGGATTTAATCGCTCTAGAGCCGCGCATCTCGCCGGCTGGTTTTGCGCGGCGGATACCCGAGGCCTTATCGCCGGCGGCTTATGGGGTGGTACTGCAATTTTCCGCGACGACGATAAACCCACCCACGCGACGGCCGGATCCCGAGACGACCGAGGCTCCGTCGATCGACAGTGAATGAAACTCGGCAACCTTCCACTGGCTAGCCTGCAGATCGGCAATCAATTCGCGTTTGGAGAATCGATGCATGAACATCTTTTCGAGTCCGCGGTATTGGTAAATGCTGTCGCCAAACTCGTGATCGGATTGCCATCGCGACTTGATCCACGACCGAGCCAGCGATCGCCACCCGCCGGGTTCCGCCAGGGCAGACCAGCGATTGTGGACATGCAGCACCAACCGACCTTGGGGGCGAACAATGCGTGCGACATGACGAAGCATCTGCCGGCGGTTCCTGCGTCCTTGGATCATCCCCAGCGTGCTGAACAGACAAACCGCACCATCGATCGACTGATCGGCAAACCCCTCCAGCTGGACCAAGTTGGCACGGACTGCATGGATCTGCCCCTGCAATTGCAGCTGCGTCGCCTTTGCCATCATTACTTCGAGCATCCGTTGGCTCAGATCGACCCCGATGACGCGATAGCCACGCTGAGCAAGAGCCAATGCTGCCCGCCCGCTTCCACAGCCTAAATCGACAATCGAAGTCATGCTTTGGCGAGAATCATCCGAAAAAGTCCCAGGAAAGACATCTTTCAGAATTGCTTGGTCCAGATCGCAAAGTGGAGTTTCTGCCACAAACGAATCGTAATGGTCCGCAATCGCCCGCTCGTTCACGTAACTCCACGTTCCGGAGGAAACGCCGATCGGACGACGCCAATCGGGTGGTCGAGTGGTTTTCGGGGGCTGGTTCAAAACGCTACCGAGTTCCTATAATTCGCGGCGTGATCGTGATTGCAAGTGGCTTTTGTTTTGCCACTGAACCACGAAGTGTTTCGAGCATCGATTGCTCGAGTAATAGTTAGCTTACCGTATCAGACGGTTTATTCGACGCCAGCCAGTGATCCTGGTTCGGCTCCATCAACTTGAGGAGAAATAGGACAGTGGCAATACGAGTTGGAATTAACGGCTTCGGCCGAATCGGACGTATGGTTTTTCGTGCCTCGGTGACTCGCGATGATATCGAAGTCGTCGGCATCAACGACCTTCTCGATGTTGATTACTTGGCATACATGCTGAAGTACGACTCGGTCCATGGCCCATTCGAAGGCGAAGTCTCGACCGAAAACGGAATGCTTGTCGTTAACGGCAAAAAGATCCGCATCACCGCCGAAACCAATCCCGCGAACTTGAAGTGGGGCGAAGTCAACGCCGACGTGGTTGTCGAATCGACCGGTATCTTCTTGACCTCCGAGTCGGCCAAAGGCCACATCGAAGCCGGTGCTAAGAAAGTTGTCATGTCGGCTCCGTCCAAAGACGACACCAAGATGTTCGTCATGGGCGTCAACGACGACACCTACGACGGCGAACAATTTGTTTCGAACGCTTCGTGCACCACCAACTGCTTGGCTCCGATCGCCAAGGTGCTCAACGACAGCTTCGGGATCAAACGCGGTCTGATGACCACCGTTCACGCAGCAACCGCAACCCAAAAAACCGTCGACGGACCTTCGGCCAAAGATTGGCGTGGTGGTCGTGGTATTTTGGAAAACATCATTCCTTCGAGCACTGGTGCTGCCAAGGCTGTTGGTAAGGTGATTCCTGAGCTGAACGGCAAGTTGACCGGAATGGCCTTCCGCGTGCCTACCTCGGACGTTTCGGTAGTCGACCTGACCGTCGAACTCGAGAAGGAAGCTTCCTACGAAGACATCTGTGCTGCAATGAAAGCCGCCGCCGATGGCCCGATGAAGGGCATCCTCGGTTACACCACCGACAAAGTGGTTTCCACCGACTTCCGTGGCGAAACCCGCACTTCGGTATTCGACGCCGACGCTGGCATCCAACTCGATAAGACCTTCGTCAAGGTTGTATCGTGGTACGACAACGAATGGGGTTACTCGAACAAGGTTCTCGACCTCGTCGCAAAGATCTCAGGCTAAATCACCCGCAGACTGCTGAACAAACAAAAGGGCTCGAAGCATCACGCTTCGGGCCTTTTTTTTTGCCATGTGGAATTGGCTTCCAGCCTGTCATCAGCATCCTATGTTAGGCTGGAAGCCCTTCTTACACCTCAGTTTCCCGGCCGAAACTCTTCGCGAGTTTCGCTACACCAATTGCATTTCGCGATGACAGGCTGGAAGCCTATCCCACACTCTTGGTGAGTTTCGCTACGAAAAAAACCTTGCTGCCTTAGTTTACCGCAATGACGAAACGGGGCGAGGTTTTCGATACTTGTTGGGGTTCGCCGCCTTGCCTGTAATCTCATATAGAAATTGGCTGGGGATCGTCGGACGCGGCTTACCCCATTTACGGCGAGTCAGCGCCATCGACAGCGTCAATGTCTCTTGGGCTCGCGTGATTCCGACGTAACACAAACGACGTTCTTCGGCGATGTCTTCCTCGCGACCGCTCTTCACACTGCGGCTATGCGGCAGAATCCCTTCTTCCAAACCCACCATAAAGACGACTGGAAATTCCAGCCCCTTGGCGGCATGCAGCGTCAGCAGCCAAACCGAATTCTTCAGCGCCATCTTATCCTTTTCGTTCCCCATCTCGCGTCCGGCGAGTGCCGTTTCAGCGAGGAACCCGGTTAAATCCGCATCTTCGGTCTTGTCTTCAAAGGCGGCGATCGCATTGGTCAAATCGCCAATCGATGCCATCCGCGCATCGCGTTCTTCGGGGTTTTCGTACAGCCGAGTGATCTCGTCGGCATACGCCGTTCGCTCGAGCAGCGTACGCACGGCATCGGTAAGTGAATCATTCTTGGCTCGCAGGCGAACGTCTTCGGCCATCTGAGCCAACTCGGTGATCCCACGCCGGGCGCTCGGCGACAAGTCTTGAACCGCAGCATTATCCTGCATCACTTGCCACACCGGCACGCCACGTTCGACCGCACGTTTGACCAACAATTGAACCGTCTTGTTGCTCAGCCCCCGCGCGGGCGTGTTGATCACACGCAGCAGCGAGATCTCGTCATCGGGCTGTTCGATCCATTTCAAATAGGCGATCAAGTCACGAATTTCACGTCGATCGAAAAACGATTGGCTCCCCATCATCACATAAGGAACGTCGTGCTTGCGGAGCTCGGTTTCAAACAATCGCGGCTGCTCGTTGGTGCGAAACAGGATTGCGATGTCCCGCGGTTGGACGTGTTGGTTGTCGATCAGATTTTTGATCTCACGAACCACCATCTCGGCTTCCGCTGTCTCATCTTTGTGCTGCAAGATCCGTGGCCGGCGACCGTCGGGCCGACTGGGGACCAAGACCTTATCGTGCCGGACGGTGTTGTATTGGATCAGCGTGTTGGCCATCCCCAAAATCGCCCCGGTACTGCGGTAATTGTCTTCCAGACAAACCACCTTTGCATCGGGCCAATCTTTGGTGAAGTTCAAAATGTGCGTAACATCCGCACCTCGCCATGCATAGATCGATTGATCATCGTCACCCACGACACAGAAATTGCGGTGCTCCTGTGTCAGCGCCCGCGTGATCCGGTACTGGCTGCCGTTGGTGTCCTGGTATTCGTCGACCAGCACATGATCGAATTTTGATGCTTCCTCTTGGCGAATCGCCTCATGCTCGAGAAACAGTGTTTCGGTTTGCAGCAACAGATCGTCAAAATCCATCGCACCTCGCGCCCGCAGCGCGTTCTGGTAGCGACGATACCCCGAGGCCGCAAAATGCTCTTTGTCGTTCGAAGCGATCGACATCGCCTGCTCGGGATGAATCGATTGGTTTTTCCAGCCCCCGATGATCGACAACATGTCGCCTGGTTTCAGCGCAGTGCCGGACAAACGCAATTCACGCAGGATGTTCCGCGCAATCGACTCTTGATCGCTGCGGTCGTAGATCGAAAACTTGTCGGGATAACCAAGCGCTCGGGCGTGCCGCCGCAAGATCCGCACACACAGCGAATGAAACGTACTGATCGTCGGCTTCGGCTCTTGCGGTTCGCCTTTGCGAGGTTTGCGTTTCTTCTTGGTACCGATCAGCTCGCTGATCCGTTCCTGCATCTCGCCCGCAGCTTTGTTGGTGAACGTCATCGCAAGAATGCGATCCGGTGGCGTCCCATTGCGAATCAAATTGGCGATTCGGAACGTCACCACGCGAGTCTTACCGGTCCCAGCACCCGCCAACACCAGCATGGGCCCAGACAACGTTTCCACCGCGGCAGCCTGAGCCGGATTAAGTCCGTGGCTCACATTCATTCCGTTTGATCAAGGTAATGCTAGAAATTAAAAACGGATCCCATGGCCACTGCGGCTTGCGATCCGTTTTTATCCGATTGAGGTCCCGAAGCGTCGATTCGAGACGGAAACGAGAAAGGTTTGAAGCCTTTTTTAACGAAGGGCATCTCGATCGACGAGTGGGTTAGCCGATCCGGTCGCGATCAGCACCATCGGAGCGACCTGCGGTTGGTTAGCGTTGACCAATTGGCGATTAAACGGAATGCCGTAACAGGCATAGTTGCCCGTCGCTGTGTCCAACACATACACGACCGATGGGGCCGCCGGCCGATTGCTCGCTCGCGGAAAATCGGCCATCCCGGTGACCATCATGTACGAACCGCCTTTGCCACCACTGGACAGGGCATCGGCGACATTGATCGTAAAACTAGCCATAAATCGGCCGACACGTGGGTAAATCACGGTGCATTGCAGCAGCCCCGAATTGTGGTCCAACACAAACAACCCCTCCGCATCCTCGCTGACCGGGCCGGTCGCCATCGAAAACTTTTCACTGTACACCGACGACGTGGCGTCGATTTTCGGAAACATCACCTGGGGCTGCGACGATGATTTCCCTGCAAAATAGGCAACTACGGACACGCCAACGAGCGAAACCGCCAACAAAAGCATGCCCAAATAGCCTTTGCCACTACAGCAACGCCCCGTTTGGGTGGCATGAACCGGCAACGAACAGTCGGTCGCGTTTGATTCGGAAAAGTCAATGCTCGCGTTGTGATCGGACATTGTGTTTTTGCTCCAGCGAGGTGGCATTGGACGAGATTTGGTGAGTTCCAGGGAATTGTACGCGCTGGCGATCGACTTTACGATTGCCTTCTTAGCGAGATTCGGAACAGATTCTTCTGGCCCGACTTCTTCTGACCCGCGTCTAGTTTACAGTATCGGGCGTCAGCACGATCAACTGAAAATGCTTCCCCACCCCGCTAATTCAAGGACAAACAACCATGGGCATTAATTCTCCACTGAATCGCAAACTTCGCATGGGGCTTGTCGGGGGCGGCCAGGGGTCATTTATCGGACGAGTACACTCGATCGCCGCCTGCTTGGACAATCGCGCCGTGGTCACCGCCGGCGCCCTTTCGAGCAACCCCGAGCGCAGCAAGGCATCCGCCCCCGATTACGATATCGATCCGGCACGTGCGTACGGCAGTTACCAAGAGATGTTCGAGGCGGAATTGAAGCTGCCCGAAGACGAACGCATCGATTTCGTCAGCGTCACCACCCCTAACCACACCCACTTTGATATCGCCAAAGCGGCGGTCGATGCCGGATTTAATGTCGTTTGCGACAAACCGATGACATTTGACCTCGCTCAGGCTGAAACGCTGCTAGAAACGGTCAAAAACAGCGACGCGGTGTTTGCCGTCACGCACAACTACACCGGTTATCCGCTAATCCGCCAAGCTCGTGAGATGATCTTGGGTGGCGAATTGGGCGAGATCAACGCGATTCGTTCGCAATACATCCAAGGCTGGCTCCGTACTTCGCTGGAAGCCGAAGACCAAAAACAAGCCGCCTGGCGAACCGACCCCAGCAAGAGCGGTGCGGCGGGTGCCTTTGGCGACATCGCAACGCACGCCTACAACCTCGGTCGCTACATGACCGGACTGTTGCCCGATTCGGTCAGCTGTTCGCTAAAATCGTTTGTCGAAGGCCGACGCTTGGACGACTACGGCACCGCGGTCATCCGCTACGAAAACGGTGGACTCGGAACCGTCACGGCATCGCAAATCAGCCACGGCCGCGAAAACGATTTTGAAATCGAAATCGATGGCACCAAAGGCTCGTTGCGATGGCGCCAAGAAAATCCCAACGAGATGATCGTTCGCCGCAACGGCAGCCCGCATCAAATCTATACCCGCGACCCCAACGCACCGCACACCAATGCGGCTGGTGCGGCGGCGTGTCGCTTGCCCGCGGGTCACCCCGAAGCGTTCTTCGAAGCGTTTGCCAATATCTACGCAGCCGTGTTCGATGCAATTGCCAAACGTGCCGAAGGCGGCCCCGTCGAGAAACGTGACACGGTGTATCCAAACGTTTTCGATGGCGTCGAAGGCATGTACTTCATTCAACAATGTGTCGAAAGCAACTCGCAGAACTCGGCTTGGTTGCCGCTGAAGCACGAAGCCGCACGACGCTAATCGCATGAACGATCCTGACCAAACCAAACTGACGACCGGCTGCATCGCCGCCGTGTTGCCTGCGGCCGGCAGCGGCCAGCGGTTTGGTCGCGATCGCAATAAACTTTTCGCGACGCTGTGCGGTAAACCGATTTGGTTTCATGCCGCGTCGCGATTAGCAGCTCGCCCCGAAGTGGGCCGCATTGTGATGGCGATCTCGGAACAGGACGAAGCCGATTTTCGCGGCCCGTTCGCCGAGCTTGTCAACGAACTGCGAATCGAATTGGTGCGGGGTGGTGACCAGCGTAGCGACAGCGTTCGGGCCGGCTTGGATGCCGTCGCCGAGGACCCATCGATCGAAATGATCGCGATCCACGATGCGGCTCGCCCACTGGTTCGCGATGCCGATCTAGCCGCCGTGTTTGCCAAGGCCGCCGAGACCGGAGCCGCGATCCTGGCCGCCCCCATCACAGCCACCTTGAAACGTGCACTCGGCGACGGCAACGCGTCACTGACTGTCGATCGCAGTGAACTTTATAGCGCTTTGACGCCTCAAGTCTTTCGCGTCGACGTGCTTCGCCGCGCCTATGATCGACATCGCGGACGCCCCGCGACCGACGACGCTCAATTGGTCGAGCGGATCGGACACCCGGTGGCGCTGGTGCACGGATCAGCCGACAACATCAAAATCACTCATCCCGAAGACCTCCGGATTGCCGAAGCCATTTTGGCCCGCTGAAATACCTTACTCGCTCGAACTCATTATGACTGCAACGAACTTAATCGAAGAACTTCGCTGGCGTGGCCTGATCCATCAAACGACCGATGAAGCCGAACTAGGCAAACTACTGCAATCCGGCCCGCAAACGATCTACATCGGTTTTGATCCCACTGCGTCTAGCCTGCATGTTGGACATCTGATGCAGGTGATGATGCTGCGTCGATTCCAACGCGCCGGACATCGACCGATCGCATTGGTGGGCGGGGCGACCGGGATGATTGGCGACCCCAGCGGCAAGAGCGAAGAACGCAACTTGCTGACCGCCGAACAACTGCAAGCGAACGTCGACGGCGTGGCGGAACAGATGAAACAGTTCCTTGATTTCAATGGCGATCAAGGTGCACTGCTGCTGAATAACTTCGAATGGATGAAGTCCTACTCGTACCTCGAATTCCTGCGAGACGTCGGCAAGAATTTTCCTGTCGGTGCGATGATGGGCAAAGAATCAGTCCGCTCGCGACTCGAAAGCGAAGCAGGGCTGAGCTACACCGAGTTCAGCTACATGCTGTTGCAAGCCTATGACTTCGTCCAGCTCAGTCGCGAACACGGCTGCAAGATCCAAGCGGGCGGCAGCGACCAGTGGGGTAATATTACCGCCGGCATCGACTTGGGTCGCCGCATGCTCGGACAGCAACTGTTTGGCTTGACTGCACCGCTGCTGACGACCAGCGATGGTCGCAAGATGGGCAAGACTGAAAAGGGAGCGATCTGGTTGGATCCTGAGCGGACCAGCCCCTACGAGTTCTTTCAGTACTGGGTCAATGTCGAAGACGCCGACGTGATGCGGTGTATCGCTTACTTGACCGAGATCGAACGGGAAGAGTACGACGAGCTCGCGGCGCAAACCGAAGCCGACGCGGGCAAGCGTGTCGCACAAAAACGACTTGCCACTTGGATGACCGAACTGGTTCACGGCGAACAAGGACTCGAGTCCGCCGAACGTGCGACAAAGATTTTGTTTGGCGGTGAAATCGAAAAAGCGTCCGATGCCCAGCTCAGCCAAATCTTTGCCGACGTCCCCAGCACCGAAGCCGAGCGAAGTGTTTTAAGTGGCGAAGGTTGGTGGATCGTCGAAGCACTGCAGGCGTCAGGATTGACGACCAGCAGCAGTGACGCGCGACGTGCGATCAAAGAAGGCAGCATCTATTTAAACAATCGCCGCGTCGGGGATATGAACCATCGACTCAGCGAAGAGGATCTTGCCAGCGAGACGGTCACGGTGCTGCGGCGTGGCAAACGCAAGTACGCCCTCATCCGCTTTCGCTAAGCATGGGACTTGCCGTGATGCTCTGCGATTGTCATTGAGCTCGCGTCGTGCTGCGAATGGCTCTACTCGCCGGTGGCGAATCGGCGATTGAACAACTCGGGATCAAACGGGTTGCCGATGTCGGGCAAGCGAGCAGGGCGTGCCGAAGTGACAGGCTTACTTACCGGAGTCTCGGGTTCGGACGGCTCTGCGATCGCCGGCATGGGAATCGCCTCATCGGGTGCGAAGAACTGTCCCAGCGGTGGCACATGCGTCGGCACCGTTTTCGCCGGTGACACGTTAGCGTGCACCGATTCGACCCATTTTTGGATAGTCGCTGCGGTCGTTTGACGTCGAGGGTCCACTCCACGTGGCTCGTCGCCATGCGGCGTTTGTGCCTTGACCAACATCTCACTGGTCAAAGGTGATTGCATGTCTAGAAACTGAAACGCCGCTTTCAAATTATCGTGCGTCATTCGCGCCGACGGCCGTGATCCGATCGACGGTGTCATCAGCTGCCATTTTCGCTCCGAATCATGCGAATGACATCGAGCACAACGGTTGATCATCAACGGTTGAACAAAGCGTGCAAAATCACGCACACGATCCGACGACTCCAGCGCCGCGGGGATCCATGCTTTGGCAGGGTCGCTCGGGGTGTCATCGGCAACCGGTTCACTCGGCTGGACGTCGTCCATGTCCGCCGCCAACGCAGTGCTCCGCAATCGCTGTTCAATCCGCTTGGCTTCGGGGTGGTCCGGCGCGATCGAGTAAATATCGACGAGTTCCTTGGCCGCTAAATCGTACAAGTCGTAACGCAAGCACCAACGAGCATCCTCTAGTCGTGATGCAAGCGATCCCACACCGCGTCGATCGATCCGATATTGGTACAAATCTCGAATCGAATTCCCCCAACAAGCCACGTCTTTGCGGGAAAGCTGAACTTCAGAGACACCGTCGCGGCTGACCATGATCCATTGCCCGAGCTGGGTCACTGTGCCCCATAACACGTTGCCGTTGTTCAGCAACACACAAGGCTGCGACTCATCAGCAACGGGCGATCCCGGATTGTTTGCTTCAATGTTCGTAATTGGATGGGAGCTGATTTTGGCATGATCGACCTCGGCGGAACCCAGCTCGACTGGCCTCTGCGGATCCGCCCGCTTTCCCTCGACGGCGGGCTCGACCGGATTGGCCGTAGGGACGCCTTCGGTTTGGAAGTTGGTCCGCGCATTGACGATCCGCAGCACCGGCGATGGCGTCGCCATCGGGTCAAAGGGTTCATCACTGCTAGCAAATTGATTGCCGGCCATCAGGGTCAACAAACAAGCCGCAATTGAACGTCGTTTCGGAAAAAGGGTCCACATGACAGTTGAATTACCAGTTTGGTCAATTCCAAGTCAATCGGATTTCGAGGATTCTTTGGCGACGTGCGTTATAGCGACCTTGGCACTTTTAGGCACTCGGACGATATTCGATCGGCATGTGAAACTTGACCCAACCGGGGAAGACCACACGCGTGATCGCGGGACGGCCGATCGACATTTTGATCCGCTGCGAAAACAACTTGTCGTCCAAGCGGACCTTGTCAAATTCGCTCCACGGAACAAACAGAGGCGGATGCCCCAGCCGAAATGGCAAAAACACCGAGATCCGAAGTCCGTGTGTATCGGCGACAAAGTTCAGTGTCGAATGGTACTGGATCGCTCCGATCCGACCGGTCCGCATGTAGGCTCGGTTTGAATCGTCGCCAAAACCGTCGCCCGGTTTTGCAGCGTACCGCTGCGACAATACCCACCAACCACTGGACCAACTGAGCACCAGGCAAATGCCACACCAGACCAAGGGAATGGAGGTCAACAGTGCGGTACGATACCATAGGTCGGGCATAAGACGACCTCGTTTAGCGACTCTCGACCTTGGCAAAAATCATTTTGCCCGCATTGGTTTGCAGCGTGCTGGTGACGCGAACATCCAAGTCTTGGCCGATCTTATGTCGAGCTCCCTCGATGACCACCATCGTGCCATCATCCAGATATCCGATCCCTTGCTCGGGACCTTCGCCCGCCTTGATGACTTTGATGCGAAAGGTTTCATCGGGCAAAAAGACCGGACGAAGCGAATTACTGATCTCATTCAAATTGATGACCGGAACGTTGTGAAGCTTTGCCACCTTGTTCAGATTGAAGTCACCGGTGACCACTTTGCCATCAAGATGTTTTGCCAACAAAACAAGTTTTAAATCAACCGTTTGCCCCGCGAGTTCCGGTAGCTCGCGATCAAAGATCATCAGATCAACGTTCTCGTCCGCACGCATTCGATTGAGCACATCGAGGCCACGTCGACCGCGAGTACGGCGAAGTTTGTCGCTGCTGTCGGCAATCGCCTGCAGTTCCGTCAATGCGAATCGCGGCATGATCAATTGGTTGTCAAAGACGCCGGTGCCAACCAAATCCGCAATCCGCCCGTCGATTACCACGCTGGTGTCCAACACCAACGGCTTGAAGCCTTTGACCTCGCGAACAAATTCGACATACGGAATCAGAAAACGGAAATCGTCTTTGGTTTGCAGCAGCACGCTCGTACAGATGTAGCACATCAACAACCCGATCACTAATTGCAACCCGCGACCATTAAACGATTGGTCCATCAGCGGGGCGATCGCGATCCATAAGATATAGGTCAGCAACACGCCGATTAGGACGCCAAAGTACACCGCCGAAATCGTGTCGATTCGCTTACGTGGCGCGTAAATATCCCCAACCACCACGACCGTGGCCAGCGTCATAATGCCAGCAAATATCAGCCATGGAACGGATGTCGAGGTATCGCTTGAAAGCGAGGTGTTAATGATTGCAGACACGCCTCCGGCACAGAGCAGGAAAACACATCGCAGAATGATCAGAGCCATGGATGGATCGTGGGTTGAAAGTCGTGCAGCATTGGGTGCAGTCGCGGCGGGGGAGCGGAATAAATCGGTCCCACCGACTGCCAGGAATGGTCATAGTGTAGATCGACCGACGGATCACACCCATGGGGTTGCGAGTAGCCGGAACGAAGTGTCGCGGTCAATGTATTTACAACCGCTAGCTTCGTTACGATCGGAAACCAGAATGGGTTTGCTTGGTTTCGGCGGTTACGCCGTCAGCCGAGACATTCTGATGTCCGAAAACCGAATCGCAAACATGGGTTCACTGCACCAACCCTTTAAATCGCCACAAAGGGAATAACCGAACCCTTTATACCGATGAACTTGGAACTAGATCACGAATGGCAGTGAACGGAGAGCTAAATTTTTTTGGTCCGATTCGTGTTTCGTAGCCCGATTGTTTGGTTCTCTCGATGATCCCCCGTCACTCTCAGCCCGCCCTCTGTGTTGCCTGCTTTCTTGCACTTTGCGGATGCTCGGTCGAACCCCAGCAAATTGAACAGTGGAGTGAATCGCTGCGCGCGGCAAGAAATGCTGCTGGCGGAACCGAGATCGAACAATCCCCCCCACCCATGGTCTCGGAAGTCCGATTTCGCCCGAAATACGAAGAGCGAACCGATCCGTTCCAATTTCCCAACGACCAACCGGCAGCTGTCGTCAATCGGAAATCACAAGTTTCGAAGGCAACCCAGCTCGAGGTTCTCGGGTTTGCCCAGCTGGACGTCCCCAAAGTCATCCTGCGCACCAAAGATTCGACCGTCACGCTCGCGGCCGGCCAATCTCACTACGGATTGGAGGTGCTTGAGATTGATCCACCGTCGGTCAAGCTGAAATCGGGCAATCTGGTGTGGACTGCAACGATGTTCGACCTTCCGAAGCACGAAAACTAGCGAGGCAGGCGGGAATCATCGCGTCCCCACCTCAATGCCGTTTCGACCCGTGCGATGCGTGACAGCTTCATTTTAGGATGGCGGGAATCGTCAATGGCTTGTTGATTCAATCCAAATGCAAATCGCAACGATGAGCCGTGAGGCCGGGTATCGCGCGGGACCTGGCCGCTGACGCGTCGCGGCTCAGTAAATCAGCAAGCCGCCAACGGGTCTTGCTGGATCTGCCGCGGTCCGAAAGTCTTGACGACTTCCGCTACGGGCACACCTCATTTTGAGCCTAGAAGAAGCACGAACCTGCATTGCTACAGGTAATACAGCACCAAGCAGATCGCCAGTAGGATGGTGGCCCAGAATGTCATCGTGCTCGTTGACCATGTGCCGCCAAGAACCCCTTTGTCGTTGAAATTACGATTTGCGGTGGAAAGGAATCCTTTCAAAATCACCAGCCCATCGTCTCGCAGCGATCGATCCAGGACCCGTCCAATCGACCGGGTCGCCGAGATAACCGCGGGAACCGCTCGCCGATAAACCCAATCAGTATCAAGATTGGTGGCTCGCTGTTCGGCAGGGTACAGCCCTGACTTCATCAAAAAGACAAACGCCAACGCGGCAAACATCAACAATTGCAACTGCGTGACGACATGCGTCACCGTGTACGGGTGATAGTCGATCTCGGGGTGCGGTAGCATGCGGTACAGCACCGGATAGGCGACACCAAGTGCGATGCACAGGAAGGCCGCGATTGCCATCGCGACTAACATATTCGCCGGAGCTTCCTTGACTCGCTTTCCTGAATCGTGGGCAAAGAAGGCAAAGAACGGAATCTTGATTCCCGAATGTTCCATCACCCCGGCCGACGCGATCAACAGGACGAACCAGACCCAGAATTGATGCTCTTCGGCGGCGGCACTGATGATCATCGATTTGCTGATGAATCCGCTGAGCAGCGGGAATCCCGAAATCGCTCCGGCACCGATGATGCAGAAGATTGTGGTTAACGGCATCGATTTGTGCAGCCCGCCTAGCTCGGTCGCTTTGACGGTGCCGACACGAAACAAAACGGCCCCCATCGACATAAACAGCAGCGATTTGTAGATGATGTGGCAGAACGCGTGAGCCACGGTGCCATTGATGGCAAGCTCCGTCCCGATTCCGATCCCCACCACCATGAACCCGAGTTGGTTGTTCAGACTGTAGGCCAACACGCGTCGAAGATCGTTTTCGATCACAGCAAAGACGATCGGGAACAACGTCATTGCACAGCCGATCCAAATCAGCGGCTCAAACCCTGCGAAACCGCGGATCAGCGAATAGACCGCCAATTTGGTCGTGAACGCACTTAGAAACACGGTCCCCGAGACCGTGGCTTGCGGGTACGAGTCTTGCAACCAATTGTGCAGCAGCGGGAACGCACATTTGATTCCGAACGCAAACAGAATCAAAAACGCCGACGCGCTGAGCGGTTCCCCCTCGGTGACCAAGGAAGTGAACTCGAGCGACCCCGTTTCCACGAATCGCATGATCGCACCGGAAAGCAACAGTACCCCTGACGCGACTTGGATAATCAAGTAACGCATTCCGGCTTTGTAGGCCTGGGCATTATCGCTGGCCCACACCAAAAATACACTCGAAAGCGCCGTCAATTCCCAATACACGAACAGCGTCATCAGATCGCCCGCGCAACAGGCTCCGATTGCGGCACCGGCATAGACAATCCCAGCAACATGCTGCCGAGTATCGCGAACGTGCAGTGCGTAGATCGCCGAAACGATGGCGGCGATGTGAAAGACGATTCCAAACAATCGACTGAGCCGGTCGATACGAATCGCCTCTAGCGTCATCCCAAACAGTTCGATTTGCCCGAATGTCGACTCAGGAGTGAACCAAAACACAACCATGCTGATCAACGACAGCACCAACACGCCGATGGCTTGCGCTCGGTGCGCTAAGAATGGCAACAGCAACGCGCCGAGGATCATGATCAGACCAGGCGGAATGTTATCGATCATAATAATCCTCCGGTCGACGAACGATCACACGCAGCAAACGCCCCAAAAAGACGATGATCACAAAGGCAATGAATCCAAACCAAGCTTGAAACCCCAACACGTTCTCCCACTTGGGAAAGTGCGGATGAGGGTTCTCGTAAAACAAATCGGCCAGCACAAGCGCGACGCACACGAGCACCAGTACACCAATCATCAAATTGATGTTCCGTGGCTTCTCAAACCAACTTGGATCGCTCGGGGGTTTAGGTTCGGTCATCCGTTTAACTCGCCACCGTGATCGGCAAAAGCACTTGGTAAATCCAATCTGCGAAAAAGAACAGCACCACACTCAAGATGGCGGTCACGCACAGCGGCACCACACACATCATCGGCGCCTCTTGAATGCCGCCGGTCACCGCATGGGAATGATCGCCGGATGCATGGGGATCGCCTGCGTGATCCTGCGGACTTGGTGTACCGGATTCCTCGGCCAGCGGTGCCATAAACGCTTGGATTGGAATGGGAATCAGGTAGGCGATGTTCAACAGCGAACTGATCATCAACGCGGCCGTCAAAACGTACAGATGGGTTTCGACGGTTCCAATCGCGAGGAACCATTTACTCCACGCACCACCGCCGGGCGGCAGCCCAATGATGCTTACCGCGGCAACAAAAAACGCAGCAAAGGTGAACGGCATCTGGCGACCAAGACCACGCATTTCACTGATATTTTTTTTGTGCGTCGCAACGTAGATCGCGCCGGCACAAAAGAACAACGTGATTTTGCCGACGGCATGCATCACAATATGCATCCCGCCACCCAACACCCCGCTTTGCGTTGCCAATCCGGCACCCAGCGTGATGTAGGCGAGTTGGCTGATTGTCGAATAAGCAAGACGTGCCTTCAAGTTGTCCTTGGTCATCGCGACAAGCGACGCGATCAAAAGCGAGGCTCCGGCAGCATACGCCAACCAGATGCTGACACCGGTGCTTGAAAGCAGATCGATTCCAAAGATGTAAACAACCACCTTCAGCACTGAAAACACACCGACTTTGACAACCGCCACCGCGTGCAGCAGCGCGCTGACCGGAGTCGGGGCGACCATCGCGGCGGGCAACCAGCGATGAAATGGCATCAGAGCGGCCTTGCCAATACCAAAGGCAAACAAGGCTAACAAGACGCCGAGCCCCAGCGTTGAAATATCCTCTTTGGCATGCGCCGAACTTAGAATCCCCCCGACAGTAAAGTCCAATGTCCCCGCCACATACCAAGTCCACGCGACGGCCAGCATAAAGAAGGCGATTGAGGTGGAAAGCAAAATACCGAGATAGACGCGGCCACCATTGCGAGCTTCGGCGGTCCCGTGATGCGTGACCAACGGATACGTCGACACCGTCATCAATTCGTAGGCGACGAACAAGGTAAACAAGTTCGCAGAGAAGGCTGCGGCGATCGCGGCAAAAATGGCAATGGCAAAACAGGCGTAAAAACGTGTTTGGTTTTCTTCGTGATGGCCTCGCATGTAACCGATCGCATACAGCGTGGTCAGAATCCACAACCCCGACGCGACCAATGCGAATACCATCCCGAGTGGCTCGACTTCAAATGCGATGCGAAACCCCGGCAGCATCTCGCCCAGGCTGACCGCAGGTCGCTCGCCAGCGAACACAAAACTTGACAAGCGACAGGTAACGGCGAACAGCAGCGTTGAAACCACGATCGTCGAAGTTTCACGTAGATTGGGCCAACGACCGCACGCGTAAATCAACCCCAGTGCGATTAGCGGCAACGCTCCGGAGATCCAAATCAGAGATTCGGCAGACATCATTGCTTGCCTCCTAACAAGAGCGACGCGGCTCCCGCAGCAAAGTCAGCCGAATACACCGTCCACACCCCAAACACCAACGTTGCAAGGATCACGGTGTACATGGGCAGCAGCATCCCCAGCGGTGCCTCGACTGCTTGTTTGGCCGACTCCGATGGCTCGGAAAAATACAACGTTTCGACGACTCGCCATACGTAAACCAACGCCAATAGCGAACTGAGCAACATCAATACTGCGACCGACCAATGGTGCGAATCAAAGGCCGCCGTCAACAACATCCATTTGCTGATGAAACCTGCGGTGAAGGGCACACCGATTAACGCCAACCCGCCGACGGCCCATGCAAACGAGGTCCACGGCATCGTACGACCGGCACCCCGCCAATCGGTAAGCTGGACCGAACCGATCCGCAGAGCGAAGCAGCCCACCACCATAAACAAACCACCCTTGATCAAGGCGTGATTGAACATGTGGACAATGCCCGCGGCCAACCCGGCTTGGTTAGCCATACTGATGCCCAACAGCATGTAACCGATCTGAGCGATGCTTGAATATGCCAATAAACGCTTCACGTTGTCTTGATAGATCGCAGCAGTCGAGGCGGCAAAGATGCCCACCAGCGCCATCACCATCAAAGCGGTATCCAAGGGCAAAACTTCAAAGGCAAATTCGCGAGTAAACAGACTGAAGACGATTCGAATCAATGCATAGACCGAAACCTTGGTCGCCGTAGCGGCGATGAAACATGTGACCACCGACGGGGCGTAGGTGTAGGCATTGGGCAACCATGTGTGCACCGGAAAGACGGCCATCTTGATAAACAGACCGATCGTTAGAAACGCAAACGCCACCAATACCGTTCGAGGCCCATGATCGATCGGCAATCGCGTGGCGATATCGGCCATATTCAGCGTGCCGGTCATCTGATAGACCAATCCGATACCAATCAGAATAAACGTCGCTCCGACGCTGCCCAGAATCAAGTACTGGAACGCCGCCAACGGTGCACGTCGAGATCGCCCGAGACTGATCAACGCGTAGGTTGACAGTGACGATATTTCCAAAAACACAAAGACGTTGAACAAGTCGCCGGTCACGCACATGCCCAACAATCCGGTCAAGCAAAGCAAATACGTCGCGTAGAACAGATAGTGCTTGGACCGAGGGATCTCTTTCTCGATGCTGTGCGGCGCATACGTTAGCACGATCGCTCCGAGGGCCGACACAAACAGCATCACAAATCCGCTGAGTTCATCGACAACATATTCGATTCCGTAGGGCGGCGCCCAATTGCCAATGTTGTAACGCAGCGGCCCGTCGGCATGGACAGTCCCGACCAATGCGACCGCCATTGCGAACACGCACCACGAAACCGTCAACGCAACGATGTAGGCAACTTTGCGATTGCCGATCAAAACGCACAGCGGCGCGGCCAATAACGGCAACACGATCAGCAAGATGGGTAGATGACTTTCCATCAAGAATCCCGATCCAATTCCAAGATTTTGTCTTCCTCAATCGTGCCATACTCTTCACGGATGCGAACGATCAGCGCGAGTGCCAGCGAAGTCGTCGCAATTCCCACCACAATGGCGGTCAGCATCAGCACACTTGGCATTGGGTTTGAGTAAATGAGGGGCTCAGCCTGCGACGTCAGGTCGGCTTGCCGAGCGATTTCACCCAGCGGCGAAAGCACCTCTTCAGCAATCGAATGAGCGTGCTCGCCTGCCTCGTTGACCGCTTCATGAACCGGCGCCGCGGCATGCTCGGTTTGAGCATGCTCGAGCACATCGGCAGGTCCATTTGTGCCATGTCCATTCGTGCTATGCCCATTGGCGGCATGCCCATTGGCGGCATGCCCGTTGGCAACGCGAGGCGGGATGATCGGGGCGGTACCCCCATTCACCTTGCCCATCGTGATGTAAAGCAGGAAGACGGAGGTTTGAAAGATGTTTAATCCGATCACCGATTTGATCATGTTCTGACGCGCGATGACGATGTAAAAGCCCGTCATCATCAGAAAGATCACGATCCAATAGTTGTACAGTCCGACGATTTGTTCGACGTTCATACGATTTTTTTCCTGCCGGCAAAGGTATAGAAAATCATCGTCATCACCGAGGTTACCGTGATCCCGACGCCGAGCTCGACCAAAAAAATGCCGAGATGTTGCCCTGAGGGAAAGAGGTGGGGATAGAAATGATGTTCAAGCACCGCATAGTCAAGGAAGTTGCCTCCGAGCGACAACGTCAACACTCCGGTCATCCCGTACACCAAGACGCCGAGTGCCATCAATTTTTCGATCACTACCGGCGGCGCGACGCGTTTGACCGATTCGAGCCCAAACACCAATCCGTACAAAATCAAAGCCGAAGCAAAGATCACGCCTGCTTGAAATCCGCCGCCAGGCCCGTAATCACCGTGAAATTGCACATAAAATGCAAATAACAAGATGTACGGGATCAAGATTTTGGTGACGACACGAATGATCGGAAATGTTCTCACGAAATCGTCTCCGTCGAGGCTTCTTGATCCCCATCGTCTTTCTCTTTGCGAAGAATGATCATGACGGCGATTCCGGCGGTGAGCACGACGGTCGTTTCTCCGAGCGTGTCGTAACCACGATAACTGGCTAACACCGCGGTCACGACATTCGGCAAACCATGCATGTCATGTTGAGACTTTTCGACAAAGGAAGGGTTCGGATGCAATTGAATCGGAGCATTTGGGTCACCGAAATGCGGCATATCCAAAGTGCCGTAAACCAGCACACAACCGGTGATCAAAACCAGAAAGAAAGGCATGATCGGGGCGTGCGCGAGTTGGCGATCTTTTTTTCCCGTCAGCGCCAACGTGCTCAGCATCAACACCGTGGCAATGCCCGCACCGACCGCCGCTTCGGTAAACGCCACATCGGGTGCGTCGAGGATCAACATCCAACTCGCACTCAAAAAACTGTAGATGCCCGTGAACATGATCGCAGCCCACAAATCTCGCATCCGCGCAATCGTGACCGCGGTGATGGCGAGCAGGGCCAGGATAGGAAAATCGATCAAACTGCTCATGCTTTGTTCGTCTCCTCGCTGCGAGTTTCCCCGTTGGGCAACGGCTCTCCATCAAGCACTGGCTTCAAACCATGCGTCATCGCCGACCTTGCCAACGCGTGACACGAACTTGGACTGGTGACGGTCAAAAAGAACAAGATGGCCACCAATTTCAGTGCGGTCAGACTTAACCCGGCCTGCAATAGCAAGCCCGCAACGATCAATCCCGCGCCCATCGTGTCGGTGATTCCAGCGCCATGCATCCGCGAGAAAAACTCAGGGAGCCGGACAATGCCGATCCCGCCGATGATCGAAAACGTCGCTCCCGTCATCAACAGAATCCAACTCAACAGATCGACAATACTCATGGTGACACTCCTTCGTCGCTGAAACTACCGTATTCGGCAAATCGCAATAACGCCACCATGCCGATGAAATTCATCAGACTATAGAGCAGAGCGAGATCAAGAAAATCGTCACGTCCGGTCATGAAATCGACCACACAAATCAGCAGTACGGTCTTCGTACCAAAGGTATTCAGCGCAAGCACGCGATCAAAGACCGTGGGACCAAACATCGCACGGACCAACGCTAACGTCATCGTCACTAAAATGGCAATCGAGGTGACGGCGAACATGTCGATGCTGATCACGACTTCTCCAATTCACAGATTCGACGATCGGTTTCGCCGGTAATATCGGCTTGATCATGGCTCAGTGCCAGGGCGTGGATGGTGATGCTTTCCCCTTCGATTCGTACCGATACCGTCCCCGGGGTCAGCGTGATCGAATTGGCAAGCATGACGCGTCCGAGTTCGGTGCTGGCACGCGTCGGCACCGTCACGATGCGACGCCGCAGACGCATTTTGGGGGACAGAATAATTTTTGCGACGGTCAGATTGGAAAACAGAATCTCCTTCATCAGCCACGGCGCGTACCGGGTAAATGGCCGCACGCCTAGCTGAGCCGGGGCCCCCTCTTCGTCAACGATCCGCATCCGTCTGGATATCCACAGACTACAAAGGCACGATAACGCGCCTAAACCGAGCAAGAACGGGCTTTCAAAGTGCCCAGACCAGATCAGCCAAGTGAGGAACAGTGCCACTGCGAGGGTCAATGTGTATTTCACAATTGCCGTCCTGTTGCGGCTTTCCATCCGCGAGTTGTGTTCTGCCGAGTCCAATACATGGGAAAAACTTCGCAGAATATAGCCGCCGTGCGTTTTAGTGACCATGGCGGATTAGATGGCCTGAGTCCATTCGCCCAACGCCACCTGCGTTCGCAGCCTTCGCGTTTCGCAGCCTTCGCGTTTCATCGCGTTCGCGGGGACACCGTCCGGTTGGTAGCGAGAAGAAACCGTTCAGGTTGGCCTGGCCAGCCTGCGACGCCCCCCGATCGAAAACTTGCTTCTCTAGCTGAGCAGCTTGCCCAAGGTGGCTTCATACCGCGTGATCATCTCATCGCCATTGGTCACATTCATGTCCAAGTCACGCAGTCGACCGTCGGTGAGCGTATAAACCCAACCATGCACGGCAAGCTTCTGGCCTTTACGCCATGCGTCACGCACAATCGTGGTGCGGCACACATTCATCACCTGTTCCATCACGTTCAGTTCGCACAAACGATCGCAGCGCTGTCGCGGCACCTCAATCGCATCAAGCTGTTCTTGGTGGATGGTGGCCACATCTTGAATGTAACGCAACCAATTTTCAATCAGCCCCAACTCTTTATGAAACAGCGCCGCGGCAACACCACCACACCCATAGTGTCCACAGACGATCACGTGCTCGACCTTCAATACCTCAATCGCGAACTGCATCACTGACAGACAATTCAAATCCGAATGGACCACTAGATTGGCGACATTTCGATGCACGAACAATTCACCGGGATCCAGCCCCACAATTTGATTGGCTGGCACGCGACTGTCTGCGCAACCAATCCATAGGTATTTTGGCGACTGCTGCTGTGACAACCGCTCGAAGAACGAGGGATCCTGCTCCACCACCCGCTGCGACCATTGACGGTTGTTGTCGAAAAGCTCTTGTAGCGAATGCATACTCATTCTTTCCAGCTAGGGTATCGGATGTTTGTGGTCTACGAGCGACCGGTTGCAAGGCATTGAGTCTCCATCCACCCTACAGCACTGCAACACTTGATGGGATTCGAAGTTTGGATTCGAAGTTTGGAGTGGACGCTGCGGAATTGCTGCACCACTAGCTTGAGTGATTGGAGGATCGTAGAGCGAAGGCAACGGCGCGATCAAGCTGGTCCCGCAAGTTTTCCATCTGATCCTTGCTCAACCCTTGGCCTACCAGGCTGGCGAGATGAAGGCAGGCAATCACAGCGCCGCCCAACGGAATGAGCAACAGCCCCCAAGGAGCCGCCCCCATGAACCACTGAACATAACCATACACGCCTCCGGCAAACATAAAAAAGCGGTGACGAAGTAGACAAGCATAAAAAACGTCCAAACCTCGGGCCGAGGCGAAAAGCGAGCATACAACTGCGTCCCGGACGGAGCATCACTTAGTTGCACCGACAAATGAGGCGACCAAAACCGCCGCTCTTCGGGCCGCACCGAAAACTCGGCACAATCTCCCACGGCCTTTGCATTTTCGATCGCGTCTAGCTCTGCAATGGCCTGACGGATCCGCCGCATCGCTTCGTCTTTGCCCAGCGGCAAGTCCAACGTAAACGCAGGCAACATTCTTAGAGACGGCACGAAAGGAACCTCGCTGCGACAGCCGCTGGTCAAGGGTATAGAGCAAACCGGCGTTACAACAACTCTGGCTGCGTGGCGTTGCCGGTCTTGGGCATTTTACCCTTTCCTTTCGCGGTTGACTTCTTCTTGGAAACCTTGTCGGCCAACCGTTTTCCGTTTTTCGTATTCGGGGCGCTCAACAATGGATTTGCAGGCCCAACCAACGGATCGCCCACGTTGGTTTCATCGAGTCGCTCGTGAATCTTGGTCGCATACTCTTCGCTCAGCTCGGTGCCGATGAAGTTACGTCTCAACTTCTTGGCCACCACCAACGTCGTTCCACTTCCTGAGAAAGGATCGAGAACGCAGTCTCCTTCATTGGAACTAGCACGGATGATCCGGCCGAGCAACTGCTCAGGCATCTGGCAACCATGGAATCCTTGGCGTTCTTTGAAGGTGCCGGCGACGCGTGGGAAGTACCACGTATCGCCATCTTCTTCGAACCCGTTGGGCAGATCTTGCGGACGCAGAATCCAAGTGTTGTCTGGCAATCGACCTTTGGGATTCGCACGCCGGTCACCGTAAACCAGTTGTCGCGCCGACGGGATGCGAATCTCAGGGTCCGCCGCGTTGAAGGTAAACTTTTCGGGATCTTTGACGAAGTGGAACAGATGGGTGTGCGACCGGCTGAACCCGTATTTGCAGTTGACCCCAAACGTGTAATACCAAATGACCCAGCTACGACAGACAAAGCCAACCTCGCGTGTGGCACAGACTTTGAGTTCCGCGGCGTACTCGTCGCCGATCGCCAACCAAAAAGTCCCATCAGGCTTCAAAACCTGGTGCACTCCCTGAATCCACTGGCGGCACCAATCGAGGTACTCTTCGTCGCCACGCTTGTCGTCGTAGACGTCGTAGTCATAGCCGATATTAAAGGGGGGATCGGCAAAACAGAGATCAACCGACTCGGGGGCCATCCGCTTTAGCAGATCGACACAGTCCCCTTGATGAAGCTGGTTGATTTCGAGTGCCACGCGATACCCCTTGTACAAATGCCGTTAATTGCTGGATCAAGCTATCATTGCTATCGCAGTTCATCCTACCGAAACGGGGATGGCTGGCAACGTGGCGTTGCTTAGAAACGCCCACACCACTCATGACCGCCATGAGTGGTGTGGGGTGTTTTTGGGATCGCAATCACCGCGATCCAAGAGGTTTACGGGAATCGCCGTCCGTTTAGCGAATCTGAATTCGGTTCGCTGGAGCCGGATACAAACTGGACTGCGTTTGATTCGGTGCGATGTATTTCGGCGTGACCGTGTTGGAAGTCATGCCGGACGGAGCGATTTGACCCAACGGGATCCGATTGACCACCGGGGCCACGGTTTCGGCAGGCGTCACATTTCCGGTGGGCAACACGTTTTGGGACGTCGTCACCGGCGACGAGTTTTCGCCCACCAATTGCTGGACCGAAGCAGGAATGCGTCGTACCGGCGTTGGTAGATTCGTCGTGGTGCTGGGCTGCGTGAATTCACCCGTGCGGATCGATTCCTCGACAGGAATCGTCGGCACTCGCTTGGGCAAATGAGTCATCGTTGGAACCATCCTTGGCGATTGAGTTTGGATCGACACCGGCTCGAACGACTCCTTCATTTCGTCAAACTCAGCAGCCGAAGTCTCGGCGACTGGCAATCCGGATGCGGTGGCGATGGGCATCGTGATGATGCGGTTCCACTGCTCGGCGGAAAGATCGATCGATTCTTGCGACGCGGACGACGCTGACTTGCTTGACTTCGCAGTGGCGTTCTGAGCACCGGCTTGCATCTCGTCTTGCGAATCCGATGCGACGACGTCTAGCGTACTCTTCTTCGGCTGCGGAACCGCGATCCGTTGCACCTTTGGCGACTCGTGTTGCGGCGTGGCGGAAGTCTTGACGGCGGGCTTCGCGGCCTGATCTTGCTTGGCTTGCGGGATCACAGATGTAGCAACCGCTGCCGAAGCTTGCTGCGACGGCGACTTTGTAGTGTTCGCGACGGCGACCGGTGCTGCCGAGGCCTTGGCTTCGGTAGCCGTTGCTTCGGTAGCCGTTGCTTCGGGGGCCTTCGCTACGGGTGTCTTTGTGACCGGATCCTTGTCCACTTGGGGAACCGGCACCCGAGTCACCGAGGGCACCTTGTCGATCGTAACCGCACGCTCGGGCGAAGGAACTGGAAAGTTGATCACCATTGGCTCTGGCTCGCTGGCCACGCCTTGTTCGTCAGCCACGCCCTGCGGGTCGACGACCGGCGTGCTCTTGGCGACCGATTGCGATGGAGCTGATTGGGATGGCGGAGCGCCCGGCACGGGGGCTTCGATCATTCCATCGACGAGCGAAGTTTCCATCGGTGACAGCACCGCAAGAGCACGTTTCTGACTGACGGGTTTCGCTTGGGTTTGATCGGTCGACCGCACCTGTGGCTTGGCCATGTTTTTCGAAGCGGGCACGTTCAAGTCAATCCGATTGTTGGCTGCAGGAGCCATTCGGTCACTTGCACTCGGAATTGCGTGCTCGTTTTCCACCGCGATGTGAGGTGCAGAGATCGATTCGCTGGTCGCGGGATCATGTTGCGGACCGTGTTGAATCTGAACGTGATCAATGTCGACCGGGATCCCGTCGATGTATTCGACCGGCGGCACCATTTCGAGCATCTCGGGGTGACAAGCTTGGGCACCATTGGGGCATCCCCATCCCTCAGGAAACTTGTTCCAACATGTGGGCTCGTAACCGTAGTACGGTTTGACGTAGGCACAGTGCGGGCAACATTTCGCATGGGGATTTGCAACGATTTGGCCGCAATGAGCACAGTGGTAGTACGACTTTTTGCTTTCACGCAACTTGTCGAACCCACAGTGCTGCGCCCAGTCGTGGTGCACAGACACACAGCCAACGCTGGCACTGATTGTGACGGCAAGCGTCATCGCCACCGCCGCAGTCAGTTGAGTTTGGGATTGTCGTCGCATCGTTGTCACCGCTTACTTTTTCAAAAATTGACACATGTAGATTGATTCAGTTCAGCAGAGGAATCAGCTTGCTGGGCATCGCTTTGGATGGCCCAGCAAATGTCCTCGGTTCCCACACAGACCTAACAATGACTCAGGCTAGAATCCGCCACCGAATCCATTTGGATTCCCGCCGCCCTTGAGCACGCTTCCGGAGAAACGGGTCGCCGTACCAACGCTGAGCAGCGAGAAGCCCATGATGCGTTCGAACGGAGCGAACATTTTGGCAAGCTTGTTGTCGAACGCGACCATATGGTCTTCTTGGACAAACAAACGGTCGCCTGGCATGAGTTGAAAGTTCGTATTGGCGGAACCACACTCGGTCACCGCGTGCCAATCGACTGGCAGGATTTGCGAATCGCAAAGATCCGACGTCGGACGTGCGATCCACATCTTCTTTGACGAAACCTGCTCAAGTCCATTGATTTGTGAAATCGCGTCGAGAACCGTTTCATTACCCGTGATCGGGAAACGGTAGACGGCATCGCCCAGCTCGGCACCCTGCAACACGATGTAGTACACCTTGCTGTTGTATGCGTGGACGTTGACCGAGATGACTGGTTCTTCCAAGAACTGCGACAAGTGCTGTTCGATCGCCCATTTGGCTTGGGCCAACGGCATGCCGACCACGGACACGCTGCCGTAACTGCCGAGGGTGACGGTCCCATCGGGACCGACAAGGTATTGCCCGACCAATCGCTGGGATGCACCAAGTTCGGCGAGCGAAACCGCGACTTCAGGTTTCTTCAAATATTTCTTTAGATGTTCCTCGATCGCGGCCTGGGCCTGCGGTACCGTCATGCTCGAAACCGAGACCACCCCGTAAGGAGCTCCGAGGTTGATCACCCCGCCGGGTTCGATCGGGTAACCGCCACCGATCGGCCCTTCAGGCAATGTTCCTTGGACTCGCACCGACAACACATCAAGCACCTTTAAGGTATAAGGCGACTTGGGTACTGCGTGCACCGTCTCGATCGTCAAGATATCGGGCGGCTCAATGATGTAATCCGGCATCACTGTCTTGGCCAACTCGCGAGGCATATTCGCCACTTCGGGTGGCACCACAGAAACCTGTGACGCATGGTGACTCTTTTTGAGCCCTTGGCATCCGACCCCACTTAACAGGCAGATTGCCGCGAACATTTGTAGAGAGACTACAAAAGGTCGTGATTTGAATTGAGACATAGTCACATCCGTGCGTTGTTCTGGAGGCACCCAAAAACATCCGGCAACGTCCTTGCTCCGGTTTCAATTTGTTGGGGTTGCGACAAGGAGGACCACCCAACATGAAAAAGGGTGGAAACCTTGCTGCGTTGAACGATCCAGGCGCCAGCAAACTGAAATTGCAAGCATTTCCCGCAATTCACTGTATTTTGCACCTTGCCACGATGAGTCCGACGACGGCCAGCACCGCGAAAGGTTGGGTCGCGGAAGCCTCGTTGCTTCCATGACCGACTCGCTTATGCTTGGCCACCTCGGCGATTCATCTTGGAATTCGCTCACAGGATTTATCGTCGAGCGGGCAGTTCCCCCCCGCCGAAACGTGGGCTCAACCGCGATCTTTTCGAATTCTGCCTCGGATTGCGCTCAACACACCGGTTGTTCGTAATGCGTGCCGCGTGCGGGTTGGGCAAACTCTAGCGACAGCGCCGCGTGCGGTAAAAAGGATCCTGGGCCGCTGGATTTGGCCGTGAATCGCATTTCCACGGCCGCACGATTCAGTGGCGCGATTCAGTGGCGCGATTCAGTGGCGCGATTCAGTGGCCCCGCTCCGTGGCCCCGCGCTTTTTGAACATCGCGGTTTTAACCCGATAGGGTCCACATCCTCAGCAGCCGGCATCCTGAAAACTCGTCGGACATACGCCGGGAAATTCACACGCTGTCGCGACGAATGCTTTGTCGCAGCGAAAGAACCGACCGTCGATCGCTAAGGGATGCCTATCATTTGTGTGCCGAAATACAGCACCTTCCGCTTTCCAGAACAAAGCCCTTCGATACGAAGAAAAATTGCCCGACCGTGAAAAAAATCATCGGCCAATCAAGCCGCCCGCAAGGTGAGAATACCGGCTTTACATTTTGGTGCTCACCAAATCAAAAATCGCCGTGGTAGCAAATCAAGCTGACTGGATGCCCACCCATCAGGCTGCACAATTTTCCGCCAATCCTACTGTCCAATCCAAAACTTACCGCACAGGAAAATACAGAAAGCAGTTTCCTCCATGGCCGCAAGCAATGAGGATTCGTTCCCCCTTGCCGACTGATTAGGTTGCGATCGACCACATCCCTGCCTCTCAAAAGTCGCCGGCGACGGGTGGTACTTGCTTGCCCTCCCCCACCGCCAGGCTTATGATCGTAGACGTCGGCCCAACAACTGCAATGACGGCGGTCGTTCTCACCCATAATTTTCGATTCAGCACGATTTGATACGCACTGCGAAAATTATGTGGTTTTTGACCATCACCTTATTCTCTTGCATCGACCAGAAACCGGAAAGCATTTGTTGCGGAAACCTGACTAGTAATCCCCTCGAGCCTGAGTAGGTTGGTTTACCCCACCCTGCCTTTGGCAACGATGCACCGGTTAGAACAACTACATGAGATTTTAGCGGCGACTTCTAAAAAGATTCATCTCGTTTACACCACCGAGATATTAGAACGTCGGCAGCAAGCGTTTAAGGAACCTGTGAGAACAAAGGATGAACAAGCTATGACCAATAACAGCTTGATAGTCACCATTTGATTAGCACCATGAGATGATTCGATTGAAGTGATGTGATCATCGTCATCAATCGTAAGCGGGAGATTGGTTTTTTGAGTAACAACGATTTCGTCGATACGGCATCGCCCGACGCAAGTAGTCGCTCGTTGATTCCTGTAAACGACCACGAGATCTCTCCCACCTATATCTATCATCATGCGACCACGGGACATGATGCCGAGTCGTTGGTTGGTCCGCGATACCTTATTCATTCGCTGACGACCTATTGGTATCTAACCATCCCATTGGCCATCATCTTGGCTGGGTTGTCGGCCGCTGCAGTTTTAATGACGTTCACTCCGGTGTATCGAGCAACTGCAGTCATGAAGATTGCAAGTTACGCACCTTTCATTGCGTACACGACACCTGAGCCTCAAATGAATCCAGAGGATTTCACAGAGACTCAAATTGAATTGATCCGAAGTTCCCTTGTCGCCGAGCAGGTGCTCGAAGATCCACAGATCGCCGAGTTACCGGGACTTCAATCGATAGAAAAGCCAATTGCTTGGTTGACCAATAACATTCGGGTCCAGCAGGTTGGCAGCTCGGAACTCTACAACATTTCTCTCGAGACATCCGATCCCGAGTCCTCTGCGAAAATCGTCAATGCGATTCTCGATACTTATTTTGCCGTTCGAGCAAAGGACAACGAAGACCAAACCGCGCGGGTCCTCGAACTTTTGGGGCAAGAGAAGCAAGCGCGAAGCATCGAGATCCAAAATCTACGTGAAAAGATGCGGCAACTCGGGCAAGACGTGGTGGGCATGGATCCGTACACCGGAATGCCGCAAAAGAATGGTGGGCAGGCAAGTGCAGGGCCACTAGAACGACTTCGCGAACGGCTAACCGCGGCCGAGGTCGATCGCAAAATGCTTGAGATGGAAATCACCGCGATCCGTGAAGCGATTGCCAAAGAGGATCTTCGTATCGCCGAGGTCGATGTGGAAATGGCGGTGGGTGAAAGCCAAGAAGTGCTTGATCTACGCGCGATGATTGCGGAACGCAAATCCATGATGCATCGTGTCGAAAGCACCGCAGCAGGAGGACGCAACGATCCATCCTATTTGCGTTTGGAAGCCGAAGTCAAAGGATACGAAGAGAGTCTCAAGCGAGCGGTTGCCAGCAGCCGCCCCAAGATCACCGACCAATTAAAGTCGCTCGCAGAACTCGATCGTCGCGATACGCTGCACGAACTCGAAGCACGACTCGAAACCCAGCTTGTGCTCGAGAACCTGTTGAAACTGCGATACGAAGAGATGCTTGGTACTGCGGGCGAATCCGGCAACAAGCTACTCGAACTCGAATTTGCCCGCGCGGAACTCGAGCGCGAAGAACGGGTGTTCGACTTGATTGCCGAACGATCGATGGCACTGACCACCGAATCACGTGCTCCAGGCCGAATTGTCCTGCTGCAGCCCGCCGAGCCTACTCTTCACCCGGTTGCAAGTTTTCCACTTCGCAACATGGCAATTGCTGCCTTTCTGAGCGGGTGTCTTCCGTTTGGCCTCGCATTGCTATGGGAATTATCAACCAAGCCAATCAGTGATGTCGAGCAGTTGACCAGCAGCACCGCACAAACCTCGGTTAGCGAAGTTGCCAAACTGCCAGTGCGAACCATTTCGATTGGATCGCGACAAACCAAAGCGATGAGCATCTTTGAAGAAAGCATTGATAGCCTTCGAGTTGGCCTGCTGCTTGGCGAAAAACACAACAACATCCAGACCCTTGTCGTGACCAGTGCCGTTCATGGCGAAGGCAAGTCCAGTATCTCGTCGCAGCTTGCCGTCAGCATCGGCCGGGCTACTGGCGAACCAGTGCTGTTGGTCGACGGCGACCTTCGCGCTCCAGATATTCACAATATTTTTCAAGTATCAAACAACCTTGGGGTGACTTCCGTCCTGGAAGGACGCGCGACCCTTGATGAAGCGGTCATTCGCGACTGGAGCGACCAAATCCACTTGCTGCCCGCAGGTCGACTGCGAGTGAACCCACATCAATTAATGACACGTGAATCCCTCCATAAGATTTTTAGTGAATTAAGAGCGAAATATCGTTATATCGTCATTGATACTCCTCCCATCCTTTCTGCATCCGAAGCGATTTTACTTGCTCGATGTGCTGATGGCTCGCTGCTTTGCACTCGACGCAACATCAGTCGCGAAGGCCAAGTAAAAATCGCTCATGATCGTCTCACAAAAGCAGGCATTAAACCGCTGGGCACGGTACTCAACGGAGTGCCCACACGGAGCTATGCAAAAACGTACGGAAGCTACGACTACGCGAGGCGTTTTGAATAACAGATGCATTTCGATGTAACTAAATCCGCCAGCCTTACGAGCTAATCATCGACGCTGGCTCGACCTCTCTATTCAATGCGAAACTAGCCACGTTTCGGTTGAAGGTGGTCGCTGCGCAGCCGTCACTAACTTCATTAATCAATACATCAGCAAAGCGTTTCCGCACGATTCATTAATCACCATTGTTTTGCAGTGGAATGGGGGATTAGCCCATTGAATCGGAGCGCTTTACAACTAGCATGACCCCATGCTGAGGGTACACCACCCGCCAATTCGTGGGTGTCACCCAGGTGGACGAAGTCCGCGCTGAAAGAATTCGAAACTGGCTACGGCTAGTTCGGCAAAGCACCGCTGTTTCTCATTGAATTTGCTCACATCGTTAAAGCGTCTTGATCATGAGTGCAAAAAAGAACACGCCCTTGCATCGGATTCTACCAGTTCGAATCTATTTTTTGATTCTGGCCCATCTGGTCATTTTCGTATTGTCATACGAAATCGCCTTGCGGCTACGATTCGACATGGTGATCTCAGCGAATGTTCGCGAAGACTTCTGGAGCATGCTGCCCTGGATTTTGATCATCAAGTTGTCGATCTTTCACTTGATCGGCAGCCTACATGGATGGTGGCGTTATATTACATTTACCGACTTGGCGATTTTACTACGCACCTCGACGGTCGCGAGTATCCTGATTGCCGCGGTGGATTACTTGTTTAGTCAGCAGTATCAAATTCCACGTTCGGTTTTGCTGATGGATTGGGGAATTACAATTCTGCTTGTCGGCGGATTGCGAAGCGTTTACCGGCTTAGCCAAGAAATGGTATGGCCCGCACTGTCATTGAATGATCGCAAACCGACACTTCTGATCGGTGCGTTGCAGGGAGGCGAATTGCTGGCTCGACAGATCCATAGCCATCCCAACCTCGATTTTCATATCGTTGGTTTCTTAGACGATGATGAACATAAACATGGACTGCGAATCGGCGGCATTCCCTTTTTAGGTAGTCCAGAGGACGTGGTCGAGCACGCTCGCGCTCACGACGCAAAAGACCTGCTTATCATTTCCAATGTGTTGCCGGGGCAACAACTTCGCGAACTGATTGATCGCTGCGAACAAGCCAAGATCCGAGTCAAAATGGTTCCGCCGGTCGACGAACTGATCAATGGATCGTTCCGTTTCCAAACCCGCGATGTTGAAATCAATGACCTTTTGCGTCGCGACCCGATCGAACTTGATTCGAAACCGGTGCGAGAAATGTTGCAAGGTCGACGCGTGGTCGTAACGGGCGCCGGAGGCAGCATCGGCTCGGAGATTTGTCGCCAAATTGCCCGCTGTGACCCCGCCCAATTGATCTTGGTCGAACGTGCCGAGAACGCGTTGTTTTTGATCGATCGTGAAATGAAGATTCGCGACTATGGCGACATTTGCGTGCCCTTTGTCGCGGACATTTGTGATCAACATCGGATGCGAACGCTGTTCGAAAACTACCAGCCAGAGATTGTGTTCCACGCGGCCGCTCACAAACATGTGCCCTTGATGGAATTGAATCCGTCACGTGCACTAAAAAACAATGTGCTCGGCACCGCAGGTCTGGTGGACCTTTGTCACGAGTACGATGTCGAGCGTTTCGTGATGATCTCAACCGACAAAGCGGTCAAACCGACTAGCATCATGGGAGTGTCGAAACAATTGGCCGAACGGTTTGTGCACGCCAAAGCCGAAGTATCAAAAACCAAATTTGTCGTCGTCCGATTTGGCAATGTATTGGCGTCCGCAGGTAGCGTTGTCCCCATCTTTCAAGAGCAAATTGCCAACGGCGGACCGATTACCATCACTCATCCCGAGATGACTCGCTTCTTCATGACGATTCCCGAAGCCTCTCAGTTGGTGCTACAAGCATCCAGCATGGGCAAAGGCGGAGAAATCTTTGTATTAGACATGGGCAAGCAAGTCAAAATACTCGATTTGGCCAAAGACCTCATTCGCTTGTCCGGCTTAAATGAAGACGATATTAAGATCGAGTACACAGGCATTCGCCCAGGCGAAAAACTGTATGAAGAACTTTATATGGAACACGAAGAAATGATGCCCACGCTTCATCCCAAGGTGAAGACGGCCTATCACCAATCGTTCAGCACCGAAGAAATTCGCAGTTTGCAACAGAAGCTTCAACAGTTAGTCGGCGAAGACGACGCGGTTATTCGCAAGACGATGTGCGATATGGCAATTGCATTTCAATATCCAAACGACGAACTACAGTCAGAGAATGTGGAAGTGGGAAGTGATAATCTTGCCACCTCTGCCGAACCGATTGGATAGGATGCAAGTCCCGCTAACAGCAGAACGATCCCCGATGGCGAATACGAGTAAACCAGCAACACGATGAGCACCGCGATCGAAACCGATCCGATCGGCCAAGAGGTCATTCGGATCCAACCCGCCAAGGGTTGGATGCCACTGCGTCTGGGTGAATTATGGGAGTACCGTGAATTACTGTACTTTTTGACGTGGCGTGACATCAAAGTCCGTTACAAGCAGACCTTACTTGGGGCCGCCTGGGCCATCATTCAACCACTCAGCACGATGGTGGTATTCACCCTTTTCTTTGGCAAGCTTGCCGAAATGCCATCTGACGGCGTTCCCTATCCAATCTTTTCCTTCGCGGCCTTGGTCCCCTGGACCTTCTTTGCTAACGCGATGGTGGCGTCCTCAAATAGTCTGGTTCAAGGCTCAAACCTATTGAAGAAGGTTTACTTTCCTCGATTGGCGTTGCCGATCTCGACCGTGCTCGGCGGGGTGGTGGATTTTGCCTTGGCCTTTTCCGTGTTGGTGCTGATGATGTTCTACTTTGGCATCGCGCCAACGTGGAATGTGATCGTGCTGCCCTTTCTGTTGCTACTTGCATTCATGACGTCGCTAGGGGTCGGACTGTGGTTATCCGCAATGAACGTTCGCTATCGTGACGTTCGCTATGTGCTTCCATTCATCACCCAGCTGTGGATGTTCGCGACCCCGGTGGTTTATCCCAGCAGCATGCTGGAAGAACCTTGGCGAACGCTTTACGGAATCAACCCGATGGTAGGCGTTGTGGAAGGATTCCGTTGGGCGCTTGCCGGCACCGACACCGCACCGGGACCGATGATTGCCGTTTCCACCGTCGTCTCGATTCTGATTTTGATTTCGGGTGCATTTTATTTCCGCCGTATGGAGAAGTCCTTTGCCGACGTCGTCTGACATCGGAAGATTATCCCTTGGGGATGATGCTTGTTTGATCATCGCTGAAGTAGCGCAAGCGCACGATGGCAGCCTCGGTACGGCGCATGCCTACATCGATGCCATTGCCAAAGCGGGTGCGAACGCGGTGAAGTTTCAAACGCATATCGCGTCGGCGGAATCGACTCCCGGCGAACCGTGGCGAGTGAAATTCAGTCCGCAGGATGAAACTCGTTACGAGTACTGGCAACGGATGGAGTTCACCGAGTCTCAGTGGCAGGGGCTGAAACAACATGCCGACGAGGTAGGATTGTGGTTTCTCAGTTCGCCCTTTTCCAGCGAAGCAGTCGAATTGTTGACACGAGTCGGAGTTTCTGTTTGGAAGGTGGCATCGGGCGAGGTCGGTAACCTACCGATGCTTCGGCAAATGGCCCAAACCCAGCTGCCCTGTATTTTGTCGACCGGCATGAACCCGATCGAAGAAATTGATGCGGCCGTGAAGACGGTTCGCCAACATGCCGCCGAGGTGGCAGTGCTGCAGTGCACAACCGCCTATCCCTGCCCGCCAGAAAAGATCGGGCTAAACGTGATGGAACAACTGCGAAATCGATACGAGTGCCCAGTGGGATTATCGGATCACTCCGGCACGATCTATCCCAGCTTGGCTGCGGCAACGTTACAGGCCAATGTGCTTGAGGTGCATGTCACATTTAGCCGCGAAACGTTCGGTCCAGACGTTCCTGCATCGGTCACCACCGGTGAACTGGCTCAATTGGTCCAAGGGGTCCGCTTTATCGAAACGATGATCGCCAACCCCGTCAACAAGGATGCGATGGCCAAGGAACTAACGCCGCTGCGTGATTTATTCGGGAAAAGTGTTGTGACGCGTTGCGATTTAGCAGCGGGAACGATCCTCAGCCCCGAACACTTGACTTTGAAAAAGCCAGGCAACGGCATACCAGCGAAACGTTTACCAGAAATTTTCAATCGAAAGCTGAAAGCTGCGGTTGCCGCCGACACTCTGTTAGCCGAGGACGATCTTGAGTAATCACAGCGAAACCAATGGGGCTCGACGCAAAATCTGTGTCGTGCTGGTCGACCGTGCCAATTACGGCCGTTTGAAACCAGTAATGCAATCGATTGCATCACGTCCGGAACTGGATCTTCAAGTGCTGGCCGCGGGAACGATGGTCTTGGAACGGTTCGATCTTCCGGTACGGGTCGTCGAGAAAGACGGCTTCAATATCAGTGGTCAAATCTATGTCGAACTCGAAGGATCCAACCCCACCACGATGGCGAAATCGCTCGGCTTCGGTGTCGTGGAATTTGCCAGCGAATTTCGACGACTCGATCCCGATGTGGTGTTGATTATCGGAGATCGCTACGAAGCACTCGCGGCGACGATGGCCGCAGCGTACATGAACTTGTGCATTGCCCATATCCAAGGCGGCGAAGTCTCGGGGTCGATCGATGAAAGCGCTCGGCATGCAATCAGTAAGTTTGCTCATTTCCATTTCCCGAGCACCCAACGTGCGGCCGACTATCTCATTCGCATGGGCGAGAAACCCGAAACCATTTTGGCGATCGGTTGCCCGAGCAGCGACATCGCGCGAACTTTGCAACGACGTGATTGCCAGAATTTGATCAACTCCAAAGGCAGCGGGGCCGAGATCGATATCAACGATCCCTACGCCTTGGTGATCTTTCATCCCACGACGACCGAATACGGCGGCGAAGCCAAGCAGATGGAATCCCTGCTTTCGGCGCTACACGCGGTGGGCATGCCGACGCTGTTGATGTGGCCCAACATCGACGCCGGTAGCGATCACGTCAGCAAAACCATTCGGCGATTTCGTGACAAACATCGCCCCGAATGGTTGCGTACGCTGATCAATTTGATGCCCGAAGATTATTTGCAAGTGCTTGCCAATGCGACTTGTGCGATCGGCAATTCGAGCAGCTTCGTTCGCGATGCGGGTTTCTTTGGAACGCCCGTTGTCCTGGTGGGCAATCGTCAAGAAGGTCGCGAAACCGACCAACACGTGACTCCCGTTGTTCCCGAAGCGGAAAAAATCGAACAAGCAATTCTGCAGCAGGTATCCAAGGGACGTTATCCCGCAAGCCAATTGTACGGCGATGGGTTTGTTTCCGATCGGATTGCCGAGTCGCTTTCTCGGCTAAGTCCTTACGTCCAAAAGCGTTTGGATTACATCTACCGTGAAAACGAAGCGGCCGATGCCTCGGCAAATGGCAGTTTACCGTCCTCGCAATCAACCGAACCTACAAACGGAAAAAGTAGCGAATGCGTGTCCTTGGAATCGTAACCGCGCGGGGCGGTTCGAAGGGGATCCCACGCAAAAACGTGCAAATGCTGTGTGGAAAACCTTTGCTGCAATACACCGCCGATGCCGCATTGGCCGCGTCCAAACTGACACGCGTGATTCTGACCACCGAGGACGAAGAGATCGCAGCGGTCGGTCGCGAGTGCGGGCTCGACGTTCCGTTTCTGCGGCCTGATGAATTGGCCAAAGACAACACTCCCTCGTTGCCAGTGATTCAACATGCGGTGCAGTTCGTCCAATCGCATGGCGAACATTACGATGCCATATTCACGCTGCAACCGACTCACCCATTGCGATTAGCTGCGGACATTGACGGCGCGATCGATTTGCTTGAAACCACCGCAGCGGATTCGGTGATCTCGTTTGTCGACGTTGGCGAAAAACATCCCGCCCGCATGAAGTTTATCGATGACGGCGGTCATGTCATCGATCCCCCCTTTGCCGAAGAGTTTGAAGGACAACGTCGCCAAGATCTGCGTCCCTTGTATTTGCGTGAAGGCTCGGTTTATCTCACGCGAACATCGGTCTTGATGGAACAACATTCCTTCAAAGGCCAGGATTGTCGTGCTTGGATCGTGCCTCCGGAACGCGCGTGCAACATCGACACTCCCTTTGACATGCAGATGGCCGAGTGGTTGATCACAACCGGCCTGGGATGGGGCGAATCGGTACAATGAGTGACCGCATTTTAGTAAGTGAATCGAAACGATTTTCGGTCCAGGCCGCTGATCGTTTGCGGTCCATCGGTGAGCTGACGCTTGCGGATCTGGATCGACCGGAACTGCTATCCGCGATCGAACAGGTCGATGCCTTATGGATACGACTGCGGCATCAAATCGATGAAGAAGTGTTCGCTGCCGCTCGTAATCTACGTGTCATCGCCTCGCCAACCACGGGGCTTAACCACATTGACCTGGCAGCCGCCGAGCGGCACGGCGTCCAAGTGGTATCGCTGCGTGGCGAAGTCGATTTTCTACGAGAGATTCGTGCTACCGCCGAACACACGATCGGTTTAATGTTGGCTCTGTTACGCAAACTGCCCGCCGCGACCGAGCATGTGATTGCAGGAGATTGGAATCGCGACCTGTTCTGCGGCCGTGAACTTCATGGCAAAACCGTGGGGATTGTCGGGTTCGGCCGACTCGGCCGCGTGGTCGCCAAGTACTTGCACGCATTTGACACGCGTGTGCTTGCCGTCGACCCCAACGTCCAACAGGACCAAGTTCCCGAGTATGTCGAAATGATGCCTTTGCATTCGCTGCTCGAGCAATCCGACATCGTCACGCTGCACGTCAACCTTTGCGAACAGACGCAGGGCTTCTTTGGAAAAGAGCAATTCGATCGAATGAAGCCGGGTGCTTGGTTTATCAATACATCGCGTGGTGAACTTGTCGATGAAACCGCGTTGCTTGATGCAATGCAAAGCGGCAAGCTGACGGGCGCCGCAGTGGATGTGCTGAGCGAAGAACGCACAAGCGGTATGTCGGACCATCCATTGGTTCAGTTTGCCCGTCAAAATCCACGGCTATTAATCACGCCTCACATTGGCGGATGCACGACCGAATCGATGATCAAGACAGAGATGTTTCTCGCTGAAAAACTATGTGCGGTATTGCAGGAATCTTCGGTAACTCGGTAGCCCGAGCTGATGTGGAAGCGATGGTGGCCAGCCAGCACCATCGTGGTCCCGATGCCTCGGGGATCTATATCGACCCCACTCGGTCCGCAGGGCTGGGGCACAACCGGCTTAGCATCATTGATTTGTCAGACGCCGGTGCGCAACCGATGGCATCGGCCGACGGTCGCTACAAGATTGCGTTTAACGGCGAGATCTACAATTACCTAGAACTTCGCGCCCAACTTCGCGATTATCCCTACCGCAGCCAAAGTGACACCGAAGTCATCTTGGCAGCCTACCAACGCTGGGGTGAATCGTGCTTGGATCGTTTCATCGGCATGTTCTCGCTAATGATTTGGGATGAGGTGAAACAGCGATTGTTTGCGGCCCGCGACCGCTTTGGTGTGAAACCGCTGTATTACGCCAAGTCACCCTCGGGCCAGTGGCTGATTGCCAGCGAAATCCGAGCGCTGCGAGCCGCAGGCTTGGTGACTCAGCCCGACACGACCGCTTGGGCAACCTACTTGACCGCAGGCGTGTATGAACACAGCTCGCGAACGTTTTGGCGTGACGTGGCCTCCTTGCCGGCGGGGCATCAACTGACGATCCAAAACAATCAACTTGAGATCGCTTGTTGGTACGATTTGGCCGAACGTTCCGGGCAAACGCTCGACAGCCGATCCGAAGACGAGGTAGCCGAAGAGTATCTGGAGCTGCTGAAAGAGAGCACCCGGCTTCGATTCCGTTCGGACGTGCCCGTGGGCGTCAATCTAAGCGGTGGTCTGGATTCCTCGGCGCTGCTGGGGTTGGTTCAAGAATTGCAGGGCGAATCAAGCGAAGTCAAAGCGTTTACGTTTGTTACCGGTGACAAACGGTATGATGAATTGCCCTGGGTGCAACAGATGTTGGCACATACGAAACATCCATCAATCCAGTGCACACTGCGTCCAAGCGACGTGCCGGAATTGGCCGAGTCCGTGCAATCGCACCAGGACGAACCGTTCGGCGGCATGCCGACGCTTGCCTATGCCCAACTGTTTTCCCGCGCCCGCGAAGAAGGCGTCATCGTCCTGTTGGATGGCCAAGGCCTCGACGAACAATGGGCCGGCTACGATTATTACAAGCGAGTCCTCGATGGAACGGCTCAGATCCAAGAGGTTGGAACGGTACAAGCCGCAAAGAAGGGTGCCACCCGCCCGAACTGCCTAAGTAAAGAATTCAGGGCGACCGCGGAATCCTTTCAAGCTCCCACACGCTACCCCGATGCACTGCGGAACTTGCAATACCGAGACGCGATGCACACCAAAATCCCGCGAGCCCTACGATTCAATGATCGTGTCTCGATGCGGTCATCCACCGAACTGCGTGAACCCTTCCTTGATCATCGGCTCTTCGAATTGGCGCTGCGTCAACCTGCCGACCGCAAGATCGCCAACGGAATCCAGAAGCGATTGCTTCGCAAGATCGTGGCTCGTTTGATGCCCGGTGGCGTGGTCGAAGCTCCCAAGCGTCCACTGCAAACGCCACAGCGAGAATGGCTACGCGAAGACTTGCGAGACTGGGCCGATGCAAACATCAACTCTGCACTGCAAACGTACGGAGGACAGTGGCTCGACGCTCGCTCGGTACGCGATGAATGGGACGAATACCAAAAAGGCGAAAGCGACAATAGCTTTTACGTCTGGCAGTGGATCAATCTAGGCCTTTGCTGCAACTCGATGAAACAACTGGTCGCATCATGAAATCAGATCTGGCAATTCACGCCGAGGGTATTGGCAAGCAATACCGCATCGGTGCTCAACAAAAAAGCTATAGCACACTACGAGAGTCGCTGGTGGACTTGTCGAGGAACGCAGCTGGGGCGGTCCGCGGTGGGTTAAAAGAACTACGGCAACGACGCGAAAACAATTCATTTTGGGCACTCAAAGACATCTCGTTTGAAATCAAACGCGGGGATGTCGTGGGAATCGTTGGATCCAATGGTGCGGGAAAAAGCACCCTGCTGAAGGTATTGTCGAGGATCACCGATCCCACCGTCGGATTTGTCGACCTGCGTGGTCGTGTCGGCTCGCTATTGGAGGTCGGCACCGGTTTTCATCCCGAGTTGACTGGACGGGAAAACATCTTTCTCAACGGGGCGATTCTAGGAATGCCTCGCAGTGTGGTCAAAAAGCAATTTGATGCGATTGTGGACTTCGCCGGCGTCGAACGATTTGTCGACACACCGGTCAAGCGTTATTCAAGCGGAATGTACTTACGGTTGGCCTTTGCCGTGGCAGCTCACTTAGAACCCGAGATCCTGCTGGTCGACGAAGTGCTGGCGGTCGGTGACGTTCAGTTCCAAAACAAGTGTATTGGCAAAATGGAATCCGTTGCCAAAGAGGGACGTACGGTCTTGTTCGTCAGTCATAACATGGCAGCAATTCGCTCGTTGTGCACGCGGGGAATCATGTTGCGAAGCGGTCAAGTGGTTTCGCAGGGCGACGTGCAAACGGTGATTCAAGACTACTACGCTGATCTAGGGTTGTTGGGTTCAAACGAGCCCAGCGAAGACCAGGACGGCCGCAGCGTGTTTGGACGGGTCGTGCTAGATAGCGGCGATTCAAATTCACTCAATCAGAGCGAACCGTTTGAACTTTCAACGACCTTCAAACTTGACACCGCGGTCAGTGGTTTTCGCCTGTTTTGTCTATTCTCGGACATGCGGAATCAACAGTTGATTGCAGTCTGCAAAACAAGTGAAGAACTTGGGTTTCGTGATGAAGTTCCTGCTGGAAAACATCGCGTTTCGGTGAATTTCCCAGCGCTTTGGCTTAGCCCTGGGATGTACTCGGTCTACTTCAAAATGATGATGGCCGATGTCGACACATCCAAACACCAATCCAATGCATTCCCATTGGACGTGTTTGGTGACAGCAGTCCAGTCGACGCAATGATAAATCCGAACACAAATTGGACCGTTCAAACCAGTGACGATACGCGGAGCAACGCATGGCAACTGAAGACATCCATTCAAACATCTTGAGTGAACAGCAGACGATCGAAGAATTGATCCGCGATTACCAAACCACTCAATCGGCCATTCGCTGGCCAATTGAGGCGGAATTGGAAGCCGCGGTCAAAGTCAGCTATCGGAATCAATTGGCAACTCAATTGGCTCATGAAAGTGCCGAAGTGATTAGCCGACGCTACGTCTACATGACCGATGCCGCGATGAGCGAGTTGGTGGATCTTGTGGAGCAAAAGCTACTCAAGCAACCTCTTCACGGCTATGGAATTGAACTGGGATCGGGGTGTGCATTGTTGGCGGCGGTAGCAGCCAAACGGGAAAACGTCAAAGCGGTATTGGGGCTAGAGGTTTGCGAGAACTTCGATGTATTGATCGAAATTGTCGCCGCCTCGGTGCTCGGCGACGACGCTGCCAAAGTCATCCCGGTCATCGGGTCGTTTGACGATTTGAAGATCCCTGACAATTCACTTGACTTCGCGGTCGAGCATGATTCGCTGCATCATTCCGACGACCTTCCGCGATCAATGACCGAGTGCGCTCGAGTGCTGAAACCCGGTGGCGTCCTGATCTGTTTCGACCGCTGCCACCCCAACTCGGTAACCGATGACGATGTCAACGCCTTGCTTGACCACGTTTACTCGACCAGTTTTCTAAAGGCGAACGGGTACCCGACCGACATTGTGCTGACCCGTCGTGACAATGGCGAACACGAGTACCGGCTGTTCGAATGGCAAGCTGCCGCCAAAGCAGCCGCACTGGACTTCACTCATCACTGCGAATTCCACAAACGAATCACGTTTAAAAAGGCGGCCAAAGGCCTGCTCTCGTTGCTTCCCAAGCCGATCGGCAAAAAACTTGGTGCCAAAAAGAACACCGACATCGGAGCTACCCATCAATGGGTCTCGCAACGTTTAAACGCAACCCGATCGAACCACGCCAGCATACTGGCCCCCAAACAAACCACTGTCATGGTTTTTACCAAACCAAAATAAACACGATGCAAAAGGACGGTAACGAGCGAAGCAATCCACAAAGGCACAACCTAGAGCTGTTCGATTTTTCGGCACCCGAAGGTGACGCAAGATCGGACACCAAAAACGCGAATGACTTTACACACTTAGATTAGTTGAACACTGTAGATCATCCTCCGGGGGGAAAATGATGAGTTCACGAGTATTAGATAACGATGGGCGAACGATTGATGAAATACGCGAACATTACGAGATTGAAAAAGCGCTCGCTGATCGGTTGCGTCATGCATCAGCCGAGGAACGTGCAACGCTTTATTCAGAGGTCTACGACGAGCTATTTCAACGCGTCAAACACCATCCCCTTGTTAGTGGTAAAGAACAGGACGGGCGGGCCCGACGTGTGGCCAGCACGATTCCCTTTCTACGCAAATTCTTAAAACCAGATAGCACTTTCCTCGAAATCGGACCAGGCGATTGTGCGTTGACGTTCGGAGTCGCCCCAATGGTGCAACAAGCCTATGCGGTCGATGTATCCGAAGAAATCATGACCATCGCTGGGTGTCCCGAGAATTGCGAATTGGTGATCTCCGATGGCAGCGACATTCCGATCAAACGAAACAGTGTGGATGTGGCCTACAGCAAGGATTTGTTTGAACACCTGCATCCCGAGGACGCCGCCCTTCACCTGAAGAACGTGATCGAGGTCCTGGCGCCCGGCGGAGTCTATATTTGCCGTACGCCGAATGCATTGTCGGGACCTCATGATGTCTCGCAGTTCTTTGACGACGACGAACCGACTGGATTACATTTGAAGGAATACACGACGACCGAATTGGCACGCGTTTTTAAAGAGGCGGGATTTACAAAGGTAATTCCTTACGTGTGGCTCAAAGGCAAATTAATCAAACTGCCGCTTTGGCCGGTTGTGGCGGCTGAATCGGTGGCGAGCTGTCTTCCCCGTCCGCTGTGTAAAGTAGTTACTTCTCGATTACCACTAAAACGAGTACTAGGTCGTGTTATTGCAATCAAATAATGCCCTTTCGGAAGTCGATAACCAGACATCTGCGATTAAAATGGGGCAGATGAAAACTGCTGCATTTTTTCCAGACGGAGTCGGGATCCGAAACTTTGTACTCGGCTCCTTTCTTGATCGTGCCGCCGAGTTCGGTGAGGTGTATGCCTTTCACGACATCCCCGAGCAACATCTCGACGAGTACAAAAAAACGGAAAACGATCGAGTGCACTGGAAGCAGTGTATTCCCTATCGAGATGAACCGCTGGTACGTTTTCTACGACGATCGTTGTCTCATGCACATCTGTATCTCAATGATACGATGGCAATGCGGTACGCACGCAAGATGCCGGTACGAGGCAATAAACGCAGTCGAATCCAAACGTATGCCTCTCGCGCGTATGGTTGGATGTCCGCCTCGCCTCATCGGATCGGCAAACTGTTGCAATGGCATGATCGGGCAGCGGCGAAGCTGGAAAGCGTCGACGAATATGTCAAGCTGTTTGAAGAGATTCGCCCGACGGTTCTGTTTTGTTCTCATCAACGCTGCCTCGAGGTGATTCCTGCGGCACTTGCGGCGCGATCCATGGGAATCCCCACCGCGACGTTTATCTTCAGCTGGGATAACATCACCAGCAAAGGTCGTATCGCGGCCCCCTTCGATCATTTTCTGGTTTGGAGTAACCAGATGCGTGACGAACTGCTGCAGTACTATCCCGAAGTCAATGGTGAAAACATCCATGTCGTCGGGACTCCGCAATTCGATCCGTATGCGGATGAATCGTTGGTTTGGTCACGCGAGGAATTTTGTCGGCAAGTGGGGGCGGATCCGGCAAGACCGATCATCTGCTACTCCGGCGGCGAGCCCGGTACAACGCCCGAAGACCAGAACCACGTTCGAATCTTGATGGAATTAGTCAGCTCGGGACGCATCAAGGGCAATCCGCAAGTCTTGCTACGTCCCGCCCCGGTGACACGGGCTGATGAGCGTGTGCGTTATGGAGATGTTTGCCGCGACTATCCCGAGTTGATTTACAGCAAACCTCGTTGGCTGCAGACCATCCCCGGTGATTGGACCTCCGTGATTCCCTCGCGTGACGACATCCAATTGCTGGCGAATCTGACCAAGCATGTGGATCTAAACATCAATGTCGCGTCCACCATGACACTCGATTTCGCGATTCGGGACAAACCGGTTGTGAACATCGGTTTCAACACCATGACGCCACCGCCATTTGGCGTGCCGCTGAAAGATTACTACTACAAATTCGAGCACTACCGTCCGGTTGTCGAAATGGGCGCAGCGAGATTCGCCGGCACGCCAGACGAATTAGCCGAACACGTCAACGCTTATCTCGACGACCCTTCGCTCGATCGAGATAAACGACGCCAATTTGTCGAATTTGAACTCGATCTACCCATCGGCCGCTCCAGCGACAAGATCACCCAAGTCTTGCAGAAGATTTCCGCCAAGAACTGATGAAAATCTGCTTCATCTGCAACGAATATCCACCAGGTCCCCACGGAGGCATTGGCACCTGTGTCCAGGTCCTAGCGCGAGAACTGGCACAATCGGGTCATCAAGTTCGTGTGGCAGGAATGTACCCACGAAGCTATCCATCGGCGGATTACGAAGAAGACCAAGGAGTCCGAGTGTGGAGATTTCGTCGACCTCCCGGCCCCATCGCGGCGCTGACGAGTCGTTTTCATCTCTACAAACAGATCGCACGCTGGTGCCAAAATGGCGAAGTGGACATCGTCGAAGTGCCTGATTGGGCCGGCTGGGCTGCGGGCTGGCCAAAGCTTCCTGTTCCCGTCGTGGCCCGGCTTAATGGATCAGCAAGTTATTTCGCAGCGGAAATCAACGGTTCGGTCGGCAATACCACTTACTGGTTGGAACGCGCTTCGATGCGTCGCGTCGATTACTGGTGTTCGGTTAGCAACTACACTGCGGCAAAGACTCGCGAACTTTTCAAATTGCGAAGCGGTCCCGATGCGATCCTCTACAATCCGGTCGAAGTCCAACCAACGCTAACAGCGGATCGTGTCGCCAACCAGGATGTGGTGTTCACGGGAACGCTCACTGAAAAGAAGGGGGTCATTCCGCTGTTCAAAGCATGGCGTCAAGTGCTCGCAGAATGCCCCAATGCGATGCTTCACCTTTACGGAAAAGACCGTCCGACGATCGATGGTCAATCGATGCAACAGCACCTCTGTTCGCTACTGAGTCGCGACGAACTGCAACACGTCGTCTTTCACGGGCACCTTGACCGCGAAGACTTGTTCAACGTCCTTCGCCGAGCCCGCTTGGCGGTGTTCCCCTCCTATGCCGAAGCGTTTGCGCTTGCACCGCTTGAGGCCATGGCATGTGGTTGCCCCACGATCGCCAGCAAACGCGGAGCGGGGTCAGAGTTGATGCGTGAAGACCAAGATGGATTGCTCGTCGACCCTGATAACATCGACGAGATCCGTGCGGCAATCGTTCGCCTACTGCAAAATGACGACATCGCCGCTCGTCTAGGTGAAGCGGGTCGCGAACGAATCGAACAAACCTTTTCGATCCATAAACTTCGATCACAAAATGAGGCTTTTTATCGCCAGTGCATCGAAGCCTACTCGCAGGTGGCAGCCTAAACCGAACCAATTCCCATGAGTGCTTCCGTAACCGAACCCCGCGTTGACGCCCGTCAACAAGAAGACGTTCTGACTTTCATTCGTAATGGAGTGAGAGTGCAGGACATTCCGGAACTGCCCGACGAATCGACCCCGCTTCGTCAAGGTTTGACCGTATGCATTTGCACCTTCAAACGTCCCGACAGCTGTATTCGCTTTCTCGATTCGCTGCCCCAGCAAGACTTAAAGCCGGACCGTCTTGTGATTGTTGACGCAAGCCCTGGGGACGAGACCGAACAGCGAATCGCCAGCTATCCTAAATTGGCGGATTTGGCGCACGAGGTATGCTATTTTCGCGTCCAAGGTGCGTATCAAACCTTGACCTGTTCACGCAACTTTGCGATTCGTTGGGTCGAAACCGATTTGCTCGTTTTCTTTGACGACGACATCGTCCTTCAGCCGCGATGCCTCGCTGAAATGGCTCAAGTGTATCGGGACAACGAAGACCAAGTGGTCGGTGTTAACGCCCATGACCAACAAGGCGTCAAGTCGCCGCCGCTGTTGTGGCGTATCCGTCGCCTGTTTCGAATCGTGCCGCATCTAAAGCCCGGCACTTACACTCGAGGTGGCATTTCGGTCCCATGGGTATTTCAACCACCGACCGATTCGGTGGTTCAAGGTGACTGGCTTAGCGGTTGTGCGATGATGTGGAAAACGTCGGTAATCCGCGAGGTCAAATTCAATGAGAACTTTGGGGGCCACAGTACGGGCGAAGACCTCGACATCAGTCTACGCATGGGACGTCATGGCAAGTTGATGATGGCGGGAAAGGCCCACGTGTTGCATCTGCCTGATAAAGCAGGACGTCCAAACAGTTATGTGATTGCTTACGCCGGTATCCAAAATGCGTATGACATTCACCAACGTTGCCTCGAGAACCGCACCTTTCTTGATACGCTGCGGTTCATGTACGCGTTTGGTCTGGACACCGTATTACGAAGTTTGACCTTCGTCCGCCCAGGACAGATGAAGCGGCGATGGAACTTTGTACGCGGTAGGACCATGTTTTTTGTGGATCGATTTTTGCGACGCGACTCCAAACTGAAATCGGGCTAACACAGAAAATCATGTCCGCTGGCTTGGCATCTCATCGCACCTTCATTTCGACCGGACCTCCTCCGATTGAACGCAATGCTGCGCTGCCTAAAAACAGCAGAGCAGAGAACGCGGCATTGTGGATCGGCGTCGGGGTGGCACTGCTTTGGTTGAGCACCGTGATCATCGGTTTCAAAGCCGCTTTGGGCTTGGTCACCTTGTGTGGTTTTGCGATGGCCATGATTGGGCTTCGCCATCCGTTAATAGGCGTGTTGGGCGTCAGTGCGATCTGTTCGGTCGATGCGTTATCACGTGTGTTCCTGATGACCACGGGCGTGCTGCGGTACAACACGTTTAACTACTGGCTTGTGCTCGTTATCCTGCTTACGCTTCCCCTGCAATTACGCCAAAAAGATCCTCACACTCGACTGCTTCAATTTTACGTTTTTATCCTGTGCGGCGGATTGATCCTGACACCTGGTTTAAAAGATGGCATCCTGCATCTGCTGAATTTGGTTTCCGTCTTTGGATTGCTTGCCTATTTCTATCGTTGCCGCAACTATTCACACGTTTGGTACGTGTTGGGAATATCCGTTGGAACCCTGTCGGCTGTGGGCGGGCTTGCGTTTTTCTTTATGCAAAACGAATTGAGTTTTGTCGAAGCTCGTGCTGAGTATGTTGAAAAAGACATCATTGATCGCAATTACATTGATCCCAATGCATTGACCTACTTTTTTCTGACGGGGATCTTTGCTACCTGTTTTGCAATCGCTGGGAAATCAAAGGAAGGAAGGGCGCGGACAACGCTGCTGGTGCTTTTTGCCGTCAATTGTTGTTGGGCATTCTTAGTCGGCAGCCGTGGCGGAATTTTGGTGGCCAGCGCATGCATTCTGTTTGTTCTGACCTCGGTACGTTCCAACACAAAACGATTCAAGTTTATCGTGGTCGGGATGCTGGCGGTGATCATTGTGATCAATGCATTTCCCAATCTTCGCGATCGATCGATGGGCCGGATCGACAAATTATTCGATGACCAATACACCGCTGCTGAACGGACCAGCAGCCGATCTGATTTTGCGATCGGTGCCTGGCGAATCTTTCTTGAGAATCCCTTGGGCATCGGCACCGGAGGATTCAAGCGGGGCTGGGCCAATCTAAAAAACACCGATGGACTCGGCAAACGCAAACTTGGGGTCGAGAAAGCCGCCCACTCGGCTTGGCTCAAAACGCTGGCCGAAAATGGAGTCCCAGGGATCATCGTATTCACTGCCTTCGTTTTTTCTTTTGCTTATATCGGTTGGGAATATCGCCGCCGAGGCGATTTGCCTCTCGGGCTGCTGGTCACGATGACGTTGACTTCCGCCTTTACCTCGACACAGTTCCAAGCAAAAGGGATCTGGTTTATTGTCGCTGCCGCGATTGTTTTTCTACACCACCGTCCTCGTATATCACCACGCATGCGCACACCTCGACACTCAATTGGATTGCGTGATTCCTCGAGCCTCCTTCGTACGAATTACAACGGATAAGATGTCAAGTAAGGTTTTAATCACAGGCGGCGCTGGTTGTATCGGCTCCGATTTAGCCGAGGCCTTGGTCGCACGAGGCGATCACGTCACGGTGCTAGACAACCTCAGTAGCGGACGTCGAGAGCATATCGAACCGCTGCTCGCACATGATCACTTTCGTTTCATCGAAGGCGATTTGCTCGATCAACGCGAACTGGATGCCGCGATGGATTCGGTCGAGATGGTCTATCATTTGGCTGCCAACCCCGATGTCAAATTTACTCCCGGCGATGCGACGGACAAGGATCTGAAACAGAACACGTTGGCGACCTATGCGGTGCTCGAAACGATGCGGCAACATAGCGTCAAAAAACTAGCGTTCTCGTCCACCTCGGCCGTCTATGGTGTTTGCGAAACCCAGCCGATCAGTGAGCAACAAGCACCGCATCCAATCTCACTTTACGGTGCCAGCAAACTGGCCTGCGAAGGATTGATCGGATCATTTCAACATCTGTTTGACATGCAGTGTTGGGTGTTCCGGTTTGCCAATATTGTCGGAAAGAAAGTTCGCTCTCGCGGCCGCACGGTCATTGCCGATTTTGCTCATAAATTGCTCGATGACCCCACGCGACTGCCGATCCTGGGCAATGGAAAACAAGCAAAGTCGTATCTGCTAAGCAGTGAATGCGTGGATGCGATGTTGTATGCGATCGAGCATGCCAAGCAACCGATCAACACCTTCAATCTAGGCTGCAGTGACTCGATCACGGTCGACCGAATCGCGGAATTGATGGTCGAAGCGATGAAGCTCAAGAACGTCAAATTTGAATACACGGGGACCGAAGGAGGTTGGGCAGGGGACGTGCCACGATTTCTACTGGATGTCTCGGCGATCAACCAACTCGGTTGGCAGGCAAAGCATAATTCAGAGCAAGCGATCCGCTTTGCCATCGAAAACACGCTCCTTGAAATGAACCAACCGACATGCAAGCTGTAATCCTCGCCGGCGGTCTAGGCACTCGGCTTTGGCCGCTGACCAAGACGGTTCCCAAACCAATGGTCCCCATCGCCGGGACTCCCTATTTGGAACATCAACTACGATTGCTAGAGCAGCAATCGATCACCGACATCGTATTGCTAACCGGATATCTCGGGGAACAGATTGAAGAACACTTCGGCGACGGATCCGGTTTAGGGCTGACGATTCATTACTCTCGTGAAACCACGCCGCTGGGCACAGGTGGGGCACTGCGTCAAGCAGCGTCGCTACTGGCCGATGCGTTTTTGGTGATTTACGGCGATTCCTATCTACCGATTTCCTATGCAGACGTCCTGAACACGCTGGCGGATTCATCGGCCACCGGAGTAGTGACCGTTTACGACAATCAAACGGAAGACACCGGAGTCACGAACAATATCGCCTTGGACGAAGAAGGCTTCGTTGCCAAATACAAAAAAGACGCCGCTGATGACACCTCCCTTCGATATGTCGAAGCAGGGGTGCTTGCGTTTCAGCGAGCGGTGCTCGACTCGATTCCCTCGGGGAACGTCTCGCTTGAGCAGCAGATTTTTCCTCAACTGATTGCCGAACGAAAATTGTTCGGACATGTCACACGTCAGCGGTTTTACGACATCGGCACTCCTGAACGGCTCGAGCGAATAGCGGAGCAGCTAACATGATCATCACACGGACTCCGTTTCGCATTAGTTTCGCCGGAGGTGGCTCGGATCTCGAGGTCTTCCACAGTCAAGAACCGGGTGCGGTGATTTCCACCGCAATCGATAAATATATGTATTTGACAGTGAAGGAGCGGTTTGGTGACTCGTTTCGTGTCAGCTACTCGCAAACCGAGCTTGTCGATACCCCCGATGAAATCCAACATCCGATTGTCCGTGAATGCCTTAAATCACTGGATATCCGCAAAGGGTTGGAGATCGTTTCGGTTGCCGATTTACCAGGGCAAAGCGGCATGGGGTCGTCCAGCAGCTTCACCGTCGGATTGTTACACGCATTACACATTCTCAATGGCCATGTGGTTACCGCCAAACGTCTGGCCGAGCAAGCTTGCAACATCGAAATCAATATCCTGAAAGAACCCATTGGGAAACAGGATCAATACATTGCCGGCTTTGGCGGTTTGAAATTCATTCAGTTTCATCCTGACGGCACCGTGTTTGTCGACCCCGTTGTCTGCCGTCGCGGGACCTGGGAGGAACTGAACCGCCGGCTGCTGCTGTTTTTCACGGGCAAAACACGGCGGGCAAGCAGCGTGTTGAAGAAACAAAAATCCAATTGTGAATCGAGACGTCCGGCGCTTCGTCAATTGTGTGGGATCGCACACCAAATGCGAAGCATTCTTTCCGAAGGCCGTGACCTCAATGCGTTTGGTCGTTTATTGCATGATGCATGGGAAACGAAGAAAACACTTGAGTCCTCGATTAGCAACGGCGACATTGATTCGGTCTACAATCGCGGCATTGACGCGGGGGCGCTCGGAGGCAAATTGCTTGGCGCAGGGGACGGCGGATTTGTGCTCTTTTTCTGTGAACCTCATTTGCAATCACAATTGCGTGAGGCGTTATTCGACCTGGTCGAAGTCCCCTTTCGTATGGAACCCGAGGGCAGCAAAGTCATCTTTGTCGATGGAGATCGCTGGTGAGCCGCCGCTGCATCTTTCTTGATCGCGATGGCGTGATCAACGTCAAAGCCGATGACGGTGACTACATCCGCAGTTGGGAACAATTTCAATGGATCCCCAATACAATCGATTGGATTCGCCTGTTCAATGCACTCGATTTCTTGGTCATTGTGGTAACCAATCAGCGTGGCGTCGCACGAGGATTGATGACACAGGCGAATGTCGATTCGATCCACGCACAAATGGTTCGCGAACTTGCCGCGAAAGGTGCCATCATCGACGATGTCTTTGTTTGCCCTCATGAAATTGGATCATGTGATTGCCGCAAACCTCAGCCAGGCATGATTCACGCGGCACGTGATAAATGGAACATTGACGTGGAACGTTCGCTAATGATTGGCGATTCGGAATCGGACCGCCAACTCGCGTCGAACTGCGAGATGGGATTCATTCACGTTGGCGAAGGAAAAATCTGCGAAATGCAATTGCAGCCCACCAGCGCGAAACAAAGAGGTCACTGTGACGTGCGTTAAACGATTACTGATTGTGACCCATGTCACTCACTATCGACACGAGGGCAAGATTTTTGCCTACGGACCTTATGCTCGCGAGATCAACATTTGGTGCGATCTGTTTACGGATGTCTCGATTGCGGCGCCCTGCAAAGTGGGACCGCCGCCGGGCGACGGCGTGGCGATCTCGCGAGAGAATGTAGAACTAAGATCGATCCCGGCTAGCGGCGGCGAATCGGTCAGAGCGAAGTTGTGGCAATTGTTTCTGCTACCACGAATCGTAGGGGCGCTGGTCTTCGCAATGCGGGCAACCGACGCAGTCCACGTGCGATGCCCCGGCAATCTAGGTCTATTGGGCGTGATTCTCGCACCCTGTTTTAGCAACAAACTGATTGCGAAATATGCCGGACAATGGGACGGATTTCCTGGGGAATCGTGGAGCGTCCGATTGCAGCGGTACTTACTTGGCTCGCGATGGTGGCGTGGAATCGTGACAGTGTACGGTGATTGGCCAAACCAGCCGCCACATGTGATCCCATTTTTCACGTCGGTGATGACTGCAGAACAGATCGACCGGGCTAAAGAAATCGCAGCACGAAAAACGGCTCAACAAACGTTGACTCTGTTGTTCGTTGGTCGGTTGTCTAAAAGCAAAAACGTGGATGTGCTGATCGAGGCAGTGGCAAAATTAAAACAGGCGGGCATCCGCGTACACTGCGACATCGTCGGTGATGGCTCAGAACGCCGTCATCTTGGCGAACAAGTCCAACGATTGAAACTCGAAGAATGCGTTCACTTCGCTGGCGCGATTGATTTTGATCAGGTCTTTGATTTTTACGACCGATCTCAAGTGCTCGTGCTGGCATCGGACACCGAAGGTTGGCCCAAAGCGATCGCCGAAGCAATGGCCTGCGGCTTGGTGTGCGTAGGATCTGACCGTGGGCTAGTCCCCTGGATGCTAGGCGAGGGCAGAGGTTTTGTTGTTCCTGCGAGAGACGTCGATGCCCTGACAAACACGTTGCGTGAACTCGCATCTGCTCCGGAACAGCGAATCGAGGTATCACGACGGGCGGCTATCTTTTCGCAGCGATACTCGCTGGAAACATTACGTGAAGCATTGCGTCAATTGTTGACGGAACATTGGCATGTGAACATGAACGAGGGCACGCCAACAAAGCCCGAACCGGATCCGTGGATCAAACAACAAGTCACAGTTCCATAAACAAGCAATGGGGTCGAATCGTGTCCCGCACTTCGATCCGCATTGGATCGAAAGCGGACGATTTCCCATTGCGGTGCCGTCGAGCTGTCTTGCTACGAAGTGCAGGCAGATAATGAAACGACTGGTCGTGTTATCGCATGTAGTCCATTATCGTCACGAGGGCAAACTTTATGCGTTCGGCCCCTATGCCCGGGAAATTGACATCTGGGCCGATTTGTTTCCTGAGGTTGTGATCGCGGCGCCGTGTCGAGACTTCGCCCCCAAGGGCGACAGCATGCCATTTGAACGTACAAACATTAGCATTCATCCCATTTTAAAAACGGGTGGAGATTCGCTCGGGGCCAAAATTGCTCAGCTGATTCGGCTTCCTCTTGTCATTATTGGTCTAAGTCGCGCCATGGCGCATGCGGACGCGATTCATGTACGATGCCCCGGAAACCTAGGCTTCCTCGGCGTGTTGCTGGCACGTTTCTTTTCTCGCTATCGCGTTGCCAAGTATGCAGGACAATGGAACGGATACCCAGGAGAAAATTTGACCGGACGGTTACAGCGTCGGTTATTGAAATCATGGTGGTGGGGGGCTCCGGTCACAGTCTATGGAGAATGGCAAAACCAACCGCCGCACGTTCATGCGTTCTTTACCTCGATGATGAGTGACGAACAGATTGAATCCGCAGTAACGCATGCTCGAAGCAAAACATTTTCTTACCCGCTAAGAGTGCTGTTCTCAGGACGCTTGGTCGCAGAAAAACGAGTGCATGTATTCATCGACGCGATCGCTGCGGTGGCCGCCAGCGGCATCAAATTGGAAGTCCGTATCGTCGGCGATGGTCCTCTGCGAGACGAATTAGAATCGCAGGCCAGGGCCAGCGGAATTGCGGAATTCACCCATTTTGTGGGCGCTGTGCCCTTTGATCAATCACTCCAACACTATCGATGGGCCGATTGTCTTCTTTTGCCCTCGGTCCATTCCGAAGGTTGGCCCAAGGTCATCGCCGAAGCAATGTGCCACGGGCTGATCTGTGTGGCGGTGAACCATGGGCAAGTGGGGCGAATGCTCTGCGGGCGAGGAATCTTGTTGCCAGACGGCGACACCGAACGATTCGTTACCGCGATGAAATCGATTGTCGACGACCCGACTAAATACCGCGAGCTAGGTCAACAAGCCTCCCATTGGTCGCAACGCTATTCGCGTGAAGGCTTGCGATCGGCGTTGGCCAGTCTCCTAGAACACACTTGGGGTATCCGCTTAGTTCCAACTAACCATTCGAATCACGCTGTCAAACAAGACTCCGCTGAAGTATTGTTGAACGAATGATTGCGGAGAATAAAACCGATCGTCGAATTCATGTGATGCACATGACCGACACGCTCGATTTAGGAGGGCGTGAGCGAATTGCTGTCGAGTTGGTGAACCAAATGCCTCGCGATCGGTATCGAACCTCGTTATGCACGACACGGCGTGACGGGCCACTTACTCCGTGCGTTTCCGCTGATGTCGGCCGAATTTGTTTGCACCGTAAACACACATTTGATCTTCGGGCGATTCGCAATTTAGTGCAGTACAATCGCAAACACCGTGTCGACGTCTTGCATGCTCATGGTTCTTCGATCTTAGTCGCACGAATGGCAGCAATGTTCTCGCCGCATCCTGCGATCGTGTGGCACGACCACTACGGAACCAACGAACGCAAAGAACGACCGACATGGTTGTTCCGTTTATTGTTGCGACATGTCGGAGGCGTGGTCGCGGTCAGCAAACCATTAGCAGATTGGTCTCATCATCGGTTGCATTTTCCTAAAGACCGGATTTGGTGCTTGCCAAACTTCGTCGACACCACAAAACAAGTCATTCCGAATTGCGAATTGCCAGGCAGCCGAGGCACCCGAATCGTATGCGTCGCCAACGTTCGCCCCGTCAAAGACCATTTGACTCTGGTCCGTGCGATGCAGCGTGTCGTGGGGATCTACCCTGATGCCCACTTGTTGTTGGTCGGGGCTCACCCAGACGCCAACTACCTGACGCAGGTGCAACGTGAAATCCAGATCCAAGGGTTGCAGTCCCACGTCACGCTGATGGGGATACGCGAGGATGTCAGCAGTATCCTGCATTGCTGTGACATCGGCGTACTCAGTTCCACTTCCGAAGGGCTTCCCGTTTCGCTGTTGGAATACGGCGCCACCTCAATGCCGGTGGTGGCAACACGCGTGGGGCAATGCGGCGATGTGCTAGACGATGGCAAGGCGGGATTGCTTGTTCCCGCAAGTGAGTCGACACAATTAGCAAACGCGATCATCTCGCTACTGGCCGACGAGAGCAAACGCAAATCCTTAGGCCGCGCCTTTTTCAACCGCGTTCAAACGCAGTACAGTGCCGAGGCGGTCATCGGACAACTTTCAGAGATCTACGACACCGTGTTGGCTTTACGATGAGCACTTCCGCAAACACGTCCGTCCTGTTGGTAGGCAATTTCCTCTCGGGCAATGTCGGCAACCATTCGGTGTGTGAAGATCTGGCCGGCAAACTTGAATCGGTAGGACTAAATGTATTCACCGCTTCGAATCAGCGTCCCCGTGCGGCGCGGTTACTTGATATCGTCACCACCACCTGGAAACGACGACACGAGTACAGTGCGGCTAACGTCGATGTTTACAGCGGGCTCGGCTTTGGATTGGCTGAATCTGCATGCTTCGTTTTGCGGGCTGCTGGTAAGCCGTATGCTTTGACTTTGCGTGGCGGCAATTTACCAGATTTCAGCAAACGTTGGCCGCGCCGCGTCGATCGCTTGCTGCGGCATGCCGCGGTTGTCACAACGCCTTCGGAATATCTGCAACAACGAATGGAACGGTATCGAAACGATATCCAATTGTTGCCAAATCCACTGCACCTGAACCGCTACTCCTTTTGTTTGCGAGACAAGCCTGCCGCCAACTTGGTTTGGGTACGCAGCTTCCATCACTTGTACAACCCCACGCTGGCGATCCGCTTGGTTGCCGATCTGCAACATGCCTTTCCCGATATCCAGCTAACGATGGTAGGTCCTGATAAAGGCGATGGCAGCTTTCAGGCCACGCAACGAGCAGCGTCCGAGTTAGGTGTCGCGGATCGTGTTCGATTCACCGGCGGGGTCCCGAAAACTCAAATTCCAGATCATCTGGCGCAAGCTGACGTTTTCATCAACACGACCAATTTCGACAACACGCCGGTCAGCGTACTCGAAGCGATGGCGTGTGGATTGTGCGTCGTCAGTACCGATGTCGGAGGCATGCCCGATCTGGTCGATCACAACCACAATGCCCTGCTCGTGCCGCCGGATGACACGGCCGCAATGGGAGCGGCGGTCCGCCGCGTGTTGAACGAAGACGGATTAGCCGGGAAACTATCACAAAATGCCCATGCATTCGCCAGCCAATTTGATTGGCCGACGATCTTGCCGAAATGGGTCCGACTGTTCGAAACGTTAAGCGAAAAAGCAACGCACTGAAATGCCTCTTACGGAATCCAACCATGCGAGTCGTTGACACCACTGAAAACGTTCGCGAGAACGAACAACACTACGACCAATCTTATCGCGACGTGAATGTCGACGAGATTGTCCACATGGTCGAAAACTTTGACGACTTCTTTAGTGACGCGGTGCGGACCGACACCAGTTGGTACGGAATGTACATGGATGGTTTCGCGGATCGGCTCAAAGGTAAACGTGTGCTGGAATTGGGCTGTGGCAACGGCGTCAATGCACTAGCGATGTGCATGCTGGGGGCTCAAGTCGTCGCCGTCGATATCTCTAGCGAAAGTGCACGGATCGTCAACCAAGCCGCACAGAAACTTGGCTTTGGTCCCGAACGTGTCCAAGGCATGTCGGGAGACTTCACCTCATTGAACCTCGAAGATGAACCATTTGATTGCGTCGTTGGCAAAGCGTTTTTGCACCATCTGACCGAAGAACTTGAGCGAGAATATTTGGCGAAAGCAGCGGGAATGCTCAAACCCGAGGGCGAAGCAAGGTTTTTCGAACCGGCTGAGAATAGCCCCACACTCGATGCGCTGCGATGGATGGTTCCGGTACGGAATCGCCCCTCTTCGCTGAATAAAAAGGCGTTTGCCAAATGGAAAGCGAGCGACCCGCATCCCGATCGCAGCAATAGCTCTCAGACATATCTGCAAAACGCGGCATTGTATTTCGAACAGGTCGATGCATTGTCTCTTGGCAGCATCGAGCGATTTCACAAACTGCTTCCGGGTGGCTCGTTCAATCGTAAATATCGTCGCTGGGCTCATCGGGTTGATGCCCGCATGCCCAACTGGTTTCGGCACAAATTTGCTCGTTCCCAATTACTGATTTATCGCCACCCCAAGCTACACGCTGCGGATCGTGGTTCACTGTAGGAATAACACGCTGTGCAAATTACCATCATTCTTAGTTCGCCGCGTTCGGGAAGCAGTTGGTTGTCTCGCGTGGTCCGCTGCATCCCCGATCACAGCGTGTTCACGCACAACACCTACACGACGCAGTTCCTGTACTCGCTGTACCCGATCAAATCGGTCAATCCGTTCGGCGATGACGGAATTGGACACCCAGGATGGCTCGATTCGCTACTGAAACCATGGCGAGTACGTCGCGTCCGTTCGTACATCGAATCACGAGCCTCTGGCAATCCGATCGTGCTGATCTCGCCCACCCTCTCGAACTTCCTGCCGCTATTGAAGGAAGCGTTTCCCGAGGCACGCTATGTGCATTTCCAGCGAAACCCGCTCGACACGATCGCGTCGATGAAAAACTTCTTGGCCAAAAACGACTGCGGTGGGTTCATCGATCGTTATCGTGCCCATTCCTATGGTGGCCGCTTTTTTGCCATGCGAAGCGCGTGCATCCACACAATGCATCGATTGCGGTGGATGCGATTGGTTCACCGCGGCTATCTCGGCGTCCGGCCTGGCGGATTTCAGCAAGCCGCTCGATACAGCTTGGTCGACTTTCTAAGCTGGTACTACACCGCCAACCAACGCGACATTCTCGCTGGGCTTGCCGATGTCCCCGAATCACGGCAAGTCGCGATTCACTACGAAAAACTCGTCGAACATTATGACGACGAAGTCGCCAAGCTGCTGGAGTTCATGATTGGCGATCAAGAAAAACCGGACATCCCGCATTCTCATGACGGGGTCCGTAGCGGAGCCGTGGGACGCAGCAAGGAACTATTCGACGAAGCACAGCTCGAGCAAATTCGTACTTTCTTGTTAGCAAACGCACCGCAACGGGTTTTGCAAACCTACGGACTGGCAACGCCAAATTCAATCGCTAAGCAGCAACGAATGACGCAGGAGACATCATGAGCAACACGCTACCCACTCAGGCGGATCAATGGGAAGAACGTCTTGTGGCGACGCCGCAAGAAACGATGGAACATTGCCGCGGGCTGTATGATGCCGACCATTTGAAGCCACTATTTGATCTCTTGCCTCCGCACAGCAAGATCGTCGAGGCAGGCTGTGGGCTGGGGCAATTCGTCTATATGTTTGCCTCGCTCGGGCATCACTGCATTGGGCTGGATTATTCAGCAAAATTGATCAACGAGGCCCAAGCTCGAGGCGAAAACTTGACGGACCTGCCCGGAACGGTGCAGTGGGTTGAAGGCACGATTCTCGATCTGCCGTTTGAGGACAATTCGCTGGACTGCTACGCCAGCTTCGGAGTGCTTGAACATTTCACTCGAGATCAACAGCGAATCATTATGTCGGAATCTCATCGCGTGCTTAAACCTGGCGGATTGTTGTATCAATTTGTGCCTAGCTTCTGGTCCCCGTGGACACTGCGCCGCGAAATTCGTTACTGGTTTCGCAAATTGGTTCCGCCCAATCTGGTTTGGCAGAAAAACATCCGCCGATCGCTGCTGCGAAAGATGGGTGCGGAAGCGGGTTTCCAAGAAATCCGTTGCCAATCGGTTTATGCGGGGGTCGCACTGCGAAGCATGAGGTTGCCGAACCGACTTCGCCGTCTGACTCCGGCCCGTATTCGCCAAACTTCACAAAACGCGATCGATCGAATGGGACAATGGTGCGACCGCCACGACATCCTTGGCTACGGTCTTGTCTACATTGGAAAAAAATCATCCTAACGCTATGCCATCACGCCCCCTAAAAGATCGCACTTGGTCATGGTTTGTCTCCAAGATATTGCTGCCAGCGGGGGATCGTGCATTTGGACAGCAAATGATGCAGAGATACCATTTCCTGCAACAGGCCCAGTGGTGGGATTCCGAGCGAGTGCAAGCGTATCGTGACGAAGCACTCGCCAAATTGATTCGCACGTCGTATGCGGAAGTCCCTTTTTATCGCCAGCAAATGGAGGCGGCGGGAGTAAAGCCAAGCGATATTCGCACCGCTGCGGATCTCGTCAAACTGCCGGTGGTCGACAAGACGATGTTGCGATCGGGCTATCCTGATCAAACAACCAGAGACACCGGACAAAAGGTCTACGAAGCGTGCACGTCGGGGTCAACAGGCAAAAATTTTTGCATCAAAGAAGATGCTTGGACGGCTGGCTGGTACCGTGCCTCGTTCTTGTTGTGTTTGGATTGGGCGGATTGGACGTTTGGCGAACCACATCTGCAGACCGGCATCACGTTGAATCGATCAATCGACCGCCGCATCAAAGACCGACTATTGCGTTGCCACTACATTCCCGCATTTGACCTGCACGACGACCGTTTGGATGAAAACCTAGAACGAATTGATCGATACAAAATTGATCACGTATGGGGGTACCCTAGCAGCCTGTACTACTTGGCAAGACGGGCAAAAAAGCAGGGCTGGAACCGGCCGCTGCGATCGGTGATCACGTGGGGTGACATGGTGTATCCGCGGTATCGAGAAATGATCGAATCGACGTTTGGCACTCAGGTCCGGGACACCTATGGATGTTGCGAGGGAATGCACATTGCAGCCCAATGTGGTCACGACAACCAATATCACATCCACTCGTTGGACGTCATCGTCGAGTACCTCGATGCGGACAACAACCCCGTCGGTGCCAATCAAACCGGCGACGTGATCGTAACGCGTCTACACCCCGGCCCGATGCCGTTAATCCGTTATCGTATTGGCGACCGTGCGACCCGTAGCGATGGCCAACCTTGTCGTTGCGGACGTGGATTTGAATTAATGCGAGGTATCCAGGGACGTGACACCGATTGTGTTGTTACCCCGACAGGAAACCGATTGATTGTTCATTTCTTCACCGGGGTGCTGGAACATTTCCAAGAAGTCGATTCGTTTCAGGTAGTTCAAAACGAACGAGATTCTGTGCAAGTTCGGATCGTGCCGCGTCAAGGGTTCTCCCGCGAAACCAAACAACACATTGCATCGACCCTGGCCGAACGAGGGGCGGAAGATCTTCGCGTCGATGTGGAAACGGTTTCAGAAATTCCGCTGACCCCGGCGGGCAAACGTCGCTTTGTGATCAACAATCTTGACCGCCCCTGAAATCCAATAGCGGATGAAGGAACCGGTAACAGAAATACAACGCACCAAGGCTGAAAATTTATGGCGGTAAACAATTTGACTTCAAAACATTCCACCTCAAGTACCGGAGCTAGTGAATATGTCGACCACTGAGTTGTCGCGACTGGCAACGGAAACGGGGTCATCGTCGGACGGATCACGCCCTCGAATCTGCATATTAACTCAATACTTTCCTCCTGAGATGGGCGCACCGCAAGCTCGTTTATCGGAGCTTGGCGAACGGCTGATTGATTTGGGTTGGGACGTCGAAGCGTTGACGGCGCTCCCCAATTACCCGACCGGGAAAGTGTTTGAAGGATTCGACCCTCGGCAGCCGCATGTGCATCAGGTCGGCCGGATTCGCACGGTTCGCGTTCCGCTGTACACCGCCAAACAAGGTTTTAGCAAACGCATTCGCTGTTATTTCTCGTTCGTTCGCGGTGCCAAGCGTTTTGGTCCCAAACTTTGCCAACGTCCCGACCTGTTGTTCGTCGAGTCACCACCGCTTTTCATCAGTTATGCTGCAAAATATTTGGCAAAACGATGGAAGTGTCCCTTTGTATTTAACGTCAGCGATTTGTGGCCTGAATCAGCGATTCGCATGGGAGTAGTCAAACCCGGTTTAGCCACCAAGATGGCCGAACGTTTGGAACTATCCACCTATCGTCGCGCCACTGCCATCACGGGACAATCCGATGAAATCATCGCCTCGGTGCGAGTGCGATGTCCAGAGGTACGAACGCAGGTCATTACCAATGGCGTCGACCCGAGTCGCTTTGGTCCTGAGCACGCCGACGATGACGCACGGCAATTGCTAGGGCCCGAACCAGGGCCCATCTTTATTTTCGCGGGGCTGCTTGGCTTGGCCCAAGGGTTGAATCAAATCCTCGATCTCGCCAAGTCACTCGATGCCTCCACACCAGGGCGTTTCGTCTTAGTCGGAGACGGGCCTGCGCGTGAGGACTTAGAGAAACGGATTGAGCGTGAATCAATCGACCGCGTCAAGATCGTTCCGGCGCAGCCACGCGAACGGATTCCCGCGCTACTCGCTTCAGCCGATGTCGCCATCATCAGTTTGGGAATGACCATTCCCGGCGCCGTTCCCAGCAAGATCTACGAGGCGATGGCATCGTCACTGCCGATCTTGTTGATCGCCGACGGCGAACCGGCCAAACGAATAAAAAATGCAAATTGTGGAATCGCAGTCTCGCCCAGCGACACTCAGAACCTATTACCAACGTTCAAGAAGCTCGCTTGTGACGCGGAGTTGAGACGGCAATATGGCGAGCAAGGACGGGCCGCAGCAGAGACGACCTACAATCGAGACCACATTGCAGCGATGCTTGATCGAGTTCTCAGAGACGTGTTACCGGCATCACGTGATGCCTAAATGCATGTGGCAACTCTCATGACGGAGAATCAGGGCCGATGAAGGGGATCATTCTAGCCGGTGGAAGTGGCACGCGATTGGCACCGTTGACAACCGCGATTAGCAAGCAGTTGTTGCCGGTTTACGATAAACCGATGATCTATTACCCGCTAAGCACATTGATGTTGGCAGGTATTCGCGAGATCTTGGTCATTTCGACGCCGCAACACACCCCTCTTTTTCAATCCCTTCTCGACGACGGTAGCCAGTGGGGATTGCAGCTGCAATACAAAGTCCAGCCGAAACCGGGCGGATTGGCTCAAGCGTTTACGCTTGGCGAAGAATTTATCGACGGACACACCAGCTGTCTGACGCTGGGAGACAATCTTTTCTACGGCCAAGGAATGATCAATCTGCTCCGACGCAGCGCCTCGATCCAACATGGGGCTCGCGTCTTTGCATACGAGGTTCGCAATCCGACGGCGTACGGAGTCGTTTCCTTTGATGATGAAGGACACGCGATATCGCTGGAGGAAAAGCCCGAACATCCCAAGTCGAATTTTGCCGTTCCTGGACTCTATTTCTATGATCACCGCGTGTGTGAATTTGCAAGGACACTAAAACCATCAGCACGAGGCGAGGTTGAAATTACCGATTTAAATCGGATCTATTTGGATGAGGGATCGCTAGGAGTCGAAATGTTCGGCCGCGGAACGGCTTGGCTGGACACCGGCACCAACGAATCGCTGCTGGACGCAAGCAGTTTTGTCGGAGCTATCGAAAAGCGAACCGGGTTAAAGGTTTCCTGTCCCGAGGAGATCGCCTACCGGCAGAACTGGATCAGCAAAGATGAATTGGCTGGTCTTGCAGAACAATACAGCAATTCAGACTACGGATACTATTTGAATCGACTGCTCCAACAACCCATCAGGCACATTCAATGAGGGAACAGCAACCGCACACGCCGCTGCGTGTCGTGGTATTGGGCGCAGCAGGATTCCTGGGTTCCTCGATGACACGTTTTCTCGCGGCACAAGGTCATGATGTGGTTGCCTATTGGCGACAGCCCCGTCCCGAAATAGCGCAACTGCCGGGCGTCGCCTCCGTTCTGGGCGACATCCGTGATACCTGGATCCTTAGTGATGCAATCAAAGGCGCCGACATCATTTATCATTTTGCTTCGGCCACCTATCCAAGCCGTTTCTTTTCGGAGCCAGCAGCCGAATACACGGAAGCACTCAGCCCATTGCTGGTGTTGATGGAAACCGCCGCTTATCACGGTGTTCGAAAAATCGTTTTTCCGTCTTCCGGTGGAACCGTTTATGCGGACACCGATCAACCACGACACGAAGATTCAGCAACCGATCCTCGTTCGCCTTACGCCATTTTCAAATTGGCTGCCGAACAACTACTGCGTCACGCAACTCGCCGAGGGTTATTCGCCACTGACATCTTCCGGATTGGAAACCCCTATGGACCGGGACAACGCACACGCCCAGGACAAGGCGTATTGCCACATTGGATCGAAGCTCTCCACCATGGAACTCCAATCCGGGTCTATGGTGATGGCTCCGCAAGCCGAGACTACATTTATATCGAGGACGTATGCCGATTGATGGCGATCTCATGCGATCGGTTGGATGAGTCGAACGTTTTTAATCTGGGCACGGGAGTCGCAACTTCACTGGAGGAACTCGTTGGCACCATACGGCGACTGCTCGACAAAGAGATCGAAGTCGTTCATTTGCCCCATCGCAGCAGTGATATCACGTCAATTTCATTAGACCCGCAGCGGTTGCTCACCTTGGTGCCAAACTATCAATTCATCCCAATGGAAGAAGGCATTCGGCGAACCCTTCAACATCATCGACTATTATCAGTCTAAAATGAGACACTCAATATTCAACGATATCATGCATCGTTACAAAGGAATCATCGGTCGTGATTGATACGCTATGCGATAATGAACCGAAGCTCAAAAACTCGCAACCTCTGTTGGCCAAGCGACTGCTGATTGTCTACGAAAATTATCCGCTCGAAACGAACACCGCCCGTGCGGTACCGAGACTTCTGGCGCAATTGGCAGCACATTTTGCAAGCACTGACGAAGCCACCGAAGTGATCGCCATTGGTCCGGGAAAGACCCACATCGAAGGCGTGCGATCGGTTTCTGCGACGCTTGGGCTTGCCGGACGCGTCCGCTGTCGCGTTCATGGCAGTCGCGTAGGACGCTCGCTTGGCGTTCGTCAAACAGTGGAGTCAACAATTCCCTTTCAACGCGCCCGCGAGGCTTTGAAGCAGTTTGCGCAAACTGCCGATGAACAGACAATCGTTATCGCCTCAACAATGGCGGTCGCTGTATTGGCCAAACAAGTCTTGCCACGCGCCCGTGTCGTATATTGGATTCAGAGTTTGCCACGTCTAGGGCAAGAAGCGTTGGCAGCACGTGCTGTAGCGGGAGCCGACGTGGTGGTCGCCCCTACTCACGCTATCTATACGGATCTATTTTCTCTGATTTGCCGAGATCGATTTTCGTCACCCGTATGGCAAATCCCAAATTGGGCTGACGGATCTCATTTCAAAAAATTATCTGCCGAGCAGGTTGCTGAAACCCGTCAACGCGTTGGGCTTGCCGAGGATGATTTTGCCGTCATGCACGTTGGGCGGGCGCCCGAAAAAGGACTGCAGATAGCCAAAACCGCACTGGCGATCGGAAATTTCCAAAAGAATACGGTGCTGGTCACGATTGGTGGTGCAACGAAGGAACGAGGTCGCTTGAGTGAGCACGCCGAATTCCTTCAATTGGGCTGGGTTTCGCTCGAGGAATTGAACGCGATTTATCAAACATGTCAACTCGGACTTGTTCCCAGCGTGTGGTGGGAGAATTGTCCGCTGGCTTTGATCGAAATGATGTCCTTGGGAATTTGCCCGATTGGATCGCGTGTCGGCGGCATCCCCGAGATGATTCGTCATGGTGAAAGCGGATTCATTGTGGATGCTCCCAATGATGTGGCTGCATGGGCATCAGCGATCCAAACGCTGGCTGCCGATGACGCACTTCGCAACCGACTTGGGCACCAAGCATCCATCTCGGTACAGCAACAATTCGATCGCCAGAGAATCTTGTCACAATGGCGTCAAGTGCTCAATACAGTCATCGCAACCGCCTAAGAAACCGTAATTGACTAGTGATCGAATTTTCTAATCAGGACTTCGGAACAGGTTTGTTGACACCCTAGAAGGATAAATCAAGATGGCAACTCTTACTCAACTTGCGAATCAGTTTAACTCCGACAAGGGCGACCAAGTTCGATGTTGCCACCGCTACACAACTCTTTATGAAACAATTTTCGAACCTTACCGTGATCGTCCCATTTCGATCCTCGAGATTGGGCTCCAGCGAGAAACCACGCAACATCAACTTGATTGCCCCTCGCTGAGAATGTGGCTTGAGTTTTTTCCGCAAGCCAAGATTGCTGGCTTTGATCTGACCGATTTCAGCGAGGTCGACATTCCGCGAGCCAAGACGTACCAGGGGGACCAGAGCGATGCCAATCGTCTTCGAGAAGTCGCCGAAGACGCCGGTCCATTCGACATCATCATTGATGATGGCAGCCATGCGTCGGCCCATCAACAAATTACCCTCGGCACGCTTTGGCCCTACCTGAATCCCGGTGGGCTGTTTGTGATCGAAGATGCCCATTGGCAACCCCAACGCGACGTCGAGCGACGAGAGGGTACCGAAACCATGCTGTCGATCTTCAAACGGTTTTCCATTTATGGCGAACCCATCGAATCACCGTATCTCAGCGACGAACGCTGTCACGAACTAGAACAAGACATTGTGCGATGCACTTTTTCGCATCCGTTTGTCGATGAAAGGACAAAGCCGCAAAAAAGATCGATGATCCGAGAGGTCGCTCGGCGTGTATTGAAGGGAAAAAAACGCTACTCGGACCAGCGTCTTTTCAAACTGATCGTCCTGGAAAAAAGAGGAACGGCAGATCAAAGCCGCGGACTCGAGACCACGGCGGTCCAAATGACGTGTGATTCGGTTTAGTTTTCCCCCAAGCTCGTTCTCCCCGTCTTGATCCTTTCCGAATTCAAAGCATTCCCCAAGCAAAGTCTGATAGTAGTTTGACCCAATCCAAAACCCAAAGCCAGGAACCCCAGAGCCCAGACATCGTCGCCTGTGTGGTCGGGGCACGCCCCAATTTTGTCAAAATGGGGCCGATCCTTCGTGGCATCGCAGCCAGTGCGCCCGCCGTGCAAACTCGCTTGGTCCACACCGGGCAACATTACGATGATGCCATGAGCGATTCATTCTTTCGGCAACTCGGCTTGCCCCAACCCGACGTTCACTTGTCGGTCGGTTCAGGACGTCAAGGCGAGCAGACCGCAAAGATTCTGGACAGCTATGAGCGTTGGTTGCTCGAATGTGATCAGCCTCCCTCGGCAACGTTGGTCGTCGGTGATGTCAACTCGACCGTGGGATGCGCGCTGGCATCGGTCAAACTGGGGATTCCCGTGATCCACGTCGAAGCAGGCTTACGCAGCTTTGACCGGACGATGCCCGAAGAGATCAACCGAGTGGTCACCGATGCGATCTCGGAATTACTGTTGGTCAGCGAACCAAGCGGACGTGAAAACCTGCTTAGGGAAGGCAAGCGGGACGAGTCGATTCGCTTGTGTGGAAACGTGATGATCGATGTATTGCGGTCGCAACTTGAGGCTGCCACGGCGCTCGATCCGCTTGCCAAAATGGGTCTCCGCAAAAACCAATATGTGGTTTGGACCATGCACCGCCCGTCCAATGTGGACGATCCAGAGCTGCTGCGTCAACTATGCGAATCGATGATGCAAATCGCCGAACGCTTGCCGGTTGTTTTTCCTGTTCATCCTCGGACCCGCAGTCGATTGGAGGCCATCGGATTGTGGCAGACGCTCGAGTCGAGTCCATCGATCTTGGCAACGGCTCCGCTTAGCTATCACGAATTGCTCGGGCTGACGTCCAATGCCAAGATCATCATTACCGATTCGGGCGGATTGCAAGAAGAAGCAACCGCACTGGAAATCCCCTGCCTGACGTTACGTGAAAATACCGAGCGTCCGATCACCGTCGATGAAGGCACCAGCGTGTTGGTCGGACATGACGTTGGTTTACTTGTAAAACTTGTTGACGATGTGATCGCAAACAAATTCAAACAGGGACGATGTCCCCAATTGTGGGACGGATCCGCAGGCCGACGCGTGGGCGCCGAAGTCGCAGCCTTTCTGGTTGCTCGCAAGGAACGGTGAATAAGAGCGAAATGAATATCCCTAATGAAGGCTCCATGAACGTCCCATTCTTTCGGCCGTCGATTTCAGAAACCGCTATCGCGGAAGTGACCGAGTGTCTTCGCTCGGGGTGGTTGACCACGGGTCCACGAGTGAAACAGTTCGAATTCGAGTTTGCCAAGTTCATTGGTGCCAAACACGCCGTCGCAGTGAACTCGTGTACCGCCGCGCTGCACTTGGCGGTCGAGGCCATGCAGCTAAAAGCGGGACAGGGGGTTCTGGTACCGACAATGACCTTTGCCGCCACTGCGGAAATTGTGCTGTATCAAGGCGGGATTCCAATTCTGGTCGATTGCGATCCCGCCACACTGAATATGGATTTTGAGGACGCCGCGAACAAGTTGGAAGCCGCTCGCAGTGGAACGCTGCAGGGTTCACCAATCGAAGTCGTCGGGATCATTCCGGTGCATGTGGGTGGATTGATGCTCGACGTCGATCACATTGACGCCTTCGCAAAGAAGCACACATTGTGGGTCGTCGAAGACGCCGCTCATGCCCTGCCATCGGCCTACCGCAGCGGCGCGGACCAAGCTTGGCGGATGTGTGGCGAGAACACAGCGGCAGTGACCTGTTATTCGTTTTACGCCAACAAGACGATGACCACCGGCGAAGGAGGAATGGCGGTGACAAGTGACCCGCACTTGGCCGACCGAATGCGGCAAATGTCGCTGCATGGTTTGTCCCATGACGCTTGGAAGCGTTTTCAAGGTAACAGCCAATGGGACTATCAGATCGTCGCCCCCGGATACAAATACAACCTGACCGATCTAGCGGCTGCGATCGGCTTGCATCAACTGCAGCGAGTTGAGGCGATGCGTCAAGAACGTGAAAACATTGCCGAATTCTTTTTTCAACGATTTCGCAATGTCGCGGAATTGGAATTGCCTCCGCAACTGGAAAACCGCCTGCATTCTTGGCATTTATTCCCCATTCGTCTGTGTCTGGATCGGTTGAGCATTGACCGCAACGAATTCATCCAATGTTTACGTGAGCGTGGCGTGGGATGCTCGGTCCATTGGCGTCCCCTGCATTTGCATCCCTATTATCAGGAAACGCTGCAGTGGCAGGCATCTGATTGCCCCACGGCAACCCATGTTTGGAATCGGCTTGTCAGCCTTCCAATCTTCCCCGGCATGACCGAACCCGAACAAGAGCATGTGGTTCGCGTGGTCACGGAGCTGTGTGCGAAATACTCGTTGCGACAGCCAGCAGCGCAGACGAATCCATCGGGAACCTAATCCCTGTGTCGAACAAAACCTCCTCCATCGCGATGCCCCTGTTACAGGCGACTCCGGTTCAAACCGCCGCGAAGCGTAGCTTTGACATGCTCGCATCGGGGTTAGGAATTTTGCTTTTATCGCCACTGTTGATTGTGATCGCGGTAATCATTCGTTTCACCAGTTCCGGTCCGGTGTTGTTTCAACAAACACGCGTGGGGCGACAACTGCGGCCGTTCAAGATCCTGAAATTTCGCACCATGGTCGAGAATGCGGCTTCGTTGGGGCCAGCCATCACGTCGGGCGGCGATCCGCGGATCACCCGAATCGGACGACTGCTACGAAAAACAAAGTTGGATGAATTGCCACAATTGTTCAACATCCTCAAAGGCGACATGAGTCTGGTCGGTCCTCGGCCAGAAGTCCCTAAGTACGTCGAGATGTTCGAGGATGACTTCCGACAAATCTTGATCGTCCGACCAGGTTTAACCGATTTAGCATCGATCAAGTATCGAGACGAATCGAGCGTTTTGGCGCAGTCCGAAGACCCTGAACGTGAATACGTCACCCGGATTCTTCCGGACAAAATTGAATTGGCGAAACAGTATGTTCGTCATTCCTCGATCGCACTGGATGTGAGAGTGATCTTGCGAACGCTCTTACAACTTTTTCGCTAACCGCGATAACCGCCGCGGGTGGTGGCGATTTGCAGAAATGCAAGACGCTGCTCGTCTTCTGCTGTACAAGCCATTTTCTGTTTCCGCTGATCTTGGATGCGGAACTCATTGGTTCAAACGTTTCGTCGTAAGCATTGATCCCACGTGATCATGATTTTCATTAGCCGTTCTGTTCCCCTTCCGGCAATTCTCTTGAATACCAGCTTGATAAATCCATTGCTGCTGGTCTTAGTCGTGATGGGATTGATGGTGTCGTCGTCAAACGCCGACGACGGAACAGGCGACGCCCGGTCACAATTTGTACCGGTAGACACGTCTCGCTTGATGACGTCGCCCTATCCTTACACGCTTGAAAACGCGTTTCCAAACCTGGACTTTGGCGATAAGGGGCCGCTGCAACTGCTAACCGCGCCTCATGATCAGGAACATGTTTACGTGCTCTGCCGTGATGGAGAACTTCATCAGTTTGTCAATGATGCATCGGTGAGCGAAAGCAATATCCTATTTGATATTTCTCACAAGACGGCTCGTGATGGGGAAGAACAAGGACTACTGGGTTTCGCGTTTCATCCCCAGTATCCAGAGAAGGGTGAAGTCTTTGCCTCCTATGCCGCCCGAGCAGAATACGGGACTGCGGCCGCTTACTTTGATTTAGCGGTCGTTGGCGTGTTCATTTGTGGGTTGATTGTGGGCAGTGTCATTCCCATTCCTCGCCGGCTAGCGCACGCAATCCTTTTAATTTGTACTGCTCCGATCGCCGGTTTCCTGGTATTTCTTGTCGTTCCAACCGAAGGCTTGACCGCCGCGCAGAAGAAATGGATTGCCGTTGGCGTCTTCGTGGCTTGTTACACGGTGATTGTATTTGCGTATCGCCTTTTGATGTCACGTAATGAACGTATCGCTCTACACATGGCAGGATGGTGTAGCGGCGTGATGGGTGCTGCGGCAGTCACCGTAGTCCTAACGCTTGTGACGGCGAAGTTTGTCGATCGGTCAAGCGAATCAATCTTAACGTCGCATAGCGTTTTGTTTCAGTCGGAGGTTGCCAACCGCTTGGCGCGGCAAACACGAGAACCGCTGAAACACTACTTGCGGACGTTGCTGCTACCTCCCAAAGGCAAGTTAGTCATTTCGCGGTTCCGGATGCACCCCGACGATCCTCAACAAGTCGATTTGGCATCGGAACAGCGATTGTTTTCGCTGACGTATCCAAGTCTATCTCATTACGGAGGATCGATCGAATTTGGGCCCGATGGCCTGCTGTATCTTGGCACCGGAGACGGCATGAATCAGGATTCGTCTCAGGACCTTGGCACACTTCATGGCTCGATTCTTCGAATCGACGTCGACAAGCAAGATCCTGGTTTGAATTATGCGATTCCCGAGGACAACCCGTTTGCCGACGTGGCCACACGCGGATTCAAGCGACCAGAAATTTGGGCCTATGGCCTTCGCAATGTCTGGCGTTTGTCGTTTGATCCAAAAACCAATCGGATGTGGGCGGGCGATGTGGGGCTAAATCGCTTCGAAGAAGTGAATCTGATTCATGGCGGAGCTAATTATGGATGGCCGCATCGCGAAGGACGGTTTCCTTACAATGTCGGACACTCGTGGGACATGCCGACACCTTCCCATGCGGAATCGCAAACCCCTTCACAATTTGTCGACCCCATCATTACCTACGATCACCGCTACGGACGTGCGATCGTGGGTGGCCGCGTCTATCGAGGTGAGCAATTTCCCGAATTGCAAGGCGCTTACCTTTATGGAGACTACGCCAGCGGGATGATTTGGGCCTCGTATTACGATGGCAATCAAGTCACTCGAACTGTAAAACTGGCAAGTCCCAAGGTGCCGCTTGCCGGGTTCGGCCAAGACGCGGACGGAGAGATGTACGTCTGCGCCCTCGACGGAAACGTGTATCGATTTCGCAAGGTCAACGTCCCCAACGACAAACCGCAGCAGCCCTTTCCGGAACACCTCTCGGACACCGGCCTCTTTTCGTCACTCACAAACCTGACTCCGGTTCCAGGCATGATTCCCTACGAGGTGAATATGCCGATGTGGGCCGACGGAGCACACCAGCAACGTTTTATTGCCTTGCCTGCGGCAGGTCAGGTCGGTTTCTCGGTGAACGAACCCTGGACCTTCCCCACCGGCACCGTGTTTGTCAACCATCTCTCGATCCCTGTTACGAACAAGGATCAACCGATTCGTCGACTTGAAACACGATTGTGGGTTCATGGACACAACGGCTGGGACGGCTTTACCTATGTTTGGAACGAAGATCAAAGTGAGGCATCGTTACTAGAGCTACCCAAACCTCGGCCACTCGAAGTTCCCACTGAACAAGGCACGGCCCAGAGGCATTGGCACTTTTTAACCAATGAACAATGCAACGTTTGCCATTCCAAGGCCAATGGCTTTGTGCTTGGTCTCAATACATTGCAGATGAACCGAATCGCTCCGGACGAGGATTTGAATCAGATCGAGCGGCTTGAACGCTTGGGCATTTTCCAAGATCCACTTCCAATGCCTCCGGCGACCTTGCCTTCGTTTGCGGATTGGCATGCACGCGCAGGCAGTATCAAGGAGATGGCTCGGGCATATTTGGCAGTGAACTGCGCGGTTTGCCATGTGCGTGATCGACTTGGAATCACCCAAATTGATCTTCGCTACACCACCGCGTTGTCACAGATGAAGTTGGTGGGGATACGCCCACGACGCCCCAAGTCCGAGCGTTCGGCCGCACGAGAATCGCTGGTTGAACCCGGACATCCCGAGGACTCGGAATTGCTTCGACGTCTTGTCGCGGAAGACGAGGACCGAATGCCTCCACTGGGTCGAACGATTCTCGATCCCGATGCTGCGGAGGTGATTTCTGCTTGGATTCGAGGGATGCGTGATGATGCCGGACACTTCGATCCCGAGGTGATGATCGCGATGAAGCCTGAGGTGACTCGAAGCCACGCCATTACCGAAAAGTACGACGCCGAGTACGTTCGTAAACTTGCTGAAGAGGTGCGAACCGTTGGCGATCCCAACGCAGGACGCCGTGTTTTCATGTCCGATACCGCCAATTGTAAATCTTGTCACCACGTGGGATTAGAGGAACATGCAGACTCTTTCACCAAAGGTCCCAATTTGGCGGATGTCAGTGTCGACAACTCATTGGAATCGATTATCGAGTCCGTGCTTTGGCCTCAACGGACGGTGAAGAAGGGATTCGAGTTAACCGCCCTTTTGATGGACGATGGTCGTGTCATCTCTGGCTATGTCGCGGCCCAAACCGACAACACCATGACGATTCGCGACATTTTGACGGGCAAACCAACGAAGGTTGATAAAGCATCCGTCGAAGAGTTTGGTACCACAGGCTCAGCGATGCCATTTGGGGTTGTCAACCATTTGACTCGCAGCCAATTACGCGATTTGATCGCCTACCTTGACTCGCTGAACACACCACTGGGCGATTCTCAGTCGCGGCATTCAGTGTCGTCAAAATCTTCAAGCTTGGAAAATTAGCGAGTGTTAGACATTCGGCATTGCTTTCCTAGGCGTTCAACGACGAATCATTTCATGCGTGTGTTCGCATCGGCCGTCCATGCTGTTTAATTCCCTAGCGTTTGCAGTCTTTCTGCCGTTCACCTTTGTGTGTTACTGGTGGCTACAGCGGTATTCACTACGAATTCAAAACACACTACTGCTGCTGGCTAGCTATTTTTTCTACGGTTGCTGGGATTGGCGTTTTCTGGGCTTGATCGCCATCAGCTCTGCAATTGACTTCGGCGTGGGGATCCAACTCGATTCCGCGACGCACCCACGCTATCGCAAGCTGCTATTGACGATCAGCATCATTGCCAACCTCGGCATTCTTGGCTTTTTCAAATACTACGGATTTTTCGTCGAATCGTTTATCACGGCATCGGAACGTCTTGGTTTTCAAGCTCACTTGCACACGCTGCAAATCATCCTGCCGGTGGGAATCTCGTTTTATACGTTTCAATCACTCAGTTACACCATCGATGTCTATCGTCGTCATGTGCAGCCAACGCGAGATTGGATTGCCTTCTTTGCCTACGTCAGTTTTTTTCCCCAACTCGTCGCGGGCCCAATTGAACGGGCGGCTCATTTGTTGCCGCAGTTTTTGTGTAAACGATCACTGGACACTTCACTTGCCAAAGATGGCCTGCGTCAAATCTTGTGGGGGTTATTCAAGAAGGTTGTCATCGCAGACAACCTCGCACCATTGGTCGATGAGAGCTTTGTCAACTATTCCGAACACAACGGCGTCACGCTGCTATTGGGCGTGCTGTACTTTGCTATTCAGATCTATTGTGACTTCAGCGGCTATTCCGATATAGCGATTGGGACTGCGCGGTTGTTCGGTTTCGATTTGATGCGAAACTTCGCCTACCCATACTTTTCCCGAGACATTGGCGAATTTTGGCGGCGTTGGCATATTTCCTTGTCAACCTGGTTTCGTGATTACGTGTACATCCCACTGGGTGGTAGCCGTACCTTATCGAAAGCCCACCATTTGGCGAACCTAATCATTACGTTTACGGTTTCCGGTTTCTGGCATGGCGCCAATTGGACGTTCGTGGTTTGGGGATTTTTGCATGGTCTTTACTACCTGCCGCTGGTAATGACCGGCAACCATAAACGTCACACGGGCATCGTTGCCGCGGGGCGTTGGTTGCCCACGGCAAGCGAAGTCGTGCAGATGGGGTCAACGTTCGCCTTGGTGCTATTGGCCTGGGTTTTCTTTCGTGCCGACTCGATTTCGCATGCCTTGGCATATATCTCACACATGATGACGTCACCCTGGCAAACGCCAAGTTTATTGAAGGGTTTGCCATTTATCGCTTTGTTGATGGCGATTGAATGGGTCCAACGCGACAAGCCTCACGCGTTAGAGATCCATCAGATGCCGGTGTGGATTCGGTGGCCAGCCTATTACAGCTTGATTGCCGTCATGTTTTTGTACGGCAACACCGGCCATGTCCCCTTCATCTATTTCCAGTTCTAGATGCAACCTCAAACTTCTACGGATCAACAAACGGATCAGCACACCGCTTGGAAGTTATGTCGCCGGTTGATGTGGTTCCTGAGTCCCATCGTAATTCTGGTTCTTGTCCCGGAGTTGGCACTGTGGAAGACGGGTGAAACATGGCCGGCCAATCACGCGGCGTACAAACAGCAAACCACTACGGAAGAAACCCTCTATAGCCGCGAATTTCTATCGCAGCAGTTTGGTGTCTATAAATTCGCCACCATTCAATTACGAAACCCCAAAATCATCGCTCTCGGCAGTTCGCGTGTTATGCAATTCCGCGACTTCATGTTCTCACCGCTCGAAGACTCATTCTACAACGCTGGCGGGATGATCCAAAGCGTGACAGAGCTTAATGAGTACGTTGATCTTCTTGAGAACCAACAACTACCCCGACCGGAAATTGCGATCATCGGCATCGATCCATGGTGGATCAAAAGCGAGTATGAGCGGGACAAATCATGGCTTTCCCAGCAGGACGAGACATACCATTTCGCAGCTCATGTCAACGCATTGCGAACGCTTGTACGTCGCAACCGGATTCCCGAACTGACAACCGCCATCATCCACAGCAACCGCAGTCCCTATTTTGGCTATCGGGCGATTGGTACCGCCCCAATAAAATATGGCAGTGGTTTTCGAAAAGATGGTTCTTGGCAATACTCACCCAAAATCCTGCTAGAGATTGTCGAAACCCATCAGTTTATCGATCGAGAAGACCCTCCGATCATCGAGCGGATTCGCTTTCATCTTGGCAATTTTTCTGTCCCCGCGACCGTGGATCCAGCAAAAACTTCGCGGCTATTTAGCTTGCTAGAACGTTTGCAAACGCTTGGCATTGAAGTGATAGTGCTACTGCCACCCTATTCCTCGGACTGCATGCACGCTCTGTCTACCGATGCCAAATTGAAGCCATGGTGGGATTTCTATCAGACTCGCTTTGTCGAATCGCTTCGTTCCCATGGCATGCACGTGAATCCTGCTGTGGCGCCGCAGGACTTTGGGCTCGATGACACCTCCATGATCGATGGATATCATCCCGGCGAAGTATTCATGGGCCACATTGCCTTGGAACTACTTCGGACGGCGCCACCGGAAAGTTTGCTAAAGCAGGTCAGCGCTCAGGCACTCCAAGCGAAAATTGACTCGGCCTTTTCTCCTCTTGGTTTTGCATCGCCCGAAAAGGCCATCAGCGCGAGTCGCGATGCAAAGGCGATTGCATTGACGAGTGACGCTGCCGGACCGTGACGTAGCGGTATCGCCTCGTTTTTTCTTTTCCCGTGAATCGCTGAATTTTGACTCCGTCAAAATTGGTGTCTAAGGGACAAAAACGTTAGGATAGAAGCGTCGACGGGACGGGGGGCACGTCATCACCAACGCGGAACATTTCCCGCGTCATGACCATGATCCTCACGTGGCTTTTTAGCCGTAGGGAGCCCAGGCATGTTATTCAATCGAAGGGCAAGTCAGTCTGCGAGCGTCCGAGCGGGCAGCCGACTGAAACGGCAGAAGGTTCTCGAGCATCTTGAACCTCGACTGTTGCTTGCATCGGGAAATCGGCCTCCCATTCTCTCACGTCCCATCTCCGATCTCACGCTCGCATCGGAGGTTCCATTTGTCTTTGATCTTCAGCCCGTCGGCTCAGTCGTGTTTGGCTTTGATGTGGGCGGAAAGAACATCGCTGCCACCGATAACTATTTCAGCAGTGGGGTGCAGTTCTTCCAATCGTGGCAAGACGTCACATTCACTGGCAACACGGTCTTTAACGAGAGCCCGTACCGGGTCGCTCAGATCAGCGATTCTCCCAGCAACGGCGCGGTCCCCGGATACACGTGGGACTACAACGCTTACATCACGAATGCCGAGCGTCCCTTCATCATCACAGGCGGATCGGCAACGACGGATCAATGGCTTACCCGAACCGGATTCGACACCCACAGTACGTTCTCTGATGCGCCCCGCGGCACATTCGCATCGGTATTACCCAACGAATACGAACCCGGCCGTGGTCACGCAGTGGTCTACAATTGGGACCAACTCGAATTTGTCGATCTCGATCTCTCGTCGGTGGTTCCGCTTGGCGTCGCTTACGAAATCTATAACGTCCTTGATCTAAAAGGCGCCCCCGTGGCTACTGGCGTTTACACCGGTGGCACAATTTCACTTTCCATGACGGATGTGACCTCGCCAATCCCACTTGGACACACAGCGGTCGCTCCATTGGTCGTGCAAAAGGAATTCGGCAGTTTCGTAATCGTTGCGGATGTCCCCGCGATCCCCGCAACCGGGAACGAGTTTTTTGTTTCGACCGGCGGAACGCCGCAGGGTGACGGTAGCCTCAATGATCCATGGGACCTCAGCACCGCAATGAGTCATCCCGAGGCCGTGCAACCAGGAGATACGATTTGGATATTAGGTGGAACCTATGTGGGCGATTTCACCAGTATTTTGTCGGGTACACCGACGCATCCTATCCACGTTCGTGAGTGGCCCCGCGACGAGGTGATTATCGATTTGAATAATGGTTCACCCTCTCGAAGCGAAGTGATCACGATCGAAGGCCAACACACGATTTACCAAGGTTTTGAGGTTTTCTCGAGTGACTTGTCGTCACGTACCACCTCGATTCCAGGATCATGGCCGGAAGACATCAATCGTGGCAACATCAACGTGTTTGGTGACCACGTCAAATTGGTCAACTGGGAAATCCATGATCTCAATAAAGGAGTCGGTTTTTGGGGGCGGGCGGATGGCGGCGAAATCTATGGATCGCTGATTTACAATAACGGATGGTCGGGGCCCGATCGCGAACATGGCCATGGTATCTATTCACAGAATGAAGACTTCGACCGCCGTTTTGCTAACAACATTTTGTTTAATCAGTTTCGGCATGGCATTAAAATCTATGGTTCCAATGCTGCAAGTTTGAAAAACTATCAGTTGGAAGGAAACATCTCCTTCAATAACGGAGCAGCGGGAACCGAGGGATTCACTGGCGCTTGGCAGTATTTTGTCGGAGGTGGATCGCTCGCCGAAAACATTATTGTCGATAACAACTATGCATATGTCAGCCGCCGTCCGATTCAAGAGCTCGACGCCGGAGACGAGGTTGTCTATACGGCGCAGCAGTCCAATGGAGAACCTTTACCTAACTGGCTTAAGTTCTATGGTGATGAAGGTTTCTTCGAGGGGACGCCATCGGCCGCCGACATAGGCACGATCGAGATCGAATTGACAGCGACCGACCTACAAGGCGCGACGGTCACCGACCAATTCAAACTGACCGTCGCTCCGCCAAACCTCGTCCCCACCGTGGTCGCCCCGATCGAAGACTTGACGCTGCTTCGTAATGACCCGATTCACCTGGATACCTCTGCTGTTTTTGACGATCCCGATGGAGACACGCTCACGTACACGCTGTCCCCACAAGCGGGAGGTGTCATTCCGAACTGGATACAAATCGATCCCGCCACGGGTGTCATTACCGGCACGGCCGTCGACGTTGGAACGACGATATTGGAAGTCACGGCGTTTGACGATTCGGGTGATTTTGTTTCTGCATCCTTCGCGTTAAAAGTCAGCGATGAATTGCTGGTCAACCTGTTCCCGCTCAATCCGGTCGAAGCGAAACTCGATGGTAGTTGGTGGTCATCGATTCTCGCATCGGACGGGAATGTTTACTTCGGTTCTTCGACGCATGCTCACGACACCGCGGCTCGCATCTTTCAGTATGATCGGGTCACCGAAACCGTGACTCCCGTGGGACCTGACCTCAGCACGATTGTCGGTGAAGACCCCACCGTCGAAGTGCCACAAGGAAAGCTGCATGGACCCTTTGTCGAATCCGACGGATGGCTTTATTCATCGATGCATCTGGCAAACTATTGGCCCGAAGCGATCGATGCTTACACCGGCGCCCACGTGTTCGGATACCGGCTGGGAAGTCACGAGGAAGCCAGCGGTCCCGAGTTCGTTGATTTCGGTATCCCTCAATCACGATTCACCACCTACGCTTCGGTCGCGGTGGACCCGAGCGGTCAATACGTCTGGTCCTTCGGAACGCCTTGGGCGGCCGAGGACGTGTCAAACCAGACGGCTCATCTGTACCGTACCCAAATTGCGACGCGTAGCATCGACGATTTTGGCGAAGTCACAGCGGGGATACCCGGCACGCGAGCTAGCTTTGGAATTCACGTGGACAACCGAGGTGATGCTTGGTTAGCTCCTCAATTTGGCGGCGACAAACTCTATGTCGCGCGAGCGGCAACGCAGACAATTGAATCGTTCGATCACGCTTTACCCGCCATGAACGATTCCATGAACCCGGGACAGCGTTCCGCATACCAAGACGGCACTTGGATCCAGTGGGGCACATCGATCGATGGCGAGCGGTTCCTGTTTACGATGGCGGACGACCAAGCCCCGTTGGCGGATCGCTCGGGAGGTTCGCTTTGGGAGTTTGACTCAAGCAAAGCGATCGATGGCGATCTCAGCGACGCGTTTCGCGAAATCGCGTGGATCGGTGCCAGCAACCTTGCTGTCACTCACAGCGACGACACCGTTTACTTCGTACGCCGCAACGACGGGGGAAACAACTCCAAAATTGACGGATCCGATGACAACGGCGAGACCTGGAATCCTGCGCTCGATACCGGCGTCCGGCTGCATTTATACAGCGTCAATATCAACGATCCCGAGGGCGTGCTCACCGATTGGGGCATGATCACCGACGCCGAAGGACGGATTCCGTGGCGGATACACAGTCTGTCCGCTGATGCCGCCGCAGGCGAAGTCTACATTTCAGGCGATTGGATCATGAACGAGTCGGATCCTGTCAATTGGCGTACCTTGCGGCATGCCGGTGATACCTCGGCAAACTACACGCGGCTGATCCGTGGCCAAGCGTTTGCCGTTGCGAAGCTGCCCGCGATCGCTGATTTAAAGGTGACGGTCAGCGACCACACCACCACCGTGCTACCCGAGGAAACGCTGACTTACACGATCGAAGTCACGAACAAGGGTCCATCGGCTGCGAACGATGCCACGCTCAGCAACATTTTTCCTCCAGAATGGTTTGACGTCATGTGGACGGCGGTTGGCAGCGACGGTGCGACCGGATACAGCCCCGCCGGTACGGGTGCCATTCTTGACACCGGCCTCCAACTACCCGTCGGGGCAACCATCACTTACACGGTTCAAGCCACGGTCGCCGACGATACGCCTCATGCAAAACGATTCATCAACACGGCGAGCGTGTTTGACATCAACGCCACCGACATCGACACGAGCAACAATTTCGCGACCGACAACGACACAATTGTCGTCGACGCGGATAGTCGCTTGGTCGCTCCGGCCCATCGTCTAAACCCCTACCAAGCGACGCTCGATGGGCAGACGCAAGGCTCGGTTTTTGCCTCGGATGGAAAGGTTTATTTTGTCTCGTCGACCCACGCCCATGACGAAGCGGCGCGTTTGTTCCAATATGATCCCGCCACCGATGTATTGACCATTTTCCCGAAAAACCTGAGTGAAATTCTCGGCGAAGACGCCGTGACACAAGTCCCACAGGGAGCGATCCGTAGTATCGCCGAAAGCAACGGATGGCTTTATCTGAGCAGCCAACTCGCCAACGAATCTGACGAAGCCAAGCTCCTCTATACCGGTTCGCATCTGTTCGGCTATCAACTGGGGACACTTGAAACCGGTAGCCCCGTGTTTCGTGACTTTGGCATTCTTAAAAATCGCTACTCGAACAATTCGGCGGTGGACGTCAGCCCCGATGATCAATACGTGTGGACGGTCGCTACACCGGTGGCAGATGACGACATCGCAACGGGAGGCACGTACGCGTATCGTACATCGATCGCGTCAGGAGTGAGCGAGAAACTCGGGCCGCTGACGACTGCGGGCACGGCACCGCAGACCGCTTTGGGATTTCATGTCGACGCACGCGGCGACGCATGGATCACATCCACATTGGCTGACAACCAACTGCACGTCATCCGCCACGACACCGGGGCGATCGAATCATTTGCCGACGTCTTGCCGTTGATGACCGACGCTCACGATCCCGAACAAATTGCGACATACCAGGACGGTCGTTGGTGGCACTGGAATCATCAAATCGATAGCGAGCGATTCCTGTTTACGATGTACGCCGACCCTGTGGTCGCACCGCAGCTTCAAAGCGGCGGTTCGATCTGGGAATTTGACACCAGTAAGATTGTCGGCAACGACTTTAGCAATGCATTTCGCCAAGTCGCTTGGATCGGCCCCCACACGTTGGCAATGACCTACAGCGACGGAACCGTGTTCTTTGTGCGTCGTAACGATGGCGTCCCGGCACCACAAATTGATGCGGTAGCCGATGGCATTTTTTGGGACACGTACTCCGATGAAGGAGTACGACTGCACCTGTACAGCATCGACATTAATGATCCCAGCGGTACGATCGTTGACCAAGGCATGATCAGCGACAACGAAGGGCGGGTGCCATGGCGGATCGAGTCGATGTCAGCGAATCTCCGAGCCGGCCAGGTATATCTGACTGCGGACTTGGTGATGAACGAAAACGATCCTGACCAATGGAAGTCGCTGCGGCACCGTGGCACGGCTGAAAACCTGTATCAGCAACGCATCCATGGCCAAGTCTTTATGGTCGCGCCGATCATCGTGCCACACGGTGCGAATCTGGAAATCGAGGCGTCCGACTCGATCGATCCCGTAACCATCGGCGATCAAGTCACCTACCATTACACCATCACCAACCATGGTCTCGATCCTGCGATAAACGTCGTGGTCACCAATCCGTTACCCGAGTCGACAACATTCGTATCCGCATCAGCGTCCTATGAGGAAACGGACTCGACCCTCACGTTTAATCTCGGCGACCTTGGCATGGGCGAGTCGACCGAACTATCGATCACTCTGCTGACCTCCCAAATTGGCACGCTACACAATACGGTACAGGTCAGTTCGGATACCGAAGAATCCATCACCGCTAACAATACGATCACGGAGACCACCACGGTCAACCCGGTCCTCGCCGACCTCGAACTCATGATCACAGACGCATTGGATCCGATCGTGATCGGCGACGACATTGCCTATCAATGGACGCTCACCAATCATGGACCTCGTGCGGCATCCAATGTGGTGATCGCCGGTTCGTTTTCCCTCGCCGCCAATTTCGTTTCGTCATCCGTCGGGTTCGATATCGAGGATGGTAATTTTGTGACGCGACTCGATCAGATCGCCATCGGCCAGTCGGTGGTCATCGACCTTGTCGTCACCCCAACTCAGATTGGCGAGATGCTTCTCTCTGCGAGCGTCTCATCCGATACGCTCGACCCCGACCCAAGCAACAACGCGGCTTCGGAATCGACCATCGTCGAACCACTCAAAGCAGATTTGCAGCTGATGGTTACAGACGATCTTGATCCTGTGCTCGAAGGCGAGCAGGTTGTCTATTCGGTCATGCTAACCAATCAAGGCCCCCACGCTGCCGTTGACACCATCCTTACCTCAACCCTACCGTCCAACGCGACGTTTGTCTCCTCGACCGCGTCGTGTTCCCTCGAGAACAATGTAATCCGCTGCGATTTAGGCGATCTAGCCAGCGGCGAATCGGTACCATTTTCGATCGTCGTAGCCTCTACGTTGCCGGGTGAAATTAGCCACGTGTTCTCGGTGGCGTCGAGCACGCTCGATCCCGACCCAACCGATAATATGGCCACCGTGACGACGCAAGTCGATCCGATTTTGGCCGACCTGACCGTTGAACTTATCGAGGATAAAAACCGTGTCGCGTTAGGGCAGGAAATCACGTATCACGCCAAAGTCACCAACCACGGCCCTCATCTCGCACAGAACGTTTCTTATACTCAGATACTTCCTTCGGGAATCACGTTCGTTTCGGCGACGACGTTGATCTCCAATACGTCCGGCACGCTTACGGGCGACTTAGCAGATTTAGCGGCAGGCGAATTTGTCGAGTTTGACATCGTGGTCACTTCCACGGCATCGGGCCAAATGCCCAGCACCGCGACCGTTCATTCGGACACTCGTGATCCGGACCCGACAAACAACTCGGTATCGGAACTAACGCTTGTGGCGGGCCCACCTGGGTCAACGGATGTCGTCTTTGTTAGTTTTTCAAACAGCGGCCGAGTGGATGACATCCCCTATGACGACGAAGACATTCTCGCGTTTGACAGCACCACACAGCAATGGTCGCTGTACTTTGATGGATCCCAAGTCGGTTTATCCGGCGGCGATATCGATGCGTTTTATATCCAAGACGATGGCAGTCTGCTGCTTAGCTTTGATGCGAACATGAACGTCAGCGGTTTAGGACTAGTTCGCGATTCTGACATCGTCAAATTTCGTCCGACCTCGCATGGTGTTTTGACTGCAGGCAGTTTCGAGTGGTTCTTCGATGGATCCGATGTGGGATTGAGCCCCACCAGCGGCGATGTGGATTCCATCAGTTTCACCCCCGACGGACGCTTGCTGGTTAGCTTGCTGGGCAATTACCTTCTTCCTGAACTGCCACTCAGCGGCGACGACCTGTTGGTCCTTAACCAAGGCGTCTATGGCATCGACACGTCGGGGGAATGGGCAATGTACTTGGACGGATCCGAACTCGGGCTCGAGGGAAACAACGTGCAAGGCGTTTCGGTCGACCATGCCACTGGTGAAATTCACGTTACCACCGCAGACACCGTCTACAGCGGCGATATCCAAGGCGGAAGCAGTGACGTCCTGACGTTTCTCGAATCCATCAGCAGTGAGTCGTCCTACACGCTGAGCCAGTGGTTCGATGGATCTGCCCACCGTGTGACCGATGACCAATCATTCGATGGCCTGCAAATCGGGAAATTCACTGGCAACGAAGTCTTCGCTAGCGAAGTGATCTATATGAGCCCGGCAAGCAATTTGAATGCCGGTGGCTTTTACGTTGCTGACGAAGACATTGTCTACCACGACACTCGCACCGGTGCCTGGCAGCTACTGTTCGACGGCTCCGACGTCGGCATCAACACCGACGTCAATGCCTTTCACTTGCTCGATGACGGCAGCATGCTGATGAGTTTTAATACGACCACTGCGGTCGCGGGTGTCGGTTCGGTGCTGCCGCCGGACATTGTTCGTTTTATCCCAACGTCAACCGGCGAGCATACGGATGGTGATTTTGAATTCTATTTTGATGGATCCGACGTCGGACTGACCACCTATTACGAAGATGTTGATGCAATCAGCTTGGATCCCGATGGCAACTTGATCGTTAGTGTGAGTGGGCCCTACAGCGTCGAAGGCGTCAGCGGTACCGATGCTGATCTGCTGAAATTCCATGCCACTTCGCTGGGCTCTGACACCGTGGGAAGTTGGCAATTGCATTTCGATGGTTCGGATTTGGCGATGACATCGTCGACCGAGGACATCACGGGCGTTTCAACGCATCCGATCACAGGACAAATCTACTTCACCACGCTTGGGCGTGTCGCAACACCCACCTTCAGCGGTCTTGGCACCGATGTTCTCACTTGCAGCGACGGCACGGTGGGCGATGATACCACATGTGAGGTATCCGCCCTGTACTCGGCTGCTGCCAACGGATTTTCCCAATCGCCCGATGCGTTGCACGTCGTCATTCCATCGGACTTAAGCGGCGTCGATCTTGCGGTTGCAATCAGCGTCCCTTCCGAACCGGTTGTCGTTGGCGATCAAGTTCGTTTCGCTTTGACGCTCACCAATCACGGCCCCGCCACCGCGGAAAACGTCGTTCTCAGTAACGTGTTGCCACCGCAGGCGTCGTTCGTCAGTGCATCGCCATCGTATACGCTTGATTCGGGAGTACTGACCTTTGATCTGGGGGACATCGGCAGCGGCGATATCGTGCCATTGGAGATCATCGTTGCGACATCGCAGCCAGCCACCCTGGTCAACACCGCCAGCGTCAGCAGCGATAGCGAAGATCGCGTTTCGGCGAACGACACCCGCTCGGCCACCGTGGTGGTCCATCCGGTGCTTGCCGATTTGGTGGTCACCCAATCCGATGCTTCCGACCCTGTCACTGCCGGTGATACGGTGACGTACCAAATCACGGTCCGCAACGACGGGCCACAGCCAGCGGTCGATGTGGTCGTGACCGACACTTTGCCGGCGAACGTTGAACTGGTCTCGACGTCGCTGCCCTATTCCTTCTCCGGCGGAACGTTGACCTACACGCTTGGGGATCTGGACGTCGGCAGCAGTCGCACGATTGATGTCGAAGTTTTGACTGCCGACACCGGCACGTTGACCAACTCCGTCAATGTGACCTCCGGCACCGAGGATCCCGACGCTTCTAACAATCCCTCGGTGGAAATGACCGAGGTGAATCCACCTCAAGCGGATCTGCTGGTCACCCTTGACGACTCTGCAGATCCTGTCCTGGTCGGCGACAGCTTCCGCTACAACTTGACGGTAACCAATCTTGGTCCTGAGGCTGCAGTCGGCGTAACCTTAAGCAGCGTCTTGCCGACCGGAACCCAATTTGTCTCCGCCACATCGGACGGTCAACACGACAGCGGCATCGTCGAGTTCGAACTTGGTGATCTTGCTGTTGGCACGAGCATCGACGTCAGCATCGACGTCGTCGCAACACAAGCAGGGCAGCTGGAGAGTCATGCGAGCGTAGCGTCGGACACGCTTGATTTGACGCTTGCCAACAACGATGCCAGTGAGACGACGCACGTTGATCCTCCGCATGCAGACTTGAGTCTTGCGATTAGCGGGGCTGCTGAAACGATCACGGTCGGCGACGAGCTGACCTATCTGTTTTCGATCACCAACCATGGTCCCGAAGTCGCGACCGGGGTCCGGTTGATTAGTCCACTTGCATCGTCGGTTGACTTGGTTTCATCCTCGGACGTGTTTGCGATCACCGATGGTGCAGTGAACTGGGAACTGGGCGATATCGCCAGCGGTCAAACGCGACAAGTCACCCTGACGGTCGCCACGACCGAAACAGGATCGCTGAGCAACACGGCCACCGTCACATCGGAATTGACGGATTTGAACGAACAGGACAACGCGGCGACGGTCACTTCGCTGGTGCTTGGCGAAGCGTCGGAAAACAACGTGACCTTTGTCAGTTTCACGGGTAGCGGGGTGATCGCGGACATCCCGTTTGCCGACGAAGACATCCTGGCGTTCGATAACGTCACCGGTCAATGGTCGATGTACTTTGATGGTTCCCAGTTGGGACTCGGTTACTACGATGTCAATGCTTTCCACATCTTAGCCGATAGCAGCATCCTGCTTAGCTTTGATACCACGGCACGTGTCACTGAAATCGGATTGATCCGTGACAGTGATATTGTGAAATTCACTCCCACTCATCATGGCGTACTGACTGCGGGGACATTTGAGTGGTTTCTTGATGGATCCGACGTCGGACTTAGCCCTACCAGCGGTGACGTCGATGCGATCAGCATGACGCCCGATGGACGCTTGATTGTCAGCCCGCCTGGCGACCTGCAAATCGATGGAGTGACGGCATCCATGGAAGACCTGCTGGTGCTCAACAACAGCGTTTTCGGCTCCAACAGCTCAGGTCAATGGGAGATGTACTTTGATGGTTCTGACATTGGACTGGCCAACGATAATCTCTGGGGCGTTTCCGTCGACCCAACCACCAACGCCCTTCATTTAGCCTTTGAAAATGAGTTCTCGTTCGGAGGCATCAGCGGCGAAGCGATTGATATTGTCACCTGCGTCTCCGGCACAACCGGAGACGAAACGACGTGTACCGTGACAGAGCAATTTGACGGCAGCAATCATGGCATCGAAAGCCACCATGCCTTCGACGGAATTCAAGTGGGCAGTTTCACCGGTCGCGAGGTGTTTGGCCAGGATGTGATCTACATGAGCTCGATCAACGGATTATCGATCGAACATTTGAATGTCGCCGATGAAGACATCTTTTATCACGACACGCGCACCGGTGCATGGAAGCTATTTTTGGATGGATCGGATGTTGGCATCAATACCGATATCGATGCGTTCGACATCCAAAGTGACGGCAGCGTATTGATGAGTTTTAATGCGTCCACAACTCTCGACGGAATTGGAACCGTCGACCGTCCTGATATTGTGCGATTTATCCCGACGACCGTCGGAGCCGAGACGTCGGGCCATTTCGAAATGTTCTTCGATGGGTCCGACGTGGGGCTTACCACCTATTACGAAGACGTCGATGCAATCAGCACAACCTCCGCTGGCGATCTGCTACTTAGCACAAGCGGAGGATTCACAGTCGATGGCGTTAGCGGAACCAATGCCGACATCCTTCGCTTTACTCCGACGATGCTAGGCGAGCTGACCGCTGGCAGCTGGTCACTTTACTTCGATGGCTCGGATGTTGAATTGACCGCGACTAGCGAAAATGTGATTGGCGTTTCACAAAGCGAAAATCCACAAGCGATCTATGTGACCACACTGGGGACGAGCGTCACCGGCGACATCAGTGGTTCCGGCGCCGATATTTTGGCTTGCGTTGCAGACCATTTCTCAGAAGATACCGCTTGCACCGTCGAGATGTTTTACAACGGAGCGACGCAGGGGATTACGCAATCGCTGGATGCGATTCATGTCAATCCACCAACGATCGTCTCCAATGTTTCGCTGCAGTCCACCGTCCTATCGCCGGCGAACCATTTTGAAACCAGCGGGAATGAACTGGCTAGCGCATTGGAGGCCCCAGTTGCCATTAACGCAATTGCCACCAACTCGCTTGCCAATAAGTCACTGGTTGCTCACCCAGCTAGTGCAAACGCATCGCAACCGGTGTTAGACGTCCCCTGGCCCGCCATCCCTACTCGCCCCATTGCTTCCCGCCCCCCGGCACTCGTCGCTTTCCCACCACCGGTCACTAACGAAACAAGCCAAATGAGGTTTGCTCGTTTGGAAAAACCGGGTGCGAGTTTCACGCGGTTGGACGTGCTTGGGCTCTCTATGAATGCAAAAAAACTACCTGCTGAAAGTAACCGCTCCCCCACCGAAAGTGAGGTAGACGACTTTTTTTCCACCTCTAATTTTCTTGATTGCGTGTAACGCAAACTCGACGCAGGGTCCGCAGTAAACTCGGATATATACACGAAAAACCGAGTCTACCTCTTTAAGAACACAGCAAGAGGGGTGCAGCAACCGCCCCGCTCTACCTAGTCAAACTGGTCTGGTGCCATCCCTCACAATGCGTAGAATGCGACGCTCTTCGGCCACCGTTAGGCCACCTAAGCCCCTTTTCTTCGATAGGCTCCTATCACTAGGAGAGAGCGAATGCAGATCAGGTTATCCTCGGACAAACGATTGCGCCGGCGCGTTTCGCGGCACCAAAACAAGCGACGCCAACTACTTGAGCGGCTTGAACCTCGGTTACTTCTGGCTGGCGGCAACCAACCACCTCAGATCGCCGCCCCAATTGCGGATCTGACCTTGGGGGCCGAAATTCCATTCACCTTCAATCTGTTACCGACGACCGGAGTCGTCTTTGGTTACGGGTCCGGAGGGACCGATATTCAGGCGACGGATAACTATTTTGCCAGTGGAGTTCAGTTCCTCGGAGCATGGGAAGACATCACCTTTACCGGCAACACGGTGATGAACGATGATCCCTATCGTGTTCTCGAATTGACTGACATTCCCTCAGGCGTTTCTCCGCAAGATTATGTCTGGGATAACAACAGCTACGTCTCCGATACACGTCGAGCGTACAATTACAATGGCTCCGTCATCACATGGGACCAATGGAAAGATCGCACGGGTCTTGATGCCAATAGCACGCTAACCAACACCGTCCATGGAACGGTCGTCGACGTACGTCCTAACCAATACGAACCCGGACGTGGTAACGCAGTCGTTTACAACTGGGACCGACTTGATCATGTCGAGCTTGATTTGTCGGAAGTGGTTCAGGTCGGTGCAGCATTTGAAATCTACGACGTCCTCGACCTCAAAGGTACTCCGGTTGTTTCCGGCGTCTACGATGGCAACGCAGTCTCAGTTCCGATGGTCGACCGAGTCTCGCCGGTGCCCATCGGACACAACCCCGTCGCTCCATTGGTGGTCGACAAAGAATTCGGTAGTTTCCTGATTCTGTCCGAGGCCGATCCGGTTCCCGCTAGCGGAAATGAGTTCTATGTTTCGCCCGATGGGACGCCGCAGGGCAATGGTAGCCAGAGCAATCCTTGGGATATGCAAACCGCGATGAGTCATCCCTCGAGCGTATCGCCGGGGGACACGATTTGGATCATGGGCGGGACCTACCGCGGCAAATTCACCAGCACGCTTTCGGGTACTGCCGATAACCCTATCTACGTGCGAGAACGTCCAGGCGAAGAGGTGATCATTGACTTAAACAATGGAACGCCACTCAACGCGGAACTGATCACCGTCGGTGGACAATACACCTACTATCAAGGATTCGAGGTTTTCTCGAGCGATCTGTCGTCACGCACGACCAATATTCCCGGATCGTGGCCCGCGAACATCAATCGGGGAAACATCAACGTCAAAGGGGATCACGTCAAGATCATCAATTGGGAAATTCACGATCTAAACAAAGGTCTCGGGTATTGGGCAACCGCCGACGGGGGCGAGGTTTACGGATCGCTGATCTACAACAACGGATGGTCGGGGCCTGACCGAGAACACGGACAAGGAATCTATGCGCAGAACGAAGACTACACCCGTGTCTTCGCTGACAACATCCTTTTCAACCAATTCCGGCATGGCATCAAAGTCTATGGATCCAGTGCCGCAAGTTTGAAAAACTCCACACTAGAAGGAAACATTGCCTTTAACAATGGAGCTGCAGGCACCGAAGGTTTCACGGGCGCTTGGCAGTACTTGATCGGAGGTGGATCCGAAGCAGAAAATATCGTCGTCAACGAGAATTTTGCCTATGTCGGCAAACGTCACTTCGTGGACACCGATGCCAATGACACGCTAACCTTTACGGCGCGGCAAACCAACGGGCAAGCATTGCCATCGTGGCTCAAATTTTATGGCGGCGAAGGGTATTTCACAGGAACTCCATCGCATTCGGACGCCGGAACGATCTCGATTCAGCTCACCGCGAGAGACCGTTATGGGGCAACCGCCACCGATTATTTTGACATTACCGTCAATCCGGTGAACCAGACGCCCAGCCTGGTTTCCGCTATCCCAAACACCACGGTCCATCGCAACGCCTCGTTCGACTTCGATATCTCGAGTTACTTCCAAGATGCCGAGGATGGCAGCGATCTATCCTATTCGATCGCACCTCGCAATGGCGGCGTCTTGCCTAACTGGATCGACATCGATGTTGAGACCGGCGTGATCACGGGAACCCCGATCGCCGCCGGCACCACCGCGATCCAGGTCACCGCGTTTGATAGCCGCGGAAGTTTCACTTCGGATATTTTCAATCTCACCGTCGACAATCAAGCACCGCAAATGGCAGACGTGCTAGTCGCGTTGACGGACCAAGATGGGTCCGTGACGCTTGGTGATGACACGGTTTACACCGTCACGGTTAGCAACCAAGGCGCGGTGACTGCGCAAAACGTGGTCGTCACCACCACAGCCAGCTCTGGATGGGTCAGTGAAGCGTCTAATAATGGCTCCAGTGGAAACGGAGTCATTACCACCGAGGTTGGCAACTTGGCTAGCGGCGCGTCCAAGCAGATTGAGATTCGAGTCACCACGACGCAGCCGGGTACGCTGTCGCTTGAGTCACAGGTAACGACTAGCACGACCGAGTCCAACTCGCGAAACAATGCCGATTCGACAAGCGTCTTTGTCAATGCATTGCCCGTGGCATCGGACGACCATGCCCAACTGAGCGAAGATCGGCTTAACGCAATCAGTGGCAATCTGCTCGGCAATGATCAAGATGCCAATGGCAACCAAACCCTCAGCGTGGTCCAAGTCGAAGGAGTCACAAACCCGTTTGGTACTCCGGTGGCTGGCAATTTTGGATCGCTGCAGTGGGATCGCGACGGCTCCTATTCGTATTCGCTCGATCTGTTTTCACGCGAAGTGCAGAGGCTGACGGAAAATGATTTTCTGACCGAGAGTTTTCAGTACACGGTCAGCGACGGCTACGAAACCGATTCGGCCGTCATTTCATTCCAAATCAACGGTAGCAACGACGCGCCGACTGCGGACGACCTCGCGTTTTCAATCGATGGCAATGCATCGGCGGTGGTCCATGCCGTGATCGCTGACGATATTGATAGTGACGACGACGCAAACTCACTGAGCTACGAATGGTTGACCTCACCGTCGCGTGGTCAGTTCGTGGATCTCGGTCACGGCCAGTTCCGCTTTGATCCGGCTGACCAATTTGACGATTTGTTAGTGGGACAACAGGAGGTGCAAACCCTTGCCTATCAAGTCACCGATCGGCACGGCGCCAGCACTCAGGCGAGTGTCGCGATCACGATCAACGGCAAAGGGGTCAAGCAGCCCGACGACGGAGACAACCCTACGCCTCCGTCAGAAACCAGCGAAATTACTTACGTCAGCTTTTCGACCAACGGGGTCGTTGGTGATATTCCCTACGCGGACGAAGACATTCTGGCGCTGAATACTAGCACCGGCGAATGGTCGCTCTACTTCGATGGCTCTCAGGTGGGACTGTCCCGCTGGGATGTCAACGCATTCTATGTGCAAGAGGATGGCAATATTCTGCTGAGCCTGGATACCAACAGCTATTCAAGAGAGCTTGGGCTGGTCCGTGATTCGGACATCTTGAAATTCACACCGACCGGTCTCGGGACGAAAACAGCTGGAACGCTCGAGTGGTTTCTTGACGGATCCGACGTTGGTCTGAATCCCACCAGCGGCGACATTGATGAAATTGACTTCACACCCGATGGCCGCTTGGTCATCAGCACGGTCGGCAACCTGCATCTGGCCGGTGAAACGATCGACAACGAACAGAGGATTGTGCTGAACAATGGCGTGTTCGGCGCCGATTCGTCCGGTGACTGGTCGCTCTACACAGAGCCATCCAACGGCATCCAAGCCGCCATCTCCGTTTCGGACAATACGCTTTCGTTGGCTGCTGGAAACCCATCGGTTGCCACCAGTGTTTTCGTCGCCACCGCGATCCGCAATGACGCGAACCCGTTGACCGAAATCGAACAATCCGCACTCGATGGCATTCAACATGGCAAATTTACTGGCACCGAAGTGTTCGGTGACAAAGTAATCTACATGAGTTCGCAGAGCCGTGTATCCGTAGGCGATTTGAACTTCGCGGACGAAGATATTTTCGTTCATGACACGCGAACCGGAGCTTGGCGAATGTTCTTTGACGGCTCGGACATGGGCATTCGTAGCGACGTGGACGCATTTCACCTGCTGGCCGACGGCAGCGTCTTGATGAGTTTCAATGCCAACACCAAGCTTGCAGGACTCGGGACGGTCGCTCCTGCGGATATTGTTCGCTTCGTTCCAACCGAAACCGGCGATACCACTGCCGGAACCTTCGAAATGTACTTTGACGGTTCGGACGTAGGACTGACGACCTACTACGAAAACGTGGATGGAATCAGCATGAACGCCGAGGGAAGCCTAATCCTCAGCACCACAGGAAGATTCAAGGTTCCCGGATTCAGCGGAACCCAATCGGACCTCGTGGTGTTTAACCCGGATGCATTAGGGGACAACACGGCTGGAAGCTGGCAATTGCTGCAGAACGGCGAAGACCTTGGATTGAAAACGTCACGGGAAAACATCACCGGCGTATCCGTCGACCCAGAGTCGAACCAAGTGTTTGTCACGACGTTGGGGAATGTAACTGCCTCGGGTACCACTGCGACTGGCAACGATGTCATTGCTTACTCGGCGAGCGATCCCGCTAACACAATGACCCTGCTGTATGCAGGCGCTACTCACGGGATCACACGTTCGTTGGACGCGATCTATGTCGTCGATTCGGTGCAAACGAACGCGGATGCAGGCTTACGAACGAAAGACGAGCCGAGCAATTTCGTGGCGGCACTTGCATCCAGTAGTGAAGTCGCTGTTGCTGCTAGAACCGCTGGAATTGAGATGCAATCCGCATTGCGATCGTTCGTCAACGAAGCGGCGGAAACGAGCAAACCGGTTGCTCCAATCGATGAAACAGGTTCCTCTGCGATAGGGTCGTCTTCCAGTGCAGAGCAGAGACAACAAGCCAGTTTCTCTGACACTACGGCTCTGGATCCAGAATCAGTGGATGTGCTGCTGGCAACGTTATCATCGGTGCAGGACGATTCGTCTGCGATCGAAGCGTTCCCAAATCTGATGCAATAACTTGACGTATTGCTTGTCGTCGCACGGGTGATTCATCCGTGCGACGATTTTCTTCATCGCACCGCAACGCTACGACAATTTGTCGTCGCTGGGACGTGTCAAGTTTTTCAACGCGTTGTGAATGAAAACGACATGCATGTCCTCGGCGACTTGCATGTCGTGGATGGGCACGTGGACATTGATGTCCGCCAACGCGTGAATCTTGCCTCCGTCAAATCCGGTCAAACAGATCACCTTGGCGCCTTGGTCCTTCGCGAACTTCACCGCGCGGACGACGTTCTCAGAATTCCCGCTGCCCGAAATCGCCACCACCAAGTCGCCTTCGCAAACGATCGGCCGCAGCTGCTCTAGAAAGACGTCGTCGTAGCTGACGTCGTTGGCATACGCCGAAAAAATCCCCATGTTCTCCGCTAAACAGATTCCGCGGAAACGACGTCCCGAGGCAAGGTACAACGTCTTGTTCCAATCGGTCACCGCATGCTGCGCCGCTAATGCACTGCCGCCGTTGCCAAACACAATCGTTTGCGCATCCGCCTTCCATGTCTGATCAATCAAATCGATTGCCGCTTGCCACTCGTCAAGATCGCAACGATCGATCGTGTCTTTCAGCGCTGAGAAATACTCAGTCACTTGACTCAACTCACTCGCACTTGCATTCGCCATCTCAGATCACTCGAAACATTGGGAGAAGAATTTGACTTTGATCCTGACCCCACTCTATTGGGGTCTTTTAGCTTAATCCATCCGCGGTTGTGAGGCACGAATAAGTCCGAGAATTTATGCATATCTCACGGAATGGGTCGCGCGTTGCGAAACGCAATTCGTGGTCCAAACACGCACACCTCGCATCGAGGTTTCCCTTTCGGAAATCCGATCCTGATCGACCTGCCGGCAACATCCTGCAAATCGGATCGTTTGCCACGTGTCGATTTTCAAACACGAAAACTGGCCGCAGTCACTACAATCGTAATAGGACACGATCCTCTCTCGTGGATCTCGCAGTGGGCAGGCGGGAAATGTCGATGCTTGGGGGGCTTGGCGGTCGATACCGCTAACAAGCCCAGAAAAGATCACGCTGATCTCGCCGGCAGATGCACTGTCGTCATTCCGACTCCCTTTTACGTAGCTTTGATAGCAATGAAAAAATTCTATCTTGCCGTTTGTGTCGCCGCAGGGTTCCTGCTTGGCGGAAATGCGTCCAGTGCGAACGCTCAGCAACCAGCTCACTACTATCCGGCACGGCCGACGTTCAGCCCGTATCTGTTTTACCGGCAGTTCAACGGGACCGGGCTTCCGAACTATTACACGTTCGTGCGACCGCGTGAAATCTACAACGACTACATCACCCGAACGCGTCCGTCTTACTACGCTGAATCACAACGGCAACGGTTGATCAGCCAGGACCAAGTCGCGGAGATCGTCGACAACCAGATTCGTGAACGGATGACGACCGGCATCGGAGCCGCCTCGCAAGCCGCTACCTTCCAAAACACCTCGCACTACTACCCTCGGTCACCGATGCGGCGGCGGTAATCGAGCGTCGCGTCATGCGAAAACGAGCTAGGCTTCCTTGTCAAACGGCAGTCGAACTCGGATCAGTTCCCAGACGTGAGTGATCGGATCCATCCCCAACCAAGTGCTCAATCCGTAATGGATGGCGTATCCAATCGCCAGCACGATGCAGAGAACGAGAAGGGACCGCAGCAGGGCTCGGCGACGACGCTGCTGTTCCAAACGAACGAGCCCCTCGGTCGCACGAACGACGACGCTCCGGCTGTTCGCCGGCTTTGCACTGCGAACGTTCGTCGAGCCGTCCTCTTCACTCGGCTTTTCTGCGCGGGGGTTCCCCTTTGCCATATCCTCTACCAATTGATGGGTTGTCGCCAAACGCGACTCTGCTTCACTAACGAACGACTCGATATTCGGTTTTCGTTTGGTGGACTTCATGTCATGCAACGGGGTACGGAGAGTCAGCACGGAATCGACACCACACAATAGGGATGAGACCACCCCTCCAACGACATTGTAACCTCGCTGCACTTCGCTTGGACAGAGTTTACTTGCCACTGCAGCGAAATCCCTCCTAACCACCACGATAACGCAGGTCACGGCAACCTCTACACGAACATCGCGGACTGGACACCGCCGCCTCCGTTTCGACATTCCGAGAACCGTTTTCAGTTATCTTCACGATCGGGTTGCAGCGATGCTTTCAGTTCGCGAATCGGAAGTCCATTGATCCCATTAGGCTCACGGCGAAGCAGTTCGTCAAGATCCTCCCGTGCTCTTGCGGTTCGGCCGGAGATGGCCCGCAGTTGAGCTCGCATGAAACGATATCGATTCTCGTCGGGATGCAGCGTCACAAACATATCCGTTCGCCGCAACATCGCATCGAGGTCCTGATCACGAGTCGCGATGCCAATCAGATTATTGAGCACACGAGTCAGAATATCGAGGTCGCTTTGGGATTGAAGATCCGACGGGGCAATCGCTCGACCAGCGAACTGCCGAACCAACTCGTCGGCCGCTTCGTCGCTTAACGGCGTGCCCCCATCAAACACATCAATTAATTCTGTTTCCCCCGACTCCATCCGCTGTCTCACGACAAAGTGCCCCGGCAATCCGATCCCTTCCATGTGCAAACCAAGCCGACGGCCAAGATCGATGTACAAAATTGCCAACGTGATCGGTAACCCTTCGCGATCATCGATCACGCGATCCAAGAAACTGTTGGCGGGATGATAATACTCGGCACGACCGCCGTGAAAGCCATTCTCGCGAAACAGATACTGGTCAAGGATTTGGCGTTTCTGACGCTCGTCATCCTCGGCCGTGAAACCTTCGGCAATCTCACTCGCCATTTTGTCCAGCTTGGCTTCGTAGGCTGCCACATCGACCTGCGGGTTCTCGATCGCCGAGATCAGTAATGCGCCTCTGACAAGTCGACTTGCCGAATGGTCGGCGGCATCCGGCTGCTTCGCGAACAACTCGCCAAGCTGAGCCAACAAAGGCGCACGCAGCACATCGCTTGCCAGATGCTTCATCTGCTTCGCCTCTTCATCTAGTTCCACCGCTCGACGTCTCAGTTCTCTCGAGACGACATCACCGCTGGCAGCTAGCGTGTCGACATAGGCTTGATCGACGTCGCCCGCATGGTTGTCCTCCTTGCCCAGGCTCGCGATCCAATCGGTCACCGTCGTGCTGAGCGGCGGCGAAGCCAGATCGGGACCGACGCTAAACCGGCGAAACTCGGGCTTGGTATCGCGGAATTTGACGATCCCGACACGCCCCTTTGTCAATTGCGTATCCGTCGATTCGACCACCAAATGTTCATTGACATAACACTTCATCCGTCCCTCTTCGACTCGCACTCGCAAATGATTCCATTGCTCAGCCAAGTAGTGCTTGCTTCGCACGTCGCTAAGCACTTGCCACGAATAGACCGAAGGACCTAAGAAACAGGTCAACCGCATTTTGCCATTGCTTGGATAAAAACCGTAATGTCGATCGCCGCCGTCACTATGAAATGCAATCCCCGCTGCGCCCGATTCATCGTCAAGTCGCACCCACACCGAGATGTCATACGGTGGGTCGCCGACCGCCGCAGTGGACAAACACAATGACCGACCGCCAAATCCTTTGCCGGTGCCGCTTGCCGAGATCACGCCTCCGCGTTGCTGCCACGATCCGCCCAACACGATTTCCCATTCGCTTTCATCTAGCCCACTCAGTCGCACCCAGCGATCCATCGTGATCGGATTTGTTTTCTCACGCAGTGGCTTCAAATCATCGATCGGAATGGCAAAACCGAGATTGTCGTCGACGGCGGACTTCATGTTGACGATGCCGAGCACGTTGCCTTGGGTGTCCACGACCGGACCTCCGCTGTTGCCCGGCTGCACGGGCATCGCGAGTTGAATCATTTCGCGACCACTGATTTCGCGTACCGCCGAAACCATCCCTTCGACCACACTGTCTTGCAGCCCCAACGGATTACCAAACGCCAACACTCGCTTGCCCTGGGGTGGTAGCTCCGCTTCGGACAGCGTCAGTGCCGACAAATGCTCTTTCCCCACATCGACGCGAACGATCGCCAAGTCATTCGCCGAATCCGACGCCTCGATCGAAAGGACCGGCAACTTACGTCCCCCCGAAGTCTCGACCGTAAACGGACGCCCTTCGCCGATAACGTGCATGTTGGTCGCGATCAAACCGCCGCCATCGATGACAAACCCCGTGCCAATCCCAAGCGGATCTCCATCACGTCCTTGCACTCGAATCGTCACCAGCGACGGACGAACCTCTGCGATCAATTGCTCGGTCGTCGCAACCGCTGGCTGATCATGGGCCGCCTGATCATTCGTCGCCTGATCATTCGCTGCGTTATCCACTGCTGCATCGGGTTCGTCGGCCGACACCATCATTCCGGCGACACCCACCAAGCTCCACACCAGCACTGCGTGGCAAACTTGACGGAAACATCGAAATCGGTGAGGCCAAAATGTCATGGATACGCTTCGCAGTTCGTTTTTCGGGGGGATGCGTCGTGAGGTCGCTGGCTCGCAGTGAGTTATCTATTGTAAACGCAAGTCGCGGGGGGAAACTGCGACGAATCGGCGAATCGTTTTTTGGCTCGCCACGATTCCGCCAGATGTTAGAATTTCGGACACAGACTGCTTGGTAATTGGCCGCTTGATTGCCGCATGTCGAAGAAACCCCTCCCGCAACGCCCCGTTCTCACACCCATTTCATGATGAAGCCCAATCCTCCCACCACGTCCCGCTCGTTGCCCACCGCTGCTTCGGCGGATGTTCCCACGTTTGGATGCGTCGTCTACGTTTCCACCCTTCCCGATGGACGCAAAAAAGGGCGAGTCGCCAACATCGAAGGGATCGAGCAAATCGCGGGCAGCGAACGAGAACTGCTTCAGCGGATCGTGCCCACGTTCAAAAAAACGGTCAGCGATTATCTGGCCGCCGGCGAGTCCATTCCTTGGGTCGATCCCATGCCCGCAATCGCTGCCGACGAACAGAAACGATTTCTGCCAGTGCACCTGTAAGCGGCCATCGTCTCTGCGATTCGCGGGTCGCCTTTGCGGAACCAACTCGTTCATCCATCCACACTCTCTTTCTTTCCCACAGAAGCTTCTGCCATGCCGCGTCTATTTTTGCACCTCACCTCCGCAGCCGCATGGATCTTGTTGGCACTCTGCTACTCGACCGGGTTACTGAATGCAGGTGAATTCAACACCACGATCAACATCCATGATGACGCGCCGGCCTGGGCCAACTTGCCAGGCACCGACGATCAATTGCATTCGCTTGACGACCTAAAGGACAAGAAAGTCGTCGTGGTCGCATTCACCTGCAGCAGTTGTCCCTACGCGGTTGACGCCGAAGACCGATTGATTGCAATGCAGCAAAAATTTGCAGCCTCAGAGGTGGCAGTTGTCGCAATCAATGTCAACAAGGTCGAAGAGGACCTGATGCCGGCGATGAAACAGCGAGCCAAAGAAAAGAAATTCAACTTCCCCTACCTCTTTGACGAATCGCAACAGATCGCCAAGGCGTTCGGAGCCAAATACACGCCTGAATTTTTTGTGCTCGATGAGAACCGCAAAATCGTCTACATGGGATCGCTGGACGATAGCCCCGATGGCAAAAACGTCACCGAGCCGCATGTGATTCGCGCCATCGAAGCGGTGCTGGCCGGCAATAAACCCACGATCACGGAAACGGTTCCGATCGGTTGCCGGATCCGCTTTGAACGGAACCTTCGCAATCGATCACGGTAGCGTTCACGCTTAGCAAGCGTCGTGATTCAAGCTAGCGCGTCGCCATTGCGATCCCAAAGCGACGCGTAGGTTTTAAAACTGCGTGATTGTCTTTAGGGGCAAAGCCCCGCACGTTTACCCAGCCCAGCCCCAACGGGCTGGGACCGAGAAAACCAATGAATGGAAGGGCCAACGGCCCGGCCGTTTGCTCGGATTCATATAGAGTGGCTAGGCAAATTGATGGACCTTTGGCCCCGGGAAACATCTAAAAACGCAACTTTAAAACGCGTGAGCGGGGGAGCTTCCGTAACTACAAGCTTGCCCACGACAGGGAAACTGAATTCCGTCATGATCGCGGAGCGATCAACGACATTGGATTACTTTGCGATGCTGTACAGTGCTGACTTGCTTCGCAGGATCAATTGGTCGTCCACCACCGCAGGCGATGCCATGAACCCATCACCGAGTTCTGTTTCCGCCAGCACCTCAAATTCACGCCCAGCCTTTAGCGTCGTAATCACGCCTTCGATGCTGAACAAATAGATTCGGCCGCTGGCATAAATCGGCGATGCCGCGTACGAACCGCCGGCGCGTTTTTGCCAAACCATCTTTCCATCTTCGAGCTCGCGGCAAGTCACAATCCCGTCGTCCGTAACCATATAGACCAATCCATCGACGACAATCGGTGACGATTTCTTGGCGACACTTTTGGTCGAATTCCATGCGACGTGAGTCTTGGTGACGTTGCCGGTCCCATCCGGCCGCACCGCCACGATGCCGCCCATGCCGTTGGTGATCAACACCAATCCATTGACGTAGATCGGTCGCGCCGACGCATTCATGCCATCGTGGTAAACCGTCCACAACGGCTTGCCGGTTTGCGGGTCATACGCGATCGTCGCCACGGCACTGGGATAGACCAATTGCTCTTGGTCACCGACGCGGATCACTTCAGCCGTTCCATACGCCTTCATCCGGTCGCCGACATCGGTGCCATAATCAATTTCGCGTTTTGATTGCCACACGGTGTCGCCGGTATCTTTGTCAAACGCCACGACAAACTGGACGTCCACACCATCAAAGGCGACAAACAGTTTTCCTTCATGCAAAATCGGTGACGATGCGGGGCCACGAAAATGGTCACACTTCAAATCGTGGCGTCGCCAGATCACTGACGCATCGGACGTATCGACACAAACGGTGCCATAGCTGCCGAAATGAGCGTACAGACGTCCCGCTTCGATCGCAGGCGTCGGCGATGCATAGCTGTTCATCGGATGACAAAACTCGGGCGTTTCGTTTTCGATCACAACCACATCATGCAGCACCTTGCCGGTTGTCCGCTGCACGCAAACAACGGACATCTGTTTGCCGTCATCCGACGCGTTGGTCAACCAAATCGCGTCACCCCAAACCACTGGCGAAGACCAAGCTTTTCCATGAATCGCCGTTTTCCACTGAACGACCGAAGCATCAATTGCGGTGGGCAGATCCGCGTCATCGGCGCGACCGTCTCCGTGCTCCCCTCGAAATTCGGGCCACGTGACCACTTCCGCGACCAACGTCGATGTGAAAGCAAGTTGGGCGAACACCAAAACCACAACGGCGACGTAACTGAAAATGCGAACGATCATGGAAAATATTGCCTCTTTGTTGAAGTCCAGGCTGAACCTGCGGAAACCGATTCAAGGTGAGACTTCAGCAAGACCTCGAAAACAAAAACTTGACGGAGCCCTAGTCTAGCCGAACCAAGACGAGTTGTCCGCAAACCGCGAAAGTGGGCAAAAAAGACGTGTCTCCATCAACGTTCCCCTCCCCGATGCCCTCGAGCCCCACGGGTTTCGAGCCTCCGGCCAATGCCCCGAATGAGCGGCAATCTCCCGTCTGCGGCGGGCGAAAAACTTCTGAGAACCTGCGCTGGCGTTTCACCCAATCTAAACAAGCGTTCTCTAATATCTCGGGCAAGTGGAAATGGTGATGCCTTCTCACCAGAGAAAGCGTTCACACGCAATGCTCCTCCGTAAAACAGGACAATGGCATGGACGTAGCCAATGCGACACCGGTGCGGACACTATTGGTAAGTGACGTTCACCTAGGGTGCAAGCATTCGCAGTCTCGCAAATTCCTTACGTTCCTTCGTCAATTCAAGCCCGAGTCGCTCTACATCGTTGGCGATTTCATTGACACGTGGAAGATCAATACCGGTTGGTATTGGCCGCGTGATTGTGACGAGATCATTTCGCATCTGGTCAATTTGTCCCAACAGGGCACAAAGATTCACTACATCCCCGGCAACCACGATTCCTTCTTGAGGAATCCGGCACTGCGAGCGTTCTTGCCAACCGACCTGCCGAAATTCGAAGTCGACAACGAATTTGTTTTTGAAACACTCGGCGGTTGGCGATTCCTCGTCACACATGGTGATTTGTTCGACGTGTTTGAAACGCGAGCCCAATGGGCCTCGCGAGGCAGTTCGGTCTTTTACGATGCCTGCCTGAGTGCGAATTGGTGGTTCCACCGCATCCTGCTTGGCGAAGACCGCAATCCCTACGGCATCTGTGCGATCTTGAAAGACCGCGTCAAACGATGTGTTCGTTTCATTAGCAGCTACGAAGCCAAGATCTTGCAACACGCTCGCCTGCGAGATTGTAACGGTGTGATCTGTGGCCACATCCACACCCCCGACATCGTGTCAAACGATTCCATGGTGTACTGCAACACCGGTGACTGGGTGGAAAACTGTACCGCGTTGGTCGAGTCCAACGATGGACGTATCCACTTGCTACAGCGTTACGGCGAAGATGTGTTGCTGGATCTACCGAACCGGAAACTGCCGCTGGAACCTTGCCTTGAAAACGTCATGGCGGAAGAGGTTGCCGCCTAATCTCGCCTCGATCTCTAGATCTCGATTCGAAAGAGTTTTTTTGATGGTTGCCCCAAAATGGTCCGAATGGATTGGACAAAAATGCTTTTCCGCGGTGCATCGACGAAACCTTGTCTACAACACCTGCTGGGAAGACCCACGGATTGATCGCGAAGCACTCGCGTTGACTTCGGACGATTCCGTTTTGGTGATCACCTCGGCTGGTTGCAATGCACTGGACTATGCATTGCAGTCGCCGAAAAGCGTCTATGCCGTGGATATGAATCCGCTGCAAAACGCGCTATTGGAACTCAAGATCGCAGCGATCAAAACGATCGATTTTGACGACTTCTTTCAAGTCTTTGGACGTGGCCAACATTCCGATTGGAACGCCCTTTATCATGACGCGATTCGCCCAAAACTCGATCCTCAATACTGCACCGTATGGGATCGACGCACCGACTTTTTTGACGGAAAGTCGAGTCGCAGCAGTTTCTATTTTCGTGGTACCAGCGGGCTGTTCGCGTGGATGATTAACGGCTATTTGAATCGATCACCAGGTCTACGCGAATCAATCGAAACCATCCTGGCGGCCAAATCAGTTGAACAGCAACACGAAATCTATGACCAACACGAAATCAACCGGCGACTTTGGAACAAACCGCTTCGCTGGATACTGCGACGCGATACCACGATGGCGATGCTGGGGGTTCCTCGCAGTCAACGAAACCAACTGGACCAAGATTACCCAGGCGGGGTGAGCGGGTTCATTCAAGATCGCATTGAAACGGTATTCAAACGGATTCCACTGCGAGACAACTATTTTTGGCGTGTCTATCTGACCGGTCAATACACGCCTCAGTGTTGTCCTGAATACCTTAAATCGCAAAACTTTGAGCAACTTAAAAAGGGGTTGGTCGACCGAGTCCATACTCAAACCGATACCGTCGAAGGCTTTCTATCGAAGCACGACCAACCGATTTCTCGCTTTGTGCTGCTCGATCACATGGATTGGCTCTACTCGCGGTATCCCGAGTTGTTAGCAAGTGAATGGCAGAGCATTGTCAATCGGGCGGCGGCCCGCAGCCGCGTGTTATGGCGAAGTGCGGCACTGGACGTTGATTTTGTCGATCCACTACGCGTCACCGCCGAAGGGCAATCGGTCCAGCTGGGTGAATTGCTGAACTATCAACACGACTTGGCCGGCGAGCTGCATGCCCGCGACCGCGTTCATACCTATGGCAGTTTCTACATCGCCGATCTCGCCGCCACGTCCAACGCCACAGGGGTTGCCGCATGAGCCAGTCGCTGCCGCACGTTTCGTCAACGCCGTCGCGTCGGTCCGATTTACGAGTCCTTTGGCATTTGCTGTTTCACCGGGTGCGAGGTGAAACGCACGCCCAGCGACTCGAAAGCTTTTATGGCGGTCAAGCAACCGACTATGATTCGTTTCGC